>DASXOF010000033.1:0-4836 GCA_036494495.1 Solirubrobacterales bacterium | reverse complement strand
AGGCGCTCGACCGTCTCGGCGTCGCGCGGGTCGCCGACGAAGCGGTAGGCCTTGGCCAGCGCCGCCGGGCCGATGAAGTCGGGGTCGGCTTCCATCGAGAGGCAGGAGGAGACGCAGGCGCCGCACTGGATGCAGGCCATCGACTGGGTGATATCGATCATCGATTCCGGCTCGACCACGTACTCGCGCTCGGGCGGCTCGCCGTGCGGCAGGAGCCAGGGGGTGACGCGGCGGATCTTGGTCCAGTGGGTCGACTCCATGTCGGTCACCAGGTCCTTGATCACCGGCATGTCCCCCATCGGCTCGATCACCACCGTATTGCCGCTGCTGGCGCCGCCGACCGCGCTCGCCTTCTTGTCGGCCAGCTCCTGGGCCTCGCCGATCTGCGTCTTGCAGCCGAGGCCGGACTGGCCGTTGATCTTCATCCCGCAGGAGCCGCAGATCGCGGCGCGGCAGGAGCAGCGGACGGCCAGCGAGCCGTCGTCGCGGTCCTTGGCCTGCAGCAGCGCGTCGAGGACCGAGAGCGAGGGGTCGAGCTCGACGCCGAACTCCTCCCAGTACGGGCCCTCGCCGCTCTCCGGCTGGAACCTGCGGACTTTGATCGTGTAGTCGGCCATCAGTAGGTCCTCGCTTCCGGTTGCCACTGGGTGATCGTGACCTCGGAGTAGGAGAGCTCGATCTCGTCATCGGCCTTCTGCAGGTCGATGTGTTTGAGCCACTCCTCGTCGTTTCGCTCCGGGTAGTCGGTGCGGTACTGGGCGCCGCGGCTCTCCTTGCGCTCGAGCGCGGCGATGCAGGTGCACTCGGCGTTGTCGAGCATGTACCCGAGCTCGATCGCCCCGATCAGATCCTGGTTGAAGATCTGGCCGTGGTCGTCGATGTAGGCGGTCTTGGCCTCCTCCTTGAGGCGGCGGACGATCTCCAGCGCCTGCTGGATCCCGGCCTCCTCACGGAAGACGGCGACGTATTTGTCCATCGTCTGGCCGAGCTCGAGCTTGATCTCCGAGACCCGGCGGCCGGAGCCCTTGGCGCGCGAGTTGATGTCGGCGATCATCGCCTCCTCGTCCTCGAGCACCTTCTTCGAGGGCTTCGAGGCGTCGATCTGCTTCGCCCGCTTGGCTGCGTCGACGCCGGAGTGGCGGCCGAAGATCAGCGTGTCGAGCAGCGAGTTGGCGCCGAGGCGGTTGCCGCCGTGGACCGAGACGCAGGCGGTCTCGCCGGCGGCGTAGAGGCCGGGGATGTCGGTGCGGCCCTCGACGTCGGTCTTGACGCCGCCCATCGTGTAGTGGTTGCCGGGCTTGATGTGGATCGGTTCGCGGGTGATGTCGACGCCGGCGAAGTCGATGCCGACGAGGACGATCTCGCGCAGCGCCTCGTGGACGCGCTTTTTCGGCACCACCGTGATGTCGAGGGCGACGGTCCCGTCGGGGAAGCCGCGGCCCTCGTTGATCTCGGTCTGCTCGGCGCGGGAGACGACGTCGCGGGAGGCGAGCTCCATCTTGTTCGGCGCGTACTTCTCCATGAAGCGTTCACCGTTCTTGTTCAGCAGGTGGGCACCCTCGCCGCGGGCACCCTCGGTGATCAGGAACCCCTTGCCCGCCAGCGTCGTCGGGTGGTACTGGATCATCTCCATGTCCATCAGCTTGGCGCCGACGCGGTAGGCCATCGCGATCCCGTCACCGGTGCAGATCAGGGCGTTCGTGGTGGGCTTCCAGACCTGGCCGTTGCCGCCGCAGGCGAGGATCACCGACTTCGCCTGGAACAGCTCCATCGAGCCGTCGGCGACGTTGCGGGTGACGACGCCGCAGCACTCGCCGGCCTCGTCGAGGGCGAGGGAGGTGCAGAACCACTCCTCGTAGCGGGCGACCTGCTCGCTGTATTTCATCAGCTGCTCGTAGAGCACGTGCATGATCGCCTGGCCGGTGATGTCGGCCACGTAGTAGGTACGGGCGGCGGAGGCGCCGCCGAAGGCGCGGGTCCCGAGTCGACCCTCCTCGTTGCGGTGGAAGGTGACGCCGAGATGCTCCATATGGAGGATTTCTTCCGGCGCCTCACGCGCCATTACTTCGATCGCGTCCTGGTCACCGAGGTAATCGGATCCCTTGACGGTGTCGAATGCATGCGACTCCCAGGTGTCATCTGGGTTGAGCGCCGCGTTGATGCCGCCTTGGGCGGCGTTGGAGTGGGACCGGACCGGGTGTACCTTGCTGATGATTCCGACCGAAACACCCTGCTCGGCGGCTGCAAGGGCGGCGCGCTGGCCGGCCAGACCGGCGCCGATTACGAGAACGTCATGGGTGGGCACGAGCGCGGATGCTATACAGCCCAAACCCGAGTGCGTAGTCGGGATTCGTCACACAGCGGTTGGCGCTACAGCCAGCGGTGTCCGAGGCGTCTGACCGCGGTCTCGCTGAGCCGCACGGCGTCGCAGAGAGTGTCGAAGTCGATGTTGGCGGCGACGTCGTTGGGCCAGTGGTAGTTCGCCGCCTGCTTGAGGTCGGTGCAGGAGCAGAGCGCGACCGCCTGGTAGCCGGCGGCGAGCGGCTCGAGCCCGTCGGTGCCGTTGTGGAGGCGCAGGTTCGGATAGAGCCAGATCCCCAGCTCCTCGGCGAGGTCGTCGAAGAAGGCGAGCGAGCGGGGCGGGTACTCGCGCATCTTCAGGAAGCCCTCGCCGCGCAGGACCAGGAGGTGCGGTGAGCCGACCGACTCGAGGCAGAGGAAGAAGGTGCTGTCGGTCGGCAGCTCGCCGAAGTGACGCTCGCCGAACCCCTTGATCCCCTCGCTGAAGGACTCCTCGGCGCCCATCGAGACGAGCAGGACGCGGACGCCCTCGGGCGGCTCGGCTTTGAAGCGGCGGGCCAACTCCAGCAGGGCGACCACCGCGGTGCCGTTGTCGTTGGCGCCGGGGACCACCGCGCGCATCCCGATCTCGGCCATCGCCGCGACGGTGCCGGCGCTGAGCCCGAGCCCGACCTTGGCGAGGGCGGGGGAGCCGGCGGCGGCGCCGAGCCCGGCAAGCATCGGGCCGCCGACCACCGGCGCCATCAGCGCCGGGCTGGTCTCGACCCGCTCGATCATCCCCAGGCGGTCGGCGATCTCCGGGATCGCCGGGTGGAAGACGATGCCCGAGTGGGCGGCGTCGTGGTGGCCGGTGATCACGACCGTGCGCTCGGCCGCCGGGTCGCCGAGCTCGCAGATGACGTTGTAGGCGGTGCGGGTGGGGAGGAAAGAGCGGCGCAGGCGGCGGCGCCCGGGCGGGAACTCGTCGGCGAGCCCGGCGGCGCCGAGCGCCCCCAGCGCGGCGCCGAGGGCCCGGTGCCCGCGCAGCGCCGCGAGCGCGCCGGCGACGCCGAGCGCGGCGCCGATCCCGAGCGGCCACCAGTAGGTGCCGTGGGCGGGGACGGCCTCGATCCGCGCTTCGGCCCCGGCCTCGGCGAAGCGCGCGGCGATCCACTCGGCGGCTCGGCGTTCGCCCTGCGAGGCCGACGGCCGCTCGATCCGCTCCAGTTCCTCGAGCTGCGCCCGCAGCGCCTCCGCGACCCCCGCCATGCCGGTCACGGTAGCCGCTCCCGGATGCCGGGGAGGGCCCGTACCATTTGGGGGATGCTGGGCGGGACCTCCTTCACCCTCTTCCACGTGCGCGGTATCCGGATCACCGTCGACTGGTCCTGGTTCGTGATCCTCTTCCTGCTGATCGTCTCGATGTCGAGCGTCTACGGCGACATCCTCGGCCAGTCGAGCACCAGCACCCAGGCCTTCGGGCTGGCGATCCTCAGCGCGATCGGCTTCTTCGGCTCGATCCTCCTGCACGAGCTGGGCCACGCCTTCGCGGCGCTCCGCCGCGGCGTCGGCATCTCCAGCATCCAGCTCTGGATGCTCGGCGGGGTGGCGCGGATGGACCGCGAAACCGACAGCCCGGAGGCCGAGTTCGAGGTCGCCGTCGCCGGCCCGGCGGTGACGCTGGCGCTCGCCGTCCTCCTCTACCTGGCCGGCGGCATCGCCGCCGGCTTCGGCGAATTCGGCCAGATCTTCCGGCTCTCGCTCGAATTCAAGACCGAGGCCGGCGTCTCGGCCTTCGTTTCGATGCTGGCCTGGCTGGCGACGATCAACGGCATCGTCCTCGTCTTCAACCTGCTGCCGGCCTTCCCGATGGACGGCGGCCGGATTGCCCGGGCGTTGATCTGGTGGCGCACCGGCGACCGCAGTCGGGCAACGCGGATCGCGGCGCAGATGGGGCGTGGCTTCGGCTACCTCTTCATCGCCGGCGGCCTCGTCCTGATTGCCAGCGGCGACTTCCTCAGCGGCGTCTGGCTGGCGCTGATCGGCACCGTCGTCAACGGCGCCGCCCGCGGCGCCGCGATGCAGACGGCGCTGACGAGCAGGATCGGCGAGGTCTGCGTCGCCGACGTGATGGACCGCGAACCGGTCGCGATTCCCGGCGACCTCAGCGTCGAGCAGGCCCTCGACGAGTACTTCCTCCGCTACCGCTGGCCCTGGTTCCCGGTGGTCGACGCCGCCTACAAGTTCCTCGGCCTGCTGCAGCGCGACCGCGCCGACGAGGTGCCCGAGGTCTCCCGCGCCAGCTCCCACGTCTCCGACATAGTCGACGCCGACCGCGGCCTCTTCGTCCGCGACGACACCCCCCTCGATGCCCTCCTCTCGAACCAGAACCTGCGCCGCTTCGGCGCCCTGATGGCCGTCGACGCCGACGGCCGCCTCAGCGGCGTGATCACCGTCGAGCAGCTCGGCAGGGCCTTGAGAGACGCAACCGCCACCCGCTGACCCGCCGTCGCTCACCGCGCCGCCCGCCCCGCTCGGACTTGCACTTTTGGTCGG
>DASXOF010000032.1:0-15472 GCA_036494495.1 Solirubrobacterales bacterium | reverse complement strand
ACACTCCAGCGAGCGGAGCGAGCGTTTTCAGAGGGGATGCCGGCGATCGCCCCCGCCAAACCCCGATCCCTTAACGAACCCTCACCAGCCGTGATCTACACTCGCCCCGGGAGCCCATGCAGCAACTGCTCAAACACCGGGCGGGAGCAGAATCCAGCGTCGTCGTCGCCGACGAGCGCGCCGCACGTGCGCAATTGCGCACCCAGGTCGGCCGCCTCGAGCGCGAGCTTGCCCGCCTCACCGCCGAGGCCTTCCCGCGCCTCGCTCTCGATCACCACGTCCAGGGCTCTTCAGCCGCACCCCGCCTCCTCGACCTCGGCGACCTCGAGCGGATCCGCGACGACCTCGCCGACCGCGTCTCCGAGGCGCGGCGCGCGTTGGCGGAGCGGGCCGAGCTCGAGGCGCGCAACCGGGAATTGCTGACGGCGCTGCTCGAGGCGCCCGAGGAGCACCGGGGGCTGGAGATCAAGCGTGCCGACGTCGGAGAGCCCGGTTGCGGCGGCTGGCAGTCGGTGCCCCGTTACGGCCTGCTGGGGATGCTGATGGGCTGGTGGCGGGTCAAGGTCTCCTCCGGATGCCCGTTAGCCGGGCGGCTGACGGCCGTTGAGCAGCAGCTCGAAGAAGAAGCGGGGGGGACGGCGGCCACGTAAGGCGGCGCCGCCGAAGCCGGCGGCGAAGTCCTCGGCGGCCGCGTCGACCGCCGCTGCGCCGCCGCCGCGCGCGCCTTCAGCCGACGAGCGGCCGCCCGCGCCCTGGGGCAGGGCGCCGCTGGCCGAGCTGGCGATCCTCGCCGGGATCGTCTCGCTGGCGATCGGCATCTTCGGCGGCAACGACACCCTGATCGGGGTCGGCGTCGCCTGCGCCGGCCTCGGCGGCATGGAGGTGGCGATCCGCGAGCACTTCGGCGGCTACCGCTCGCACACGAGCCTGCTCGCCGGCTTCGCCTTCGTCGTCGTCGTCGGCCTGCTCTTCTACGCCTTCAAGCAGGTGCTGGCGGTGGCGCTGCCGGTCGGCGCCGCCTGCTTCCTGGTCGCCTTCTTCCTCCTCAGGCGCGCTTTCCAGCGAGCCTCAGGCGGTCTCAGCTACCGGATCGGCGGGCTGCGGGGTTAGCTGGCGGCAGACGGGCCGAAAACCGCTACGGCGATTTCCGGCCCGTCGGCGCGGGGTGGCCCGGGGGGCAGTCGGTCAGGCGGCGATGGTCGCCGTCGGGGCGCCGCTGCGGGTGCGGCTGGCGAGCTCGGTCGAGAGCATGCGGCGCTGGCGGGAGGTCAGCGTTCCCAGCTGCTTGTTCTCGTTGAGCGAGAGCGGCATCAAGAATTTGCGGGCGCGGGTGCGGCCCCAGCGACGCTGGCTGGTCAGCAGCTCGGCGATCGTCATGCTCTCCGTCTCCCAGGGGCAGTCGCGGACCACCTCGGCGGCATCGCGGTCCCCGCGGGCGATCGCCCGCTTCAGCTCGGCCCGAGCGAGGCGCACGCTGTTGGCGCGTTCGAGAGCTCTCATATGTTGGGGGGCCTCGATCGAGGGTGCTTCACGGGTTGCGGATGCCATGGTGGCGGCAGCGTCCACTGGGACTCCTCCCTTCAAAGGAATCGATTAACTGGGTCTTCGCCTGCGGCCCGCTAATGGCCTCGACCGGTTTCCCATTAGGTCCGGTCGCCCCGCCCAGGGCCGCTTCGGCGAGGGGGCCAAGCTACGTCGTCGCGGTAGCGCCCGTCAACCCGGTCGGACAGAAAAGGCGGGTAGCCCACCCGCTAAGAGCAACAATTTCGACACAACGGTGGACTTGTCCCAATCCGCCCAAGCCTGAAACTACCCACAGCGGGGGATGTCAAAGTTCGGTTATCGCCGACGAGGGTCGGATCAGGACCGGGGAAGGTCCGGAAAGCCGGCGATGGTTCGCTCGACCACGTTCAACGCGCGGTCGAGGTGGGCACGCTCGTGGGTCGCCATCAGGCTCGTGCGCAAGAGCGCCCCGCCCGGCGGCACCGCCGGGTGGATCGCGACGTTGGTGTAGACACCGGCGTCGAACAGGGCCTTCCAGAGCAGCACCGCCTGCCAGTCGTCGCCGACCACGACCGGCACCACCGGCGTCGTCGCCACGGTCCCGTCCGGCAGCGTCCCCGGCTCGACCACCCGCAGCCCGAGCCCGCGCAGGCCCTCGCGCAGGTAGGAGGCGTTGTCGAGCAGGCGGGCGAACAGCTCCGGGCCCTCGGCGCGGATCACCCGCAGCGCCGCCAGCGCCGCGCCGACCGCCGCCGGCACCGCCGAGGCGCTGAAGATGAAGGCCCGCGAGGAGATCCTCAGGTACTCGATCACGTCGGCCGGGCCGGCGACGAAGCCGCCGCAGGAGGCGAGGCTCTTGGAGAAGGTCCCCATCCGCAGGTCGACCGCGTCCTCGAGCCCGAACAGCTCGGCGGCGCCGGCGCCGCGGGCGCCGAGGACGCCGGCGCCGTGGGCTTCGTCGAGCATCAGCCGGGCGCCGTAGCCGCGGCAGAGCTCGACGATCCGGGGCAGGTCGCAGACATCGCCCTCCATCGAGAAGACGCCGTCGACGACGACGAGGATGCCGCCGCCGTCTTCGGCCGCGCGGCCGAGCATCTTCTCCAGCTTCTCCATCCGGTTGTGGCGGAAGGGGCGCAGCTTGGCGCCGGCGAGGCGGCAGCCGTCGAGGATCGAGGCGTGGTCGCCGGAGTCGCAGATCACCGTGTCGCCGGGGCCGAGGATCGTCCCCAGGGCGCCGACGTTGGCCTGGTAGCCGGTGGTGAAGACGATCGCGTCCTCGGTCTCCATCCACTCCGCCAGCTCGCGCTCGAGCTCGAGGTGCAGCGGCGTCGTCCCGTTCAGCAGGCGTGAGCCGGTGACCCCGGTGCCGAAGGTCTCGAGCGCCTCGCGGGCGCCCTGCTTGACCCGCTCGTCGCCGGTCAGCCCCAGGTAGTTGTTGGAGCCGAGCATGATCGTCTCCCGCCCTTCCATCTCGACCACCGGGCCGGCCTGCGAGGTCAGCAGGCGGAAGTAGGGGAGGAGGTCGTGCTCCTTGGCGGCTTCGAGCTGCTCGAGGCGGTCGTGGCTGCGCGCCTTCTCGAAGACGTCGACCGGAGCCTTCGCGGTCTCGCTCATCGACGGCAAGTCTATTGAGTGCCCCTGCGGCACCCGGGGGCGCAGCCCGGCGCCGGCTCCGGGGTGGCGAAATCCGCAATCTGCGCCGGTTCCGGCGGGCCTGGAGAAGAGCGACCTGAGCCCTCGTTACAGTCGCGGGATGAGCGAGTTCGAACTGGATGGCGAGGTCGTCGCCGAGGAGGACGCCGAGCCGCGCGAGGCGACCGGGCCGGTGCGGGCGCTGCCCGTCTCCTACCGCGAGCCGGGCGCCGTTGCGCTGCGGGCCGAGGTGCGGACCGCGGCGATCGCTGCCGCCGGCGGCGTGATCGCCGGCGCCGCCACCGTCGCCGCCGTGCGCGCGGTCTCCGCCGTCGGCGGCCGCTCCCGCTCCCCCCGCCGGCGCGCCCTGCGACGCCGCGAGCGGCAGAGCATCGTCGCCAGCCGCTCCTTCCTCGTCGACGTCCACCTGCTCGGCCCGCGCTGAGCGGTGAGCTGATGGGAGCACTGGAGGTCGAGGTCCGCCCGGCCTCGCCCTACCGGCTGCCGCGCGGCTCGAGCGACGGCACCCTGCGGGTCGAAGGCGGGGTGGCGCGCCGGCTGCTCCGGGTCGAGGGGGCGCCGGTCCTGGTCCGCGCCTGGCAGCCCGCCAGGGACCGGGTGGTGGTGCGGGCCGAGGCGGTCCCGCCGCGCGAGCTGCGCTTCTCCCGCGACGCCGCGGCGATCCGCCGCGCCTTCGCCGAGCCGGAACCGGCGCCCGCCAACCGGGCCCAGCTCGGCACCGCGATCGAGCGGATGCGCTTCGCGCTCGGCGTCGATTACGACCTCGCCCCGTTCCAGCGCCGCTTCCGCCTCGACCCGCTGCTGCGGCCGCTGATCCGCCGCACCCCGCACTTCCGGCCGCTGCGCGCCCCCTGGCCCTGGGAGGCGCTCGCCTCGGCGGTGGTCAAGCAGCTGATCGAGTCCTCGCGGGCGGCGCTGATCGAACGCCGGATCGTCGGCCGCTGGGGGGCTCGGCTCGGCGACGGCCCGCGCGCTCCCCGCGACGCGGCGCCGGCGGCGACGATCGCCGGCCGCGCCCCGGCCGAACTGCAGGCGATGGACCTCTCCGCCGGCCGCGCGGTGGCGCTGCGGCGGCTGGCCCGCGACGTCGCCACCGGCCGCTGCGACGTGGCCGACCCCGGCGCCGACGAGCGCCTGCTGGCGACCCCCGAAATCGGTCCCTGGACGGTCCAGTGCCTGTCCCTCTTCGGCCGCGGCGAGATGGACTCGCTGCCGGCCGGCGACCTCGGCTACATCAAGCTGGTCGGTCACCTCGCCAACCTCGGCCGCCGCGCCACGATCCCCGAGGTCGAAGAGTTCTATGCCCCCTACGAGCCCTACCGCGGCCTGGTCGGGACGCTGACGCTGAGCGGCCTCTACCGCTCGATCGCCACCGGCCCACCGCTCCGACACGCGGCTTAACGGGTTTTCAAAACCAGTTCGGACCCGGCACCGGTCAACTACTTAGAGGAACCATGTCTCCTCACGCGAGCAACAGGGCCCTTGGTGATGCACGAGTCGGTGCCGAGCTTGCCGAGGTTCAAGCGCTGCGTGGATCTGTCGATACCTCCGCGATGCCTGAGAGCGGCGATACGAACTGGCCCGACGACGAGGTCCGCAAGTTCCTCGACCAGATCGCCGGCGGCGGCGGGCAGGACTACCGCCGGATGGTCGAGCGGCTGCCGGTGATCGTCTACGCCTCCGAGCTCGGCGAGCAGGGCCGCTGGCGCTACGTCAGCCCGCAGGTGGAGGAGATGCTCGGCTACAGCGCCGAGGAGTTCCTCTCCGACCCGGGCCTCTGGGCGCGGCTGCTCCATCCCGAGGACCGCGAGCGGGCGCTGGGGGTCGAAGACGAGGCTCTGGTCGGCAGCCGCCGGACGGTGCCGATCGAGTACCGCATGTTCCGCCGCGACGGCGAGGTCGCCTGGGTGCTCGACGAGGCGGTGCTCGAAGCCGACGAGGAGGGGGTCCCGGTCTGGCACGGCGTGCTCTTCGACATCACCAAGCGCAAACGCGCCGAGGTCGACCTGCAGCACTCGGTCGACCAGCAGGAAGTGGTCGCCAAGCTCGGCGAACGGGCGCTCTCCGACGGCGACCCGGAGCGGCTGATGCACGCCGCCACCGAGCTGATCGGCGCCCTCCCCGGCGTCCACAGTGCCTGCATCTGGGAGGTCGGCCGCGACGGCCGGCGGCTGAAGCTGCGGGCCGGGCTCGAGGAGGAGCTGGTCGGCGCCGGCCGCCGCGTCTCCGCCGCCCGCGACTCGCATGCCGGCGCCGCCTTCGACGCCGGCACCCACGCGATCGTCTCCGACTGGCGCAGCGAGGAGCGGTTCACGATGCCGCCGGTGCTGCGCGTCTTCGGCGCCGCCTCGAGCCTGGCGATGACGATCGACGGCAAGGACCGCCCCTTCGGCGTGCTGGACATCCACTCGACCGAACCGGGGCGCTTCAGCGCCAACGACGTCCCCTTCGTCCAGGCCGCAGCCAACGTCCTGGCCGACGCGATCGAGCGTCACGCCGCCGACAAAGCGCTCCGGCACCGGGTCCTCCACGACGCCCTCACCGGGCTGCCCAACCGGCTCAGCTTCGTCGACGCCCTGGCCGAGGCGCTGCGGGCCGCCGCCGTCTCGGGCTCCCCGGTCGGGATCCTCTTCCTCGACCTCGACCACTTCAAGCTGATCAACGACAGCCTCGGCCACCACGCCGGCGACGCGCTGCTGCGCGCGGTTGCGCCGCGGCTGCGCTCCCACCTGCGGCCCGGCGACCTCGTCGCCCGCTTCGGCGGCGACGAGTTCGGGATCCTGATCGACCGCCTGGCCGACGAAGGCGAGGCGCTGGCGATCGCCGACCGCGTCGCCTCGGCCTTCGACCACCCGTTCGTGATCGACGGCGTCGAGCACTTCGTCACCGCTTCGATCGGCGTCGCCGTCGCCCGCCACGACGACGAGCAGCGCGGCAACGCCGAGCTCCTGATCAGGGACGCCGACGCCGCCATGTATCGCGCCAAGGAAGGCGGCCGCGCCCGCTGCGTCCTCTTCGACGCCGAGATGCGGGCCGGGGCGATTCGCCGCCTCGAGGTCGAACGCGAGCTGCGCGACGCCCTCGACCGCGACGAGCTGACCCTCCACTACCAGCCGGTCGTCAGCCTCCGCACCGGCGAGATCTCGAGCCTCGAGGCGCTGGTCCGCTGGCAGCATCCGAGCCGCGGCCTGCTCGACCCCGCCGACTTCGTCTCGATCGCCGAGGACAGCGGCCTGATCGAGCCGATCGGGCGCTGGGTGCAGGAGCGCGCCAGCCGCCAGGCGCTGGAGTGGCACCGGCTGCGGCCCGACGCGCGGCCGCTCGACGTCGCCGTCAACCTCTCCGCTCGCCAGGTCGCCCACCGCGACCTGCCGGAGACGGTGGAGGAGGTGATCGCGAGCACCGGCATCGACCCCGTCCACCTGGTGCTGGAGATCACCGAGAGCGTCCTGGTCGAGGAGTCGACGACCGCTATCAGGTCGCTGGAAGCGCTGAACGAGCTCGGCGTCCGCCTCGTCCTCGACGACTTCGGCACCGGCTACTCATCGCTCGCCTACCTCAACCGCTTCCCCTTCGACGCGCTGAAGATCGACCGCTCCTTCGTCGACGCGCTGGGGATGGAACAGGAGCGGACGGCGATCGTCGAGGCGATCATCGGCATGGCCCGGGCGCTCTCGCTCGACGTGATCGCCGAGGGGGTCGAGAACGAGGTGCAGCTGGCGGAGCTGCGCCGGCTCGGCTGCGACTACGCCCAGGGCCACCTCTTCCACGCGGCGATGCCGGCCCGCGAAGTCACCCGCCTGATCGACGAGGACGCGCTGCGCTATTCGGGGATAACGCCCGAGAGGTAGTCGTTGCTCAGCAGCTCGGGCGCTTTCGGCAGGCCCGAGATCAGTTCTTCGTCGCGCATCCAGGCGGCAAACGCTTCCCACTGCGCGGGGTCCATGTAGCCGTAGGGGTGGTTGCCGTCGCGGGCGGCCAGGATCGGC
This sequence comes from Solirubrobacterales bacterium, assembly GCA_036494495.1. Taxonomy (GTDB): domain Bacteria; phylum Actinomycetota; class Thermoleophilia; order Solirubrobacterales; family 70-9; genus VAYN01. Next base: position 8,327 of record DASXOF010000032.1, on the reverse strand, counting down.
AGCGTCGCTTCGACCTCGGCCGCGGTCAGCTTCGGTTCGAGGTCGCCGTTGGCGGCGGTGATCGCCGCGGTCGCGGCCTGGGGGTCGGCGACGGCGGCGTCGGTGCCGCGTTCGAGCGCGGCGATGAAGAGGCGGATCTCTTCCGCCTGCGCGTCGAGGTCGTTGGAGTTGGCGACGATCACCAGCTCGTCGTAGGTCGGGACGCCGAGCTGGTCGACCGGGGTGATCACCGGCGCCTTGCCGCGCTGCTGCAGGTCGACGCCCTCGACATTGCTGAAGCCGCCGAGCATCGCCTGCGCCTGGCCGCTGACCAGCGCCGGCAGCAGGCCGAAGCCGACGTTTACGGATTTGACCGTGTTGGGGTCGACTTTGGCGCGGTTGAGGATGGTCGTCAGGAAGGCGTCCTGGTAGGGGATGCCGGCGGTGGCGACGGTCTTGCCGGCGAGCCCGGCGACGCTTTTGATCCCCGAGCTGCGCAGCCAGATCATCGAGGTCAGCGGCCGGTTGACGAGGGCGGCGACCGCGGTCACCGGCAGCCCCTCTTCGTGCGCCAGCACCACCTCCGGCTCGTAGGTGATCGCGAGGTCGGATTTGCCGCTGGCGACCAGCTTCAGCGGCGCGCTCGGGTCGGAGGGGGCGCTGATCGCGACGTCGAGCCCGGCTTCTTCGAAGAAGCCCTTTTCCTCCGCCATGTAGATCCCGGCATGGTCGGGGTTGGGGTAGAAGTCGAGCGCCAGGCTCAGCTGCTGCGTTTCCTTGCCGCCGCTTTCGCTCTCGGACTTCTCGCCGCAGGCGGCAAGCACGAGGGCGGCGAGCGTCAGCGCGACCGCGAGGGCGATCGCCGTGGTTCGGGGGCGGCTCACGCCCTGAGTTGTAGCGAGATGGGCCGACAGGGCGCGCCGAGGCTCATCGCCAGCGGACGACGAGGCGCTCGGCGAGCGAGGCGAGGGCGAAGAGCAGCAGGCCGATCACCATCAGGATCACGACGGCGGCGAAGACGCGGGCGATCTCGAGGCTGGCGTTGTCGGTGATGATCTCGTGCATCAGCCCCGAGCTGGAGCCGACCAGCTCGGCGAAGAGGGCGACGATCGGGGCGATCGCGGCGGCGACCTTGAGACCGCTGAAGAAGGAGGGCAGCGCGGTCGGCACTTCGACCCGGCGGAAGATCGCCCAGCGCGAGGCGTCGAGCGTCCGCATCATCTTCACCGCCTCGGGCTCGACCGTGCGCAGCCCGTCGAGGGTGGTGACGAGGATCGGGAAGAAGCAGGCGAGGGCGACGAGGATCACCTTCGGCCAGATCCCGAAGCCGAACCAGACGAGCAGGATCGGCCCGATCGCGACGATCGGGATCGCCTGCGCCGCCACCGCGAGCGGGAAGACCGCGTCGCGGAGCAGGGAGGAGAAGCGCATCGGCACCGCCAGGAGGATCCCGGCGAGGATCCCGAAGCCGAGCCCGACGAGGATCTCGCGCAGCGTGACCCAGGTGTTCTCCCAGAGCAGGCCGCGGTTCTCCCAGAGGGCGCTGCCGACTTCGGCCGGCGAGGGGACGAGGAACGCTTCGAGGCTGAGCGCTTCGGCGATCGCGCCGTTGGCGGCGGCGACCTGCCAGGCGCCGACCAGCGCCGCCAGCAGCAGCAGCGGCAGGACGATGCGACGGGCGGTCCTCATCGCGAGCCCTCCCGCAGCGCCCGCAGCGCCTCTTCGCGGGCGTGGACGAAGGCCGGGTCGGTGATCGCCGCCAGCCGGTCCGGCGCCCGCGGCGCCGGCGCCTGCAGCTCGGCGACGATCCGCCCCGGGCGGGCCGAGAGCACGGCGACGCGGTCGCAGAGGTAGAGCGCCTCCTCGACGTCGTGGCTGACGAGGACGGTGGTGCGGGGGTCCTCGCGCAGCGCCCCGGCGAGCCATTCCTGCATCTCGGCGCGGGTGATCGCGTCGAGCGCGGCGAACGGCTCGTCGAGCGCCAGCACCGGCTTGCCGGCGACGAGGGTGCGGAGGAAGGCGACCCGCTGCCGCATCCCGCCCGAGAGCCGGTCCGGCCGCTCGCGCTCGAAGCCGGCGAGGCCGAAGCGGCCGAAGAGGGCGCCGGCGCGCTGCCGGGCCTCGGCCCTGCCGAGGCCGCGGTTGCGCAGCGCCAGGGCGGCGTTGTCGAGCGCCGAGTACCAGGGCAGGAGGAGGTCGCGCTGGGGCATGAAGGCGCAGTTGGCGAGGCGCCCGGCCGCGCCCTCCTCGCCGCCGACCGCGACCGTCCCGGCGCTCGGCTCGCGCAGCCCGCAGAGCAGCTCGAGCAGGGTCGACTTGCCGCAGCCCGAGGGCCCGACCAGGCCGAGCACGGCGTGGGGCGGCGCCTCGAGGTCGAGGCCGCTGAGCACCTCGAGCTCGCCGAAGCGATGTGCGAGGCCGCTGACGACGACCGCAGCGCCGGCGTCAGTGCCGCTCGAGGCTTCCGCGCCGGGCTCCATCGCTGGTATCCTGCCGGTTTCCGCGCTCCTGACCTAGGCAGTCAGGAAAGTCGAGAGATGTGCCGCGCGGACCAGGACCATGGACCCGGCAATCGTCCTTTTCGGATTTGGCATCGGCGCCCTCGTCGGCATGACCGGCATGGGCGGCGGCTCGCTGATGACGCCGCTGCTGATCCTGATCTTCGGCACCAACCCGTCCACCGCGATCGGGACCGACATCTTCTACTCGGCGATCACCAAGATGGTCGGCAGCTGGCGCCACCTGAAGATGCGGACCGTGAACCTCGAGCTGGTCCGCTGGCTCGCTTACGGCAGCGTCCCGGCCGCGGTCGCCGGGGTCGGGCTGATCGCGATCGTCAAGCAGCACGTCTCCGAAGACCGGATGGACGAACTGCTCTACGCGGTGCTCGGCGGCACCCTGCTGATGGTCGGCGTCGTCACCCTGCTGCGGGCGCTGATCCTGCGCAACCTGATCGATGAGCGCGAGCGCTTCGACGTCGAAACCCGCCACAAGGTCGCCGCGGTCGTGATCGGCGCCACCACCGGCTTCGTGATCGGGATCACCTCGGCCGGCTCGGGCACGGTGATCGCGATCCTGCTGATCGCCGTCTACCGGCTGGCGCCGAAGAAAGTGGTCGGGACCGACATCGTCCACGCCGCCGTCCTGCTCTCGGCGGCGGCGATCGCCCACTGGATCGGCGGCAACATCGACTTCGGGCTCGCCGGCAACATCCTCGTCGGCTCGATCCCCGGCGTGATCGTCGGCGCCGCCCTCTCCGACCGCGCCCCGCAGGGCTTCATCCGCATCGCCCTCGGGCTCGTCCTGATGGGCTCGGGCATCGTCACCGTGCTGAAGGGCGATCCGGACGTCTGGCCGATCGCCGCCGGCGTCGCCGCGGTCGGGCTCGGAGCGATCCTCTACGCGCCGCACCACCTGAACAAGCGCCGGCAACGCCAGCACGAGCAAGAAGCGGCTCAGGGCGCCGCTTCGGCCCGCACGCTGCCCGCCGATTGATTCAATAGCCGCATGCGTGTCTCCGCCAAGGCCGATTACGCCGTGCGCGCCGCGGTCGAGCTGGCTGCGGTCGGCGACGACGGGCCGGTCAAGGGCGAGCGCCTCGCCGACGCCCAGGAAATCCCGCTGCAGTTCCTCGAGCACATCCTGCTCGAGCTGAAGCACAGCGGCATTGTCCGCGCCCGGCGCGGCGCCAAGGGCGGCTACTGGCTGGCGCGGCCGGCCGACGAGGTGTCGATCGCCGACGTCGTCCGCGCCGTCGAGGGGCCGATCGCCAACGTCCAGTCGCAGCCGCCCGAGACGATCGAATACCGCGGCAGCGCCGAGCACCTGCAGGAGGTCTGGATCGCCGTCCGCGCCAGCCTCCGCTCGGTCCTCGAGGGGGTGACGCTCGCCGATCTCGCCTCCGGCAACATGCCGAGCGTCGTCGGCGACTACGTCGCCGAGCCCGACTCCTGGGCCGCTCGCTAAAAGTAGGCGAGTTCGGTCCGAAAAGTCGGTAAGCTCGATCCGATGGGGGATGTCGAGTACCGCGACGCGTCGACGGGGCTGCTCGCCGTCGGCGTCTTCGACGACGCCGGCGACCGGGTGATCCGCGTCGGCGGCGAGTTGGATCTGTCGACTGTGCCGACCTTGGAGCAGGAGCTCGAGGCGGCGCTTGGGCGGCCGGAGGGTGGCGTCGTCGTCGATCTGAGCGAGCTCGAGTTCATCGACTCGACCGGGATCGCGGTCCTGGTGCGGGCGATGGGCGTGAGCAACGGGTCGGCGCGGTTGAAGTTCGTGCCCAGCAGGTTTCCTGGGGTGGTGCGGGTGCTGGACATGACCGGTGTTGCGGAGCGGATGGAGCTGGCTGAGGGAGTCGTTCGATAGGGATTGCGGTAGGGCGGTCGCGGGCGGTCCCTCCCCGGACGAAAAAATTGCCTCCGACAATTTTTTCTCGAGTGTCCGGAGAGGAACCACCCGCACCCGCTCACGACAGTCACCCCCGCTTCGAATCCCCGGAGCTCGACCGCGAAGCTCCCCAAGATAGGGGGTGACCCCCCTTTTGTTTTTAGCTTCCGAGGGACGGGGCGGGGTTGGGAGGTTCGAGGCCGTGAAGGTGATCGGGTAGGGGTCTCCCAGACACTGAGGGACGACGCGAGCGGGCGTCCGAACCTTCATCGAAATCCAAGGACGCGGCGTTCCGTCTGGGAGGCCCTGCCCGAGCGCCCCACCCGCCCGTGTTCCTATCCAGCCGTGCTCCGCGTCGGCACCAAGTCGAAGTCGGTCCCTAACCGCAGATCGCTGTACCGCCGCGTCCAGTCGTCGTTCACCCCGTCCGACTGCCGCTTCATCCGCGGCTCGAACTCGAAACCGTCGGGCGGCGACAGGTCCAGGCGCTCCAGCAGGTTCAAGGTGCTGGTCTCGTAGTCCGCCGCGAAGTTCTCGTACAGGACCAGGATCGGCTTGATCCCGGAGTGCTCGAAGAAGGCGTCCCAGGATGCCTCCTCGATCAGCAGCTGACCCAGCAGGTGGTCGATGGCCTTGTAGTGGAACCTCAGCTGGGGGCGGTGCTCCTCGATGAAGGTGCGGTAGGGGGGAGAGCCGTCCTGCTCGATCGTGCCGGCGCTGGCGCTGGCCTGGTCCTCGCGCCAGTTCGCGGTCTGCACCGCCTTCCAGAGGGAGACCGCCTGGCGGACCTTGTTGGCGCGGACGACGCGGACGAAGGTGAGGTCGGGGAAGACGGCCGGCATCAGCTCAGCGAGCGGCACGTCGCGGTAGGCGGGGATGTTGCGCAGGAGGCTGACGAGCTCGCCGAAGTAGCCCCACATCAGCTTGGCGCCGAAGACGCCGTTCGGGGTGGTGCCGGCCTCGAAGGCCCACTCGAGGTAGCGGTCGTAGGCGGCGCGGCTCCAGAGCGGCGAGCGGGGCGGCGGCTCGGAGCCGATCGAGCGCTCGCCGAGGTGGTCGCGGATCGACTGGTCCTCGACGCCGAGGAAGTATTCCTCCGGCCGGCGGGGGCGGCCCGAATGGCGGAGTGCCTCGAAGTACTCCTCGGGGCGGCCGGCGACCCCGGTTTCGGCCAGCGCGTGGCAGACGAGAGTGCTGCCGCTGCGGGGCGTGGCGCAGACCAGATATGAGCGATCGGGGGTCATCGGCAAGCTTTGCCGAGTAAGTTAATCAACAAACGATTGAAAAGGCGATCCTCGGCAATCCTCTCGCTAGTGTGAGCGTGGTACCCGAAGCAGGAGCTTCCAAGTCTTGGCGCTTCCCAACATCCTCTACATCCACTCGCACGACACCGGGCGCTTCGTCCAACCGTACGGCTTCCAGGTCCCGACGCCGAACATCCAGATGCTCGCCGACCAGGGCGTGCTCTTCCGCCAGGCCTTCTGCGCCGCGCCGACCTGCTCCGGCAGCCGCGCCAGCCTGCTGACCGGCCTGTACTGCCACAACAACGGGATGGAGGGGCTCGCCCACCGCGGCTGGAAGCTCCACGACTACGGCCAGCACTGGGTCCACGCGCTGCGCCGCGCCGGCTACCGCTCGGTCCTGATCGGCGAGCAGCACATCTCGTCCGACCCGGGGGTGATCGGCTACGACGAGGTCGTCAAGGTCGAGTCCACCCGGGCCGAGGACGTGGCGCCGCTGACGATCGAAGCGCTGCGCAGCGCCCCGACCGAGGCGCCCTGGTTCATGTCGGTCGGCTTCTTCGAGACCCACCGCGACTTCTTCGCCCCGACCTCGGTCCGCGACACGCTCTACTCGCTGCCGCCGGAAAACCTGCCGGACCTGCCGGCGGTGCGCCGCGACGTCGCCTCCTTCAAGGCCAGCGCCCGCGCCCTCGACCACGGCATCGGCGGCGTCCTCCACGCGCTCCACGACCTCGGCCTGGTCGACAACACCCTGGTCGTCTGCACCACCGACCACGGGATCGCCTTCCCCGGCGCCAAGGCGACCCTGCACGACCGCGGCACCGGCGTGATGATGATCCTCCGCGGCCCGGGCTTCACCGGCGGCAAGGTGATCGACGCCCCGGTCACCCACCTCGACGTCTTCCCGACCCTCTGCGAGCTGACCGAGGTCGAGCAGCCCGCCTGGCTGCAGGGCCGCTCGCTGATGCCGCTGGTCCGCGGCGAGGTCGAGCGCCTGCACGAGGCGACCTTCGCCGAGACCACCTACCACGCCGCCTACGAGCCGCAGCGCTCGGTGCGGACCGAACGCTGGAAGTACATCCGCCGCTTCGACGACTACCCGCACCCGGTGCTCGCCAACTGCGACGACGGCGAGTCGAAGGACGTCCTCGTCGCCGCCGGCTGGGGCGAGCGGGTCGTCCCCCGCGAGCGGCTCTACGACCTCCTGCTCGACCCGGGCGAAGGCGACAACCTGGTCGAGGACCCCGACTGCGCCACGGTCCTCGCCGAGATGCGCGAGCGGCTCGAGGAGTGGATGCGCGATACCGACGACCCGCTGCTCGACGGGCCGATCGCGCCGCCGCCCGGCGCCGTCGTCAACGAGCCCTGGCAGGCCTCGCCCGACGACCCGGTGCGGGTGGCGAGCGGCGAGGGCGCAGCGCTCAGGGCCGATCCCACGGCCGCTCCATCCAGCTGAGGCAGGTCCAGCCGGGGATGGGGCTGCCGTCGGGGTAGCGAGTGACCCCGTTGGCGAAGGTGGTGAGGCCGCAGTTGGAGCTGGCCAGGTGCCAGATCTGCAGCAGCATCGACTCCTCGAAGCGCTCGCCGAGCATCGCGTCGAGGAGGAAGAAGCGGACGAAGATCCCGTGGTTGACGAGCAGCGGCCGCTCCTCCTCCGGGCGCCCCTCGAGCTCGGTCCGCAGCCGCCGCACCCGGCCCAGCGCCTGCCCGAAGGTCTCCTCCGGGCTCCCCATCTCGTGGGCGTAGGGGACGACCTCGGGTTCCAGCCCGAGCGGGCCGGCCAGCGCCGCGGCGGTCTGGCGGGCGCGCCGCATCGGGCTCGTCAGCAGGCGGTTGATGCCGAGGTCGAGGGCGGCGAGCCCCGTAGCGGCGGCGCGCGCCTGCGCCTGGCCGACCTCGGTCAAGAGGTCGCCGTCCTCGTCGGCCAGCGCCTCGCTGCCGGTGTGGGCGTTGTGCGCCGACTCGCCGTGGCGCAGGAAGAGGACGCGGCGACCGCTCATGAAGGCCGCTGGGCGCCGCCGGCGACGACGTCGACGAAGTTCTCCAGGTGCTTGGTCGTCCAGCACTCGAAGGCGCCGTCGCAGTGGCGCTCGTAGGCCGCCATCACCGAGTCGCCGTAGTTCCAGTAGAGCTTCGGCTCGGGGTTGAGCCAGAACAGGCGGCCGGCGCGCTCGGCCACCTGGGCGAAGACCTCGGCGTGCGGCTCGCGGCCGTTGGTGCGGGCGTCGCCGAGCACGATCACGGTCGAGCGCGGGTCGAGCTCGTCGGAGATCTCCGCCAGGAACTCGAGCCAGACGCGGCCGTAGTCGGTGTAGCCGGAGACGTCGGCGACGCCGCCCTCGCTGGAGATCTTCTGCGCGACGACGGCGAAGTCGCGCTCGTGCTCGAAGACGTCGGTGACCTCGGAGATCCGCTCGATGAAGACGAAGGAGCGCAGTTTGCGGAAGGAGTCGTGGAGCGCGTGCAGGACCGAGAGGAAGAAGACGCTGGCCGAGGTCACCGAGGTGGAGACGTCGCAGAGGACGTAGATCTCCGGCCGCCGCGGGCGCTTGGGCCGGTATTTGAGCCGCAGCGGCACGCCGCCGGTCTCCAGCGAGGCGCGCATCGTCCGCCGCACGTCGACCACCTGGCTGCGGCTGCGGCCGCGCTGCTCCTGGCCGAGCGTCGCCAGCCGCCGCTTCATCTGGGAGACGGCGCGGTGGACGGCGGCGAGGTCCT
>DASXOF010000031.1:0-24281 GCA_036494495.1 Solirubrobacterales bacterium | reverse complement strand
GTCATCGGGGCAGATTACTCACGTGTTACTCACCCGTTCGCGGCTTTGCCCCAGGGCAAGCCCTGGTTCGTCGCACCACTTGCATGTGTTAAGCACGCCGCCAGCGTTCGTCCTGAGCCAGGATCAAACTCTCCGTGAAATGTACTTCCGTACTTCTCAGAGAGCCTGTCATGCCTTCATGGCCGCCGTGTACACAAGTACGACGGCCGGTATGACGAGGTAAATCAAAACCATCCGGCACGCTGGCGCACCGAATGGGTCGGGCTGAACATTCCGCAGGCCAATTGCTTGGTCCGCGGAGTGCACGCTGCTCAGTTTTCAAAGACCGCTGCGCCTCTGCGACGGGATTCGTCGCCTCAGACGCTGGGGCCCCACGTGGAGGCCCCAGAGGGCGAGGAAATATAGCGCTTCGCGGAGCCTTTGTCCAGCCCGGTTCCAGAATTTCTCAGGCGCGGGGCTGAAGCTGCACGAATCGCCGCTTTCCGACTTGCAGCACCTTACCGAGAAGCTCGGACGCAGGCATGTCGAGGGCCCCCTCGGGGACCGGCTCGCCGTCGAGCTTGACTCCGCCCTGGGCGAGCAGGCGCCGGGCCTCGCTGGCGCTGATCGAGAAGGCCGAGGCGATCAGGCGCGGCAGATGGACCTCGGAGCCGTCGTCGAGGAACTGGCCGAGGTCGAGGTCCGGCATCTCGTCCGGCCTCACCCTGAAGACGTGCACCTGGTCGAAGGCCATCTCCGCCGCGCTCCCCTCGCCGGCGCCGTGGAAGCGGTCGACGAGCTGGCGGGCCAGGTTGCGCTTCTGCGCGACCGCTTCGCCGGCCGGCGGCTCGGAGCCGAGCAGCAACCGGTAGTACTCGGGCATCGCCTCGTCGGGGATGCTCATCAGCTTGCCGAACATCTCCGCCGGCGGGTCGGTGACGCCGACGTAGTTGCCGAGCGACTTGCTCATCTTCTGGACGCCATCGGTGCCGACCAGGATCGGCAGGGTCATGATCGACTGGATCGACTGCGGCGGCACCCCGTAGCCGGCCTGGACGTCGCGCCCGAAGAGCAGGTTGAACTTCTGGTCGGTGCCGCCGAGCTCGACGTCGGCCTTCACCGCCACCGAGTCGTAGCCCTGCAGCAGCGGGTAGAGCAGCTCCAGCGCCGCGATCGGCTGCTGCGCCGCCATCCGCTTCTGGAAGTCGTCTCGCTCGAGCAGGCGCGCCACGGTGGTCTTCGTCATCAGCTCGAGCAGGTCGAGCTTCCCCAGCCACTCGCTGTTGGGGCGGACCTCGGTCAGCTCGCGGTCGAGGATCTTGAAGGCCTGCTCCTGGTAGGTCGCCGCGTTGGCCTCGATCTCCTCCACCGAGGGGACCGGGCGAGACGCCGAGCGCCCGCTCGGATCGCCGACCCGGGCGGTGAAGTCGCCGATGATCAGGACCACGGTGTGGCCGGCGCGCTGGAACTCGGCCAGCTTCTCCAGGACCACCGTGTGGCCGAGGTGGATGTCGGCCGTGGTCGGGTCGATCCCGAGCTTCACCCGCAGCGGCCGGATCCCCTCGAGCTGCTTCGCGAGGCGCCCCGCGGGCAGCACGTCGACGGCGTTCTTGGTCAGATCCGGCAAGGTCGCAATGCTAGACTGCCGCCTTCGCTCGACGGGGCCTGCGTCCCGGCACAGAGTGCGCGCAGTTCCCCCTCGATGGCAGTCCTAGGACTAAAGCGCCGGAAGGCCGGCGGCGGCGAGGTTCCGCCCGTCCCGCCCGCTCCTCCCTCCTCCACCGCCCCGCCGACGGTGCCGCCGCCCGCGCCGAAGCCGAAGCGGCCGAAGCTGAAGGTGCTGCGGATCCTCTTCGTCCTCCTCGGGCTCGGCATCCTCGCCGTCGTCTCGATGGTCTTCGGGATGATGGCCGCGGTCTCCCAGGACCTGCCGGCGATCTACAACTTCGCCCAATACAAGGCCTCGAAAAACAGCGAGGTGGTCGACGACACCGGCGCGCCGATCGGCACGCTGACCTCCGACCAGAACAAAATCCTCCTCTCGAGCGCCCAGATCTCCCCCAACATCAAGAACGCCGTGGTGTCGATCGAGGACTCGCGCTTCTACGAACACAGCGGCGTCGACTTCCAGGGGATCGCCCGCGCCCTGGTCAAGGACGTGATGAGCCAGAGCGCCGCCCAGGGCGCCTCGACGATCACCGAGCAGTTCGTCAAGAACGCGCTCGAAGCCGAAGGCAGCCGCACCGTGCTCGAGAAGTTCCGCGAGGCGGCGCTGGCCTACCGGCTCGAGCGCCACTGGTCGAAGGAAAAGATCCTCACCGAGTACCTGAACACGATCTACTTCGGCGAGGGCGCCTACGGGATCGAGGCCGCCGCGCGGACCTACTTCGGCGCCGCCCACCCCGGCTGCGGCACCCCGACCGAGCCCTGCGCCTCGGTGCTCGAGCCCTGGGAGGCGGCGATGCTGGGCGGGATCATCTCCTCGCCCTCCGGCTACGACCCCAAGGTCTACCCCGAAAACGCGCTCGCCCGCCGCAACCAGGTGCTGCAGAAGATGGAGGAACAGGGCTACATCTCGATGGACCAGTACCGCGAAGGGATCCACCAGGCGCTGCCCTCGCCGGCCGACATCAAGCCGCCGACCCTCGACTCCAAGGCGCCCTACTTCACCGCCTACCTGCGCCAGCAGCTGGTCGAACGCTACGGCGCCGCGAAGGCCTTCTTCGGCGGGCTGACGGTCAAGTCGACGCTCGACCTGAAGCTGCAGGCGGCGGCCGAAGAAGCGGTCAGCAACTACATGGGCTATCTGCCGGCGACCGCCTCGGTGGTCGTGATCGACAACCGCAACGCCGGGATCAAGGCCCTGGTCGGCGGCTCCAACTTCGAAGAAACGCCGTTCAACCTCGCCACCCAGGGCCGCCGCCAGCCCGGCTCCTCGATCAAGCCCTTCACGCTGATCACCGCGCTGGAAGAGGGCATCTCGCCCTCGACCACCTACGAATCGGCGCCGCAGGAATTCCACTTCGGCAAGAACGGCGAAGAAACGTTCGTCGTCCACAACGACGAGGACTCCTACCTCGGCTCCTGCTCGATCGAATGCGGCCTGACCTACTCCGACAACTCGATCTACGCCCAGCTCGGGCTCGAAGGGCTGGAAGGGAAGACGATCGAGGACCGCACCCGCTCGATCGCCGGCACGATCCACAAGGCCGGCTACCGCGACCCGATCTCGACCAACCCGGCGATGGTGTTGGGCGGCCTGCAGGAAGGCGTCAGCCCGCTCGGCTGGGCCTACGCCTACACGACGATCGGCAACGACGGCGATCGCGTCAGCGGCACCCTGGCCCCGGTCCCCGGCGACACCCCGGTCTCCTACACCGAAGTGACCGACAAGAGCGGCCACGTGATCAAGGACGGCGACAACGACTCGATCCACGACCAGGTCTTCCAGCAGGGAACGATCGAAGAAGCGAAGCGGATCATGGAAACCGTGGTCTCGACCGGCACCGGCACCCACGCCGACATCGGCGCCGAACACCAGTGGGGCAAGACGGGGACGACCGAGAACAACGGCGACGCCTGGTTCTGCGGCGGCGTCGCCGAAGAAGTGACCGCCTGCGTCTGGGTCGGCTACGCCGACACGACCACGCCGATGAGCACGCTCTACGAGGGCGGCCCGGTGATGGGCGGCACCTACCCGGCGCTGATCTGGGCCAGCGTGATCTCGGCCTGGAAAGAAATCCAGGCCGAAAAAGCCGCCGAAAAGGCGACCCGCAAGGCCGAAAAGGCGGCGAAGGAAGGCAACGAAGAAGAAGCTGCCGAACTGGAAGCCGAAGCGGCCGAAAACGCCGAAGGCGAAGGCTACGAACCGAGCGAACCGGTCGAAGAATCGAGCGAATCGGTGGTGCCGGAAGAAGAAGTCGAAGCGCCGGTGGAAGAAGAAGCGCCGCCGGAAGGCGAAGCGGGGCCCGAACAAGCGGCGCCTGAAGAAGCCGCACCGGAAGGCGGCGGCGCCTCGGGCGGCGGCGGCGTCACCGCCGGCTAGCCCGGCGCGCGCCGAAAGGACGCGTATGCCGGACCAAGGGCGAGTGCAGTTCCTACGGGCGCGGGCGCGCCCTACGGGCGCGGGCGGGAGACGTAGCGGTTGCCGGCGGCGCTGAAGCGCCAGGGGTAGTCGACGGCTTTGGTGATGCCGACGCGGGGGCCGGTGACGACCTCGGGCGGAGCTTCGGCGGGCGGCAAGATCTCGAACGGCGGCCTCGAAAGGTCAGCTTCGTTCTGGGACAGGGTGATGCCCAGGGCCTCGGTCAGCTTGCCGGGGCCGCTGCAGAGCTCGGTGTCGGCGTGCTTCAGGCCGCGGCGCTTGCGCATCGTCTCGAGGCCGTCGGTTGGCTCCAGGGCGCGGACCAGGACGGCGGCGGCGTCGCCCTCGGGCTCGCAGACGAAGTTGAGCAGGTTGTGGATGCCGTAGGAGAGGTAGACGTAGGCGTAGCCGGGTGGGCCGAAGAGGACCGCGGTGCGGTCGGTGAGGCCGACGTAGGCGTGGCAGGCGGGATCGTCGCGCTCGTAGCTCTCGGTCTCGACGATGGTGCCGCCGACGCCGTCGAAGAGCAGGCGACAGCCGACCAGCTCGCGCGCCACCTGGTGGACCGAGCGCGCGAAGAAGTCCGAGCTCACCCCTGGGCGTCGCGGACCCGTGACTCGACCGCTCCCAGAGCGCCGCGGGCGGCCTCGATCTGAGCCGCCAGCGGGGCGGAGCCGGTGCCGCCGGCGATCCGCTTCGACTCCAGCCAGCTGGAGCGCTGCAGGACCTCGTAGAAGGACTCGTCGAGGTGCTCGGAGTGGCGCTTCAGCTCGGCCGGGGTGAGGTCGGAGAGAGCCAGGTCGCGCTCGACCGCTTCGCGGACGAGGCCGCCGACGATCCCATGCGCCTCGCGGAACGGGACCCCGTTGCGGACCAGCAGGTCTGCCACCTCGGTCGCCGCCAGCATCTCGTCGCCGGAGGCCGCCTCCATCCGCTCGCGGTCGAAGTCGATCCCGGCCAGCATCCCGTCGGCGACTTCGAGCGAGAGCTCGATCGTGTCGATCGCGTCGAAGAGCGGCTCCTTGTCCTCCTGCATGTCCTTGCCGTAGGTCAGCGGCAGCGCGTGCATGACCCCGATCAGCGCCGCGTAGTCGGCGGCCACCCGCGGCGCCTTGGCGCGCAGCAGCTCGGCCGAGTCGGGGTTCATCTTCTGCGGCATGATCGAGGAGCCCGAGCTGAACGACTCGTCGAGGCGGCAGAAGCCGAACTCGGTCGAGCTCCAGATCACGATTTCCGAGCCGAAGCGCGAGAGGTGCATCGAGGCTGCCGCGGCGGCCGCCAGGTAGTCGAGGACGAAGTCGCGGTTGGAGGCGCCGTCGATCGAGTTGTGGCTGACCTGCTCGAAGCCGAGCTCGGCGGCGACCGCCTCGCGGTCGATCTCCCAGTTGACGCCGGCCAGGGCGCCGGAGCCGAGCGGCATCACGCTGGCGCTGTCGAGCGCGAACTGGAAGCGGAGGACGTCGCGGGCGAGCATCCAGAAGTAGGCGAGCAGGTGGTGGCCGAGGTAGACCGGCTGGGCGCGCTGGAGGTGGGTGTAGCCCGGCATCGGCCAGTCCTTGTGGCGCTCCGCCTGCTCCAGCAGCCGCCCCATCACGGAGCCGAGCAGCTCCACCGCGCGCAGGCTGTGGGCCTGGACGACCATCGCCACGTCGGTCGCGACCTGGTCGTTGCGGGAGCGGCCGGTGTGGAGCTTGCCGGCGAGTGAGCCGATCTCCTCGCCGAGCAGCCGCTCGACCGCCATGTGGACGTCCTCGTCGCCCTCCTCGAACTGGAAGCCCGGGCTGGTCAGCCGCTCGCGCACCCGCTCCAGGCCGCTGACGATCTGCTCCAGCTCCGCCTCGCTCAGCACCCCGAGGAGCTGCAGGCCGCGGGCGTGGGCCTGCGACTGGTCGATGTCGTAGGGCGCGAGGCGCCAATCGAACTCGATCGAGCGATTGAAGCGCCAGAAGCGCGGATCGGGCTCCTTGCGGAAGCGGGAGGTCTGTCTGCCTGACATGGAGCGGGCGATTATGCCGCCTGCACGGGGCGGCCGAGCGCGGCCCCGAGCTCGGCGACGACGCGCTCGACCTCAGCCTCGCCCATCGCCGGGTAGAAGGGCAGCGCCAGCGAGCGGGCCGCCGCCGCTTCGGCAGCCGGGAACTGGCCCTCGCGGTAACCGAGCTCGCGCAGGTGCGGGAAGAGGTGGATGCAGGGCAGGTAGGCCTTGGAGGCGACGCCGCGCTCGGCGAGGCGGGCGATCGTCGCGTCGCGGTCGACCCCGGCCGGCAGGGCGACGGTGTAGACGAACCAGCTGCGGACCTCGCGGCCGCGGCCGGCGATCGGCACCTCGACGCCCTCGAGCCCGGCCAGGCGCTCCGAGTAGAGCGCGGCGACGGCGGCGCGGCGGGAGAGCAGCTGCTCGAGCTTCTCGACCTGGGCGACGCCGATCGCGGCGGCGACGTCGGAGAGCCGGTAGTTGTAGCCGAGCCGGTCGTGGTCGAGCCAGCCCATGTCGACGGCCCGGCCCTGGTTCCGCTCGGAGCGCAGGCGGGCGGCGGTATCGGCATCGGCCGGGACGATCATGCCCCCCTCCCCCGTCGTCATCTGCTTGTTGGCGTAGAAGGCGAAGGTCGCGAGGTTGCCGCGCGAGCCGACCCGGCGGCCCTCGGAGTCGACCGCGCCGAGCGCCTCGCAGGCGTCCTCGAGGATGCCGAGCCCGCGGGCGCCGGCGAGCGCCTCGAGCTCCGGCATCGCCGCCGGGTAGCCGAAGATGTGGACCGGCAGGAGGCCGGCGGTGCGCTCGCCGACCGCCGCGGCGGCGGCCTGCGGGTCGAGGTTCAGGGTCACCGGGTCGACGTCGCAGAAGACCGGGCGCGCGCCCTCGTAGAGCAGGCAGTTGGCCGAGGCGACGAAGCTGAAGGGGCTGGTGAGGACCTCCTCGCCGCGGCCCCAGCCGAGCTGGCGGACGCCGAGGTGGAGCGCGGTGGTGCCGCTGGAAACGGCGACCGCGTCCTCGACTCCGAGCCAGGCCGCCAGCTCGCGCTCGAAGCGCTCCCCCATCGGCCCCAGCGAGAGCCGGCCGGAGCGCAGCACCTCGAGCACCAGCTCCTCCTCGCGGGCCCCGAGCTCCGGGCGCGCCAGCTGGATCGGCGCCGGCTCGCCCTCGACCGTCATCTGCTCAGCTCGGCCGCGCGGGGCTGGAAGGCGTACTCGAGCGAGTCGACCAGCGCCTGCCAGGAGGCCTCGATGATGTTCTCCGAGACCCCCGTCGTGCCCCATTCGCGCTCGCCGTCGGCGGAGTCGAGGATCACCCGGGTGACGGCGCCGGTGCCGTGGTCCTGGTCGAGGATGCGGACCTTGTAGTTGGTCAGCTCGATGTCGGCGAGGTGCGGGTGGCGCTCGGTGATCGCCGAGCGCAGCGCGTTGTCGAGGGCGTTGACGGGGCCGTTGCCCTCGGCGACGCGCATGTAGCGCTGGCCGTCGAGCTCGACCTTGATCGTCGCCTCGGTCTCGACCTCTCCCCCGGCCCGCCGCTCGGTCACGACGCGGTAGCTCTCGAGCACGAACAGCGGCTGATAGGTGCCCGCCTCATGGCGCAGCAGCAGCTCGAAGGAGGCCGGCGCCGCCTCGTAGTGGAAGCCGCGGTGCTCGCGCTCCTTCAGCCGCTCGACCGCCCGCGCGGTCGCCTCGTCGTCGAGCTCGAGGCCGGCCTGCTCGGCCTGGGTGCGGACCGTCGCCCGGCCGGCGAGCTCGGAGGGCAGGATGTCGCGGTCGCTGCCGACCAGCGCCGGGTCGATGTGCTCGAAGGTGCTGGGGTCGGCGGCGACGCCGGCGGCGTGCATCCCCGCCTTGTGGGCGAAGGCGTTGCGGCCGACGTAGGGCCGGTCGCCGTCGGAGGCGAGGTTGCAGAGCTCGTCGAGGTAGTGGGCGGTCGGCGCCAGGCTCGCGAGCTGCTCGTCGCTGACCACCGCGAACCCCATCTTCAGCTGCAGCGCGGGCAGGATCGAGGCGAGGTTGGCGTTGCCGCAGCGCTCGCCGTAGCCGTTGACGCAGCCCTGGACGAGGCGCGCCCCGGCTTCCACCGCTGCCAGCGAGTTGGCGACCGCGCACTCGGAGTCGTTGTGGGTGTGGATTCCGACCTCGCAGGCGCCGTCGAGCGCCGCTACCACGGCGGCGGTCGCGGCGCCGACCGCCTGCGGCAGGGTGCCGCCGTTGGTGTCGCAGAGGGTGACGTTCTCGGCCCCCGCCGCGGCGGCGGCGCCCACGCACTCGAGCGCGTAGCCGGGGTCTTCGCGGTAGCCGTCGAAGAAGTGCTCGGCGTCGAAGACCGGGCGCTTGCCGCGCTCGCGGCAGAGGGCGATCGAGTCGGCGATCATCGCCAGGTTCTCCTCGCGCGAGACCCGGATCACCTTCTCGACGTGGAAGGGCGAGCTCTTGCCGACCAGGCAGACGACCGGCGCGAAGGACTCGGCCAGGGCGAGCAGCGCGGTGTCCTCCTCGGCGGCGATGCCGCGGCGGCGGGTCATGCCGAAGGCGGCGATCGTCGCGTTCTCCAGCTCGAGCTGGGCTAGGCGCTCGAACAGCTCGGCTTCCTTCGGGTTGCTGTCCGGGAAGCCGGCCTCGATGAAGTGGGCGCCGAGGGCGTCGAGGGCGCGGGCGACGCTGAGCTTCTCGCCCACCGAGAGAGACATGCCGCGACCGCCCATCCCGTCGCGCAAGGTCGTGTCGTAGAGCTTCACGTGTTCCATCAGTAGATGCTGCCTTTCGAGCTTAGAAGAGGAAGACCTGTGGGCCGAGGCCCGGGGCGCGCGGGCAAGCCCGCGCCAGCCGCTAAGCGGCAGGGGTAATTCGGTCGTCCTCGACCCGGGCCGGCTGCTCGCTCGGCTGCTCGGCGGGCTCGACGAAGTCGAGCCACTCGAGGTACTCGTCGGCGCGCCCGTAGAGCGCGTCCTCGAATTTGGCCTGGATGTGGCGGGTGATCTCGCCGGGTTCGCCGGCGCCGACCTGGTGGTCGTCGATCTCGCGCACCGGCACCATCTCGGCCGCGGTGCCGGTCATGAAGACCTCCTCGGCGAGGTAGAGCTCGGAGCGGGCGATGTCGCGCTCGACCACGGTGTAGCCGAGGTCGCGGGCGATCTGGATCACCGATTTGCGGTTGATCCCGTCGAGGATCGCGGCGACGTGCGGCGGCGTCAGGATCTCGCCCTCGCGGACGACGAAGATGTTCTCGCCGGAGCCCTCGCAGACGAAGCCGCGCTCGTCGAGCAGGATCGCCTCGTCGTAGCCTGCATTCGCGGACTCCGTCTTGGCCAGGATCGAGTTGAGGTAGGAGCCGGAGGCCTTGGCGTGCGGGAGGGTGCTGGCGGGGCTGATCCGGCGCCAGCTCGACACCTTGGCGCGGATGCCGCCGCCCTTGCTCTCCTCTCCGAGATAGGCGCCCCAGGGCCAGGCGGCGATCGCGACGTCGACCTCGCTCTTGGCGAAGAGGCCGAGCTCGCCGTAGCCGCGGAAGGCGATCGGGCGGATGTAGGCCGACTTCAGGTTGCAGCGGCGCAGCAGCTCGTGCGTCGCCTGCCGCAGCTCCTCGGCCCGGTAGGGGATCTTCAGGTAGTAGAGCTCACCCGACTTCTCGAGCCGGTCGAGGTGGTCGGCGTGGCGGAAGATGGCCGGGCCACGGGCGGTCTCATAGCAGCGAATCCCCTCGAAAACGCCGGTTCCGTAGTGCAGGCCGTGCGTCAGGACGTGCACCTGGGCGTCCTCCCAGGCGACGAATTCCCCGTTCTGCCAAATCAACTCCTGCCGCTCCATGTTGTTCTCAGTATGCCGGATCGAAACAAGGTCTTCGACGCAAGGCCGCGAACGGCTCGTAGATCCCAAGGATTCGAAAGCAGCACCAGACAGGAGGAATGCCAATGAGGCGCAGCTCACTGCGCAGGTTCGTGCCCCGTCCCACCTTCGCCAACGTGATCGCGACGGTGGCGCTGTTCGTCGCCCTGGGAGGGGTCGCCGTGGCCGCCGGGCTGCCGAAGAACAGCGTCGGCCCGAATCAGCTGAAGAAGGGCGCCGTGACGGCGGCGAAAATCCGCAAGCAGGCCGTCACCTCGGGCAAGATCGCGGCGGGGGCGGTGACGCCCGGCAAGCTCGGCGCCAACGCGGTCCTGCCCGGCAATCTCGGCAACGGCGTGATCAGCACCGCGAAGATCGCCGCCGGGGCGGTTATCGCCTCGACGATCAAGAACGGCGTCGTCACCAACAACAAGCTCGCCAACGGCGCGGTCAACACGCAGAAGCTCGCCGACAACGCGGTCAACGCCAACAAGCTCGCCGACAAAGCGGTGACGCCGGCGAAGCTCTCGTTCTCGACCAGCACCCCTGGCAACGTCTATCCGCTGGCCAGCGGGCAGACCCTGCGCGGCGTCTTCGACCTCGGCGGCAGCGCCGCTGAAGTCGGCGACATCGCCAAAGCCGCGGTCAGCTACTACTCGCCGCTGGCCAACCCGCCGGCGGTGACGGTGCTGCTGGAAGGGCAGACGAACGCCAACTGCACCGGCCTCGGCAGCGGCGGCGCAACGCCGACCGCGACTGCCGGGAACCTCTGCGTCTACATCACCAAAGCCGAAAACCTGGCCGACGCGGCGCCGGGCGAAGGCCTGGTGGCGGAGGGCAACACGCGGCTCGGCTTCGGCCTCTCGGCGAAAGCGAAAGAAAAAGGCAAAGCCTTCTTCGCGATCGGCCAGTGGGCGGTGACCGCTCCCTAGCGGAGCCGGAGGGCTCGCGGCCGCTGGACCCTTCTAGGCCGCGAGCTCTTCCAGCACCGCGGAGGTCATCTCCGCGGTGCCGACCTCGACCTCCGGCGGCACGTCGACCATCGGCGTCACGGTCGCCGTCCCGGAGGCGAGGTCGGGGGTCCGCAGGCCACGTTCGAGCACGGCATCGACCGCCACCTCGATCCGGTCCGCGTCCTCGGCCCGGCCGAGGCCGTGGCGCAGCATCATCGCCGCCGAGAGGAAGGTCGCGAGCGGGTTGGCGATGCCCTTGCCGGCGATGTCCGGGGCCGAGCCGTGGACCGGCTCGAACAGGCCCGGCTCGCCCTCGGCGCCGAGGCTGGCGGAGGGCAGCATCCCGAGGCTGCCGGTGAGCATCGCCGACTCGTCGCTGAGCACGTCGCCGAAGAGGTTCTCGGTGACGATCACGTCGAAGTCGGTGGGGCGCGAGACGAGCTGCATCGCGGTGTTGTCGACCAGCATGTGCTCGAGCTCGACGTCCTCGTACTCGGGAGCGAGGCCGCTCACCACCTCGCGCCAGAGCCGCGAGGTCTCGAGCACGTTGGCCTTGTCGACCGAGGTCAGCTTCGGACGGCGGTTGCCGCCGGCGGCGCGGCGGCGAGCCGCCTCGAAGCCGACACGGGCAATCCGCTCGATTTCCCCCCTCGAGTAGGTGCAGGTGTCGAAGGCGGAGTCGGGCTGGCGGCCGCGCTCGCCGAAGTAGATGCCGCCGGTGAGCTCGCGGACGACCAGCAGGTCGGTGCCGGAGATGCGCTCTTCGCGCAGCGGGCTGGCGCCCATCAGCGCCGGGCTCGGCCGCACCGGCCGCAGGTTGGCGAACAGGCCCATCCCCTTGCGGATCCCCAGCAGGCCCTGCTCCGGGCGCGGCTTGTCGGGGTCGGTGGTGTCCCATTTGGGGCCGCCGACGGCGCCGAGGAGGACCGCGTCGGCCGCTTTGGCGGCGGCCAGGGTCTCGTCGGTGAGAGCGGTGCCGTGGGCGTCGATCGAAGCGCCGCCGAGCAGCTGCTCCTCGTAGCTCCACTCGCCCAGCGCGTCGAGCACCTGGCGCGTCGCGGCGACGATCTCGGGGCCGATCCCGTCGCCCGGGAGGACGACGATGTGGGGCGTCGCGTCAGTCATCGGTGGCCACCCTACTGAGCCGATGCGGGCGTGGCCGGCAAGGACGAGTGAGGGAGTGTGCACTGCACATGACCGAGCGAGGACGCCGCCAGCTGAGTCCGCATCGGCTCAGGCGGCGACGGCGGAGATGTTGAGGCGGACGTAGCGCAGCGCCAGCGGCTCGCCCGTCGCCTTCAGCACGTCGCTCAGGAACAGCTCCTGCAGCTCGGCCGGGAGCGTGTCGACCTGGGGCTTCAGGATCAGCGTCCGCATGAACTCGCGCGGGTCCCCGGGGGTGACCTCCCAGGGCTGCAGCCAGGCCTTCACCTGGTCGAAGCCGGCGGCACGCAGGCGCTCCTCGGTCTCCTCGGCGCCGGCGTAGAACCAGGGCTCCTCGAACTCGGCGAGGTGCGAGGCGTAGGGCTCGCGTTCGCCGACCTCGCGCGAGCGGTCGCGGAACTCCTCGATGTTGCCGGCGCCGCCGCACTGGGCCTCGAATCGGGCTCCGGGCCGGAGCGCCGCCCGCATGCGCGCGAAGAGGGCGTCGTGGTCGGGGATCCAGTGGAAGACGGCGCTCGAGACCGCCGCGTCGACCGGCTCCGGCAGCTCCAGCCCGGTCAGGTCGGCGACGAAAGCCTCGTCATGCGGGCGGATCACCTCGCGGACCTTTGCGACCATCGCCGCCGAGCCGTCGACGGCGACGACCCGGCCCTGCGGCAGCCGCTCGACCAGCATCCGCGTCACCCGGCCGGTGCCGCAGCCGGCGTCGAGGACCGCCTCCTCGCCGCTCAGCGGCAGCCGCTCCATCAGCGCCTTGGCCCACTCCTCGTGCGGGACCGAGACCCGCTGGTAGCTGGCCGCGTCCCAGTCCTTGACCGGCGGCGGGGTCATGACAGCGAGGTGGTCACCGGACCGTTCGCGGCGGCCGGGGTCCCCTCGAAGGCATCGATCGCGCCGATGTTTTCGAGCGTGATCCCGATGTCGTCGAGGCCGTTCAGCAGCCGGTGCTTGACGTCGGGCTCGACCGCGAACTCGAAGACGCCCTCGGCGCAGGTGACGGTCTCGTCGTCGACGTCGATCCGCGCCTCGCCGGCGCGGGCGACGGCCTTGCAGTGCTCCTCGTCGAGGATCGCCGGCAGCAGCCCGATCTTGGTGCAGTTCGAGTAGAAGATGTCGGCGAAGGAGGGCGCGATGATCGCCTGGAAGCCGAAATCCTCGAGCGCCCAGGGGGCGTGCTCCCGGGAGGAGCCGCAACCGAAGTTGGCGCCGGTGACGAGGATCGGGTTCGGCTCGAGCTCGATCTCGCCGTCGCGGATCCAGTCGTAGAAGAGGAACTCGCCGAAGCCGGTCCGCTCGACTCGCTTGAGGAACTGCTTGGGGATGATCTGGTCGGTGTCGACGTCGGCCCGGTCCAGGACCGAGACCTTGCCCTCGATGATGTCTATCGGTCGCATGCTCAGCTCCAATCCCTGATGTCGACGAAATGGCCCTCGACCGCCGCCGCGGCGGCCATCTTCGGGCTGACCAGATGGGTGCGGCCGCCCTTGCCCTGGCGCCCCTCGAAGTTGCGGTTCGAGGTCGAGGCGCAGCGCTCGCCCTCGGCGAGGGTGTCGGGGTTCATCCCCAGGCACATCGAGCAGCCGGCCTCGCGCCATTCGAAGCCGGCGCTGCGGAAGACCTCGTCGAGCCCCTCTTCCTCGGCCGCCTTCTTCACCTGCTGGGAGCCGGGGACGACCATGCCGTGGACGCTGGAGGCGACCTTGCGCCCCTCGATCACCGCCGCCGCCTCACGCAGGTCCTCGATCCGGCTGTTGGTGCAGGAGCCGATGAAGACCCGTTCCGGGGCGACCTCGGTCATCGGAGTGCCGGCGGCGAGGCCCATGTAGGCGAGCGCTCGTTCGGCCGCCTCGCGGTCGGCGGGCGAGTCCATCTCGGCCGGGTCCGGGACGCTGTCGGTGACCTGGACGACCATCCCCGGGGTGGTGCCCCAGGTGACCATCGGCGAGATCGCCGCGGCGTCGATGTCGACCTCGCTGTCGAAGCGGGCGCCCTCCTCGGTCGGCAGCTGCTTCCAGCGCTCGACCGCGGCCGCGAAGTCGGCGGGGGCGCCGGGGCGGCCCTCGACCCAGTCGAAGGTGGTCTGGTCGGGGGCGATCATGCCGGCGCGGCCGCCGCCCTCGATCGTCATGTTGCAGATCGTCAGCCGGCCGGGCATCGAGAGCCCCTCGATCGCCGGGCCTGCGAACTCGACCGCGTGGCCGGTGAAGCCGCCGGTGCCGAGCCTGCCGATCGTCGCCAGGATCAGGTCCTTGGCGGTGACCCCGGGGCCGAGATCGCCGGCGTAGTTGACGCGCATCGTCCGCGGCCGCCGCTGGACCATGCACTGGGTGGCGAGCACGTGCTCGACCTCGGAGGTGCCGATGCCGAAGGCGAGGGCGCCGAAGGCACCGTGGGTCGCCGTGTGGCTGTCGCCGCAGACGATCGTCATCCCCGGCTGGGTGACGCCGAGCTCGGGGCCGATCACGTGGACGATCCCCTGGCGGTCGGAGCCGAGCGAGTAGATCGGGACGCCGAACTCCTCGCAGTTGCGCTCCAGCGTTTCGACCTGGACGCGGGAGAGCTCGTCGGCGATCAGGCGGGCGACCATGGTGCCGTCGGTCGGCGTGTTGTGGTCGGCGGTGGCGAGCGTCTTGTCGGTGCGACGGACCTGGCGGCCGGCGAGGCGGAGGCCGTCGAAGGCCTGCGGCGAGGTCACCTCGTGGATCAGGTGCAGGTCGATGTAGATCAACCCCTCGGAGACCTCGTGGGCCTCCCAGATCTTGTCGAACATCGTCTTCGGCATTGCGTCAGCTCCTCCTCAGGCCAGCGGTGATCACGGCGATGAAGCGGGTCCGCTCCTCGCCCTCGTTCTCGAAATGGTGGGGCAGGTCGGCGTCGAAGGTGACGCTGTCCCCCTCGTGAAGCTCGTGGCGGCTGCCGTCGACGACCAGCGCCAGGGCGCCACCGAGGACGACCGCGGTCTCGCGGCTGCCGGGCTCGTGCATCGGCGGGTCGGCGCGGCCGCCGGTGCCGGCGCCGGGCGCCAGCTCGTGCAGTGAGACGTCGGCGCGCTGGCCGGGCAGCGGCGGGGTCAGCTCCTCGATCCGGTGGCCCCCGCGCTCGGAGCGGCGGCGGCCGCCGGCGCGGCTGACGGCGACGTGGTGACCCTCGTCGAGGCGCAGCAGCTGGCTCAGGGTGAGCTCGAGGCCGGCGGCGATCTTGGCGGCGCTGGCGAGGGTCGGGCTGGTCTCGCCGCGCTCGACCTGTGAGAGCATCGGCGCGCTGACGCCGGAGCGCTGGGCGAGATCGCGCAGGCTGAGGCCCATCGCCTCGCGCAGGGCGCGGATCCGGAGGCCGACCGCGTTGGAGGGGTCGGCGACCGGGGTGGTGGTCGTGGCGACGGCGCTCATCGTGGCGCGTACGTTATCACGGACGCTTGTATGCTGCTTTGCAGGCCGAGAAGGGCGCGGAGGTCGGCGGCGATCGCCGCCGGTTCGTCGTCGAGCTGCGCCCAGGAGATGCGGGTGAGGCCGTAGCCGGCGACGCGGAGGCGGCGGTCGCGCTCGCGGTCGTCGCGGAAGGCGCTGCGGGTTCCGTGCGTCGAGAAGCCGTCGAGCTCGACGATCTCCTTCGTCCCCGGCCAGCGGCAGTCGACCCTGTAGCTCCTGGCGCCGAGGTCGATCCACTCGTTGAGGCGCGGAATCGGCAGGCCGTATGCGCGCAGGAACGGCAGGAACCGCTCCTCGAGCGGGCTCGCGGTTTGACCCGAGGGCGATTCCTCGAGGCGGCGGAGCGCGAGCCGGACCGTCCGGCACCCGCGCCTGCGCGGATAGCGCTCGAGCAGCTGCGGCAGCGAGAGCCGGTCGTAGAGCTCCCGGTATTCCGCCTCCCGCATCAGGCCCTCGACCAAGTCCACGTCCCCACCAGCCGCGCAATCGAAGATCGTCCGCGGCACGGTCGTCACCGGGGTCCCCTCATGGATGCAGATCTCATCGGCGGGCAAGCGCGAGTAGTGACGGCGAATGGTCGAGACGGGCCTGCATTTCCGGGACGTCGTGACGTCGATCCCTTCCACGTTTCCTCGCAAGCCCAAGAGCGAGGCAGCCGACCGATGGCTCAACACAGCCCCCTCCCCGCAGGCCAGGATCGCCGCCAGCCAGCGACCCTCCCTCGAGAGAACGAGATGCCCCACGGCATAAACGCCGGCGTGAAGGCGATGAAGCCGCCCGGCATCGATTCGCGAATCGATGCCGTCCTCGCCAAGCCCGAGTGCCCTCAGCTGCCACCGCGCCACCACCCCGTACTGAGCCTCAGCAAGCCGAGCGACCGCCTCATCCTTCCCACGCGTCTGCGATTCACCGCCATATAGGCGGGAAATCGCAGACGCGTCGGAGACGAGGCCTCGCACACGCCGATGGTGGCGAGGGAAGGCGCACGTGTGGTGCGCAGATCGTGCCGGCTTTCGGGACGGTTTGTGACGGAAGGCGCGGCCGGGCCCTAGGGGCCCGGGGTGCGCTCGGCGGCGGCGTCGGCGGTGGCTGCCTCGGCCTCGCGGGTGGCGGCGCCTTCGAGGGAGTTGGAGAGGGCCCGCAGGTAGGCGCGGGCCGAGGCCTCGAAGATGTCGGTTGCGACGCCGGAGCCGCTGGCGAGGAAGCCGTCGGTCCGCAGCATCACGGTCACCTCGCCGAGGGCGTCCTCTCCCCCGGTCACCGCGTCGACCGTGTACTTGGCGAGCTCGGACTCGGTGCCGGTCGCCCGCTGGATCGCCCGGAAGGCGGCGTCGATCGGGCCGTCGCCGGTCGACTCGCCGACCACGACCTCGCCCGAGGGCAGGGCGACGGCGACCTTCGCCCAGGGCTCCTGGTCGGAGGCGGCGGTGACCTCGAAGGAGGTCAGCTCGTGGGAGTCGGCGCGGTCGCGCATCTCGTCGGAGACGATCGCCTCCAGGTCGAGGGCGGTGACCTGCTTCTTGCGGTCGGCGACCTCCTTGAAGGCCTTGAAGGCGGCATTCAGGGCATTGCCCTCGATCCGGTAGCCCAGCTGCTCCAGGGCGTCCTTCAGGGCATGGCGGCCGGAGTGCTTGCCGAGGACGATCGAGTTGGAGTCGAGGCCGACTTCGGTCGCCTCCATGATCTCGTAGGTGGTGCGCTCCTTCAGCACCCCGTCCTGGTGGATCCCGGACTCGTGGGCGAAGGCGTTGCGGCCGACGATCGCCTTGTTCGGCTGCACCGCGTAGCCGCTGAGGCGCGAGACCAGGCGGCTGGTGCGGGCGATCTCACGGGTGTTGATCCCGGTGCTGAAGCCGTGGACGTCCTCGCGGACGCGGATCAGCATCGCGATCTCCTCCAGCGAGCAGTTGCCGGCCCGCTCCCCCAGTCCATTGACGGCGCACTCGACCTGCCGCGCACCGGCCTGCACCCCGGCGTAGGAGTTGGCGACCGCCAGGCCCAGGTCGTCGTGGCAGTGGACCGAGGTCTCGACCTCGCGCAGACCCGGCACCAGCTCGTAGAAGCGGCGCCACATCTCGGCGTACTCCTCGGGGGTCGTGTAGCCGACGGTGTCGGGGACGTTGATCGTCGTCGCCCCCTCCTCGACCGCGATCGCGATCACCTCGGCGGTGTACTCGAGGTCGGCCCGGGTCGCGTCCATCGGCGAGAACTCGACGTCCTCGCAGTAGCTCTTCGCCAGCGAGACCGCGGCGCGGGCCTGGCCCTTGACGTCCTCGCGGTCGGTTCGCAGCTGGTGCTCGATGTGGATGTCGGAGGTCGAGACGAAGGTGTGGATCCGCGGCCGCTCGGAGTGTTTGACCGCCCCCCAGGCGGCGTCGATGTCGGCCTTGTGGGTGCGGGCGAGGCCGCAGATCACCGGGCCCTCGACCTGCCTGGCGATCGCCTCGACCGCTTCGAAGTCGCCCGGCGAGGCGATCGGGAAGCCGGCCTCGATCACGTCGACCCCCAGCCGCGCCAGCTGCTGGGCGATCTCCACCTTCTCGGCGGTGTTGAGCGAGATCCCGGGCGACTGCTCGCCGTCGCGCAGGGTGGTGTCGAAGATGTGGACGCGGTTGGCGTCGGCTGCGTTCGCTTCGTTTCCGTCAGTGGGCCCCATGGGACCGTCTCCTTCTCTCTTCAAATCGAATGGCCTCTATGTCTCTCGCGGCTATCGCGCCGCCCAGCGCTATTCCCCCCGAGGGGGGAGGAGAAGGAGAAGCGCGAGGCTGTCGAGCCGGTAGCCCATTCGACGAAAGAGGTTAGCGCACCGCCGGGCGGGCGCTTAGATTGCCGTCATCGAGGTGGGAGCCGACACGGGGCGAGGTCGCGGCACCGGCAACAGCACCCTGCTGGCGCTGTTCGCGATGGGCGTCGCCGTGGTCGTGATCGCCAACGACTTCTCGGCGATCAACGTCGCCCTGCCGACGATGGAGAAGGACTTCGACACCAACATCAACACGATCCAGTGGGTGGTCAACGCCTACGCGCTGACCTTCGGGGTGATGATCGTCACCGGCGGCCGCCTCGCCGACATGTTCGGCCGTCGCAACGCCTTCTTCCTCGGCACCGCGATCTTCGCCTCGATGTCGGCGCTCGGCGGCGCCGCCCCGACCGAGACCTGGCTGATCGCCACCCGGGCGCTGATGGGGATCGGCGGGGCGTTGATGTGGCCGGCGATCCTCGGCATGACCTTCGCGATCCTGCCGGAAGAGAAGGCCGGCCTCGCCGGCGGCATCATCCTCGGCGCCGCCGGGCTCGGCAACGCGATCGGGCCGCTGATCGGCGGCGTCCTCACCGACCTCGCCTCCTGGCGCTGGATCTTCTTCCTCAACGTGCCGATCTCGATCTTCGCGGTGATCGTCACCTACTTCCTGGTCAAGGTGGAGGAGCCGGAGAACGCCGACCACACGATCGACTACCCGGGGATCGCCTCGCTCT
This sequence comes from Solirubrobacterales bacterium, assembly GCA_036494495.1. Classification (GTDB taxonomy): domain Bacteria; phylum Actinomycetota; class Thermoleophilia; order Solirubrobacterales; family 70-9; genus VAYN01. The sequence continues at coordinate 5,391 of DASXOF010000031.1, read as the reverse complement.
CGATCGGCCTCGTATCGCTGCTGATCGCCCTCGACCAGGTCGACGACTGGGGCTGGGGAGACCCGCGGGTGATCGGGCTGCTGGCGCTCGCCGCGGTCCTGATCATCGCCTTCATCCCGATCGAGCGCCGCGCCGACCTGCACGCGCTGGTCCCGCGCGAGGTGATGCGGAACCGCAGCTTCACCGCCTCCTGCGTGGCGATCCTCTTCATGTCGGCGACCTTCTTCGCGGCGCTCCTCTACCTGCCGCAGTTCATGCAGACGCAGCTCGGCTACTCGCCGCTCGAGGCGGGGGTCGGGGTGCTGCCGTTCCTCGCCACCTTCGCCCTGGTCTCCTTCCTCGCCGGGCCGCTCTACGACCGGGTCGGGGCGAAGCGACTGGCGGTGCTCGGCGCCGCCTGCATCACCCTGGCGCCCTTCCTCTTCTCGCTGGTCGAAGAAGGATCGGGCTACAGCTCGCTGGTGGTCGGGATGGTGGTGCTGGGGATCGGGGTCGGCAGCTTCTACCCGACCGCGACCACCGCCGGGGTGACCTCGGTCGACAGCTCGCAGACCAGCCTCGCCGGCGGGATCATCTACATGTTCCAGATCGCCGGCGGCTCGATCGGGCTGGGGCTGACGACCACGGTCTTCTCATCCGCGCAGCCGCCCTTCGTCGACGGCATCCAGGCGGCCTTCCGGCTCGACGCGGCGCTCTCGCTGGTCGGGCTGGTGATCGCGCTGCTGTTCGTCGGCGGCACCCTGTTCGGCAGCCGGCCGGCCGAGGAGCCCGCCTAGCTACTGCACCAGTTCGTTGACGCCCGGGCCGCCGAGCAGGAGGTCCGTGCCACTGCCGCCGAAGAGCTTGTCGTCGCCGGGACCGCCGCTGAGCTGATCGTCGCCGGGGCCGCCGAACAGCGAGTCGTTGCCGCTGCGCCCGACGAGCACGTCGTTGCCCGGGCCGCCGACCAACTTGTCGTCGCCGGCGCCGCCGAACAGCTTGTCGTCCCCGGGGCCGCCGCGCAGGGTCGCCGGCACCGGCACGGTCGGCGCCAGCGCGAGCGAGTCGTCGCCGCCGTTGCCGTTGATTTCGAAGCCGGCGATCGCGGCCGCTTCGCAGAGCAGCTTGTTTTCGGTGCCGTCCGGGTGCCAGCAGACTTCGCCCCCGACTTCGAGCGGCGCCGCCGATTCGATCAGGTACTGGCGCCCGTCCGCTGTCAGGCTGATCGAGATCGTGTTGCCGACGTTGTCGCCCGCGAGGACGACGTTTATCGACTTTTCCGGCGGTCGTTCGGTCGCCTGCGCGGCCGGCGCGAGCGCCCCGGTGAACGCGGCCAGCATGGTCGCCGCGATTGCGAAAAGCGTCTTCACGATTTTGTGAACAACGTGATCGCCCTGACGTTGCGGCACAGCCCGAGGGATTTGGCTAGAGGTCGACCGAGCGTCCGATGCTGAAGCCGTCGAGCCCGAGGATCCGCTCCAGCGCTTCGCGGCGGACCGGAGCGTCGGTGGTCAGCGCCATCACCGCCCGCTCGCCGGCGTCCTCGGCGCCGACCGCGGCGGAGACGATGTTGACCCCCTCTTCGCCGAACAGGGTGCCGACGCGGCCGATCATCCCCGGCTGGTCGGCGTAGCGGAAGACGGTGATGTGATCGGCGAACGGCAGGTAGAAGCTCTCGCCCCAGGCGGAGACCAGGTAGGGCTCGCTGCGCGGGCCGACGCTGGTGCCGGCGACCTCGACCTCGCCCTCACCCGAGTGGACGCGGACGGTGACCAGCTCGGTGAAGTCCTCGGCGATCGAGTCCTTGGTCTCGACCAGCTCGATCCCCCGCTCCTCGGCCATCTGCGGCGCGTTGACGAGGTTGACGGGTTCCTCGGTGTTGCCGGAGAGGATCCCGACCAGGACGGCGATCCCGAGCAGCCGCGTCTCGTGCGAGGCGATGCGGCCGCGGAATTCGGCGCTGACGCGGTCGACCGAGCCCTCCCCCAGCCCCTGCGCGAGGCGGCCGAGCTTTTCGCAGAGCGGCACGAACGGGGCAAGCGCTTCCATCGCCTCCGGCCGCACCGCGGCGATATTGACCGCGTTGGTGACGACGCCGCCGGTCAGCGCCGCGGTCACCTGCTCGGCGGTGACGACGCCGGCGCGGTCCTGGGCCTCGGCGGTCGAGGCGCCGAGGTGAGGGGTGACGACGACGTCGCCGCGCTCGAACAGCGGGTGCTCGGTGAAGGGCTCCCCGGGGAAGACGTCGAGGGCGGCGCCGGCGAGCTTGCCCGACTCGAGCGCCGCCGTCAGCGCGTCGAGGTCGACCAGCTGGCCGCGGGCGCAGTTGACGATCCGCGCCCCGTCTTTCATCTGCGCGATCGTCTCGGCGTTGATGAAGTTTTCGGTCTCCGGCGTCTTCGGCACGTGCAGGGTGACGAGGTCGGAGCGGCCGAGCAAGTCCTCGAGCGCCTCCACCCCCTCGACCCCGAGCTCGCGGAAGCGCTCGGCGGAGACGAACTTGTCGAAGGCGAGGACCTCCATGTCGAAGCTCTGGGCGCGCTTGGCGACGAGCTGGCCGATCCGGCCGAAGCCGACGACGCCGATCGTCTTGCCGTAGAGCTCGGCGCCTTTGTACTTCGAGCGGTCCCAGCGGCCTTCGACCAGCGAACGGTGGGCCTGCGGGACGTTGCGGAAGAGGGCGAGCGCCAGCGCCAGGGTGTGCTCGGCTGCGGCGACCGAGTTCGATTCGGGCGCGTTGGCGACGATGATCCCGCGGCGGGTGGCGGCCGGGATGTCGACGTTGTCGACGCCGGTGCCGGCCCGGCCGATCACCTTCAGCCGCCTGCCGGCTTCGATCAGCTCCGGCGTCATCGTCGTCGCCGAGCGGATCAGGATCGCGTCGTAGCCGGGCAGGCGCTCGGCCAACTCGGCGTCGTCCCACTCGAGCCCGAGATCGACCTCGAAGTTCTGCCGCAGGAGATCGACGCCGGAGTCGGCGATCTTCTCCTTGACCAGGACCTTGGGCGCGGCTCCGTCGCTGCTGTTGCCGCTGCTCACCTGGCCACCCCCTCGACGTTGGCGACGACCCAGTCGACGCAGGCGGTCAGCGCCTCGACATCGTCGGGCTCGACCGCGGGGAACATCCCGACCCGCAGCTGGTTGCGACCGAGCTTGCGGTAGGGCTCGACGTCGACGATCCCGTTCGCCCGCAGCGCCTTGGCCAGCGCCGCCGCGTCGACCTTGTCCTCGTCGAAGTCGATCGTGCCGACGACCAGCGAGCGCTTGGCCGGCTCGGCGACGAAGGCGGTCGCGTACTCGCTCGACTCGGCCCAGGCGTAGAGCCGGCCGGAGGAGTCGCCGGTGCGCCCGACGCACCAGTCGAGGCCGCCGTTCTCGAGCATCCAGCCGAGCTGGTCCTCGAGCAGCAGCAGGGTGGCCAGCGCAGGCGTGTTGTAGGTCTGCTCCTTGCGCGAGTTCTCGAGCGCGGTCTGCAGCGAGAGGAAGGCGGGCTGCCAGCGGTCGCCGGTGCCGTCGAGCTGCTCGATTCGCGCCACCGCGGCCGGGCTCAGCAGCGCCAGCCAGAGGCCGCCGTCGGCGGCGAAGCACTTCTGCGGCGCGAAGTAGTAGGCGTCGGTCTGGGCGACGTCGACCGGCAGGCCGCCGGCGCCCGAGGTCGCGTCGATCAGGACCAGCGCGTCGCCGGCGCCCGCGGGGCGCTCGACCGGGACCATCACCCCGGTGGAGGTCTCGTTGTGGGCCCAGCCGACTACGTCGGCGGCGGCGTCGGCGCGTGGCGCCGGCGCGTCGCCGGGCTCGGCCTCGACCACGATCGGGTCGGCGAGGAAGGGCGCGGCGGCGGTCGCCTTGGCGAACTTCTGCGAGAACTCGCCGTAGGTGAGGTGCAGCGAGCGCTCGCGCACGAGCCAGGCCGTCGCCGCCTCCCAGAAGGCGGTGGTGCCGCCGTTGCCGAGCGCGACCTCGTAGCCGTCGGGCAGCGAGAAGAGCTCCGAGAGGCCGTCGCGGACGCGCTTGACCAGGTCGCGGACGGGTGCCTGGCGGTGCGAGGTCCCGATCAGCTCGCTCTGCGCAGCCAGATGCCGGAGCTGCTCCGGGCGCACCTTCGAGGGGCCGCAGCCGAAGCGGCCGTCGCCGGGCTTCAGCTCGGCCGGGATCGTTGCGATGTCGGTCTGGGTGCTCACGCGGGGCGGGACAGGTTAGAGGCTGGTCCGGGTGGACGATTCTTGGATTTGCCTCGCTGGCGACCGAGAAGCGGGTTAGGCTCGCCCGGTCTGGTTCCAGTCACGTCCTAGGGAGGAATACCAGAGCCATGTATCCGATCGATTTCGAAGCGGACTTCAACCCGACCCCGAACCGGTGGACGACCTTCTTCCGGATCATCGTGGCGATCCCGTGGTTGATCGTCGCGATCTTCTGGGAGATCCTCGCCTTCTTCACCCACATCGTCGCCTGGGTGGCGGTGGTGATCCTCGGGCGCTACCCGGAGGGGCTCTACAACTTCAACTCCGGCGTGGTTCGCTTCTACATCCGGGTCTACGCCTGGATCTACCTGCAGACCGACGTCTGGCCCCCGTTCGGGATCTCCGACGACCAGACCTATCCGATCCGGGTCAACTACGCGCCGCGGGCGGAGCGGCAGAGCCGGCTCAAGGCGTTCTTCCGCATCATCCTCGCGATCCCGATGCTGATCGTCACCTACGCGATCAACTACGTCCACCTCGGGGCGGCGCTGATCGCCTGGCTGACGATCGTCTTCCGCGGCTACCAGCCCGAGGGCGTGCACTCGATGATGACCTTCATCAACGGCTTCTACGCCCGCCTCTACGGCTATATCGCGCTGCTGACCGACGACTACCCGCCGATCGGGATCGAGAAAGCCAGGGGCGGCGGGTCGCTCGCCGCCGCGGCCCCGCCCGCACCCCCGACCGAGCCGCCGCCGGCTCCGGCGGCCTGAGCCGATGAGCGGGGGAGCGGGAGAGGACGGAGTGAGGAAAGGCGACGGCTGGTCCGTCGCCAACCTCGGCGACCTCGGCGAGGGCCCGGGGTTCCGCAAGATCAGGACGCCGCTCGGGGTGACGGCGTTCGGCGTCAACGCGATCGTCCTGCCGCCGGGGTACGCGACCGGCAGCCATTTCCACGACGAGCAGGAGGAGCTCTATTTCCTCCACTCGGGCCGGGTCGCGATCGAGTTCGGCGACGGCAGCGTCGAGGAGCTGGAGCCCGGCGGGCTGGCCTGGGTCGACGCGCCCACGCATCGGAAAGTGCGGAATCTGTCGGATTCCGAGGAGGCCGTCTACGTGGTGGTCGGCGGCAAGGACGGATACGTCGGGCGCGACGGGAATCTGGCGCCTGGGGAGACGCACCGGTAGCTGGACGGGGCGCTCCGGTAAGGGGCGCTCGGGTATGCCTCCC
>DASXOF010000030.1:0-30182 GCA_036494495.1 Solirubrobacterales bacterium | reverse complement strand
GGCCGACTACCCCGACGACGGCGTAGCCGTCGTCGGCGGTGCTAGAGGTCATGATTCCGCCGACTCCTTCTTCGCTCTTCTTCTTCTTCACGGCCTCAATCGCCAACCCCGACAAATTTCGGTTGGCCAGAGTAATGATGAAGATCACGTCTCCGTTGGCGGCTTGCCCACCGACCAATTCACCGAGATCGGATTCAGTGTCGACGGGTTCGGCCGTAGCGCCGCCTCGCTTAAGGCAGGAGACCATCTCCGGCGCTGACGGAGCGAATCCGCCACCAGATATCGAGCTGCTGCCACCACAAGCGGTCAGTCCGAGGGCAAGACAGACGATCACGACTACCGCATGCCATCGAGTGTCCAACTGGCGACGCCCCCCGCTTGCTTGACCGGCTCGGAGCCTATTAGCTCAGGTCTCCCGCATTGCCAAGTGCGCCCGGGCCAGCATTGCTTCGCTCTGCAGGGCCAAATCTCGTCGCCGTCCTGCTCCCAACGCACCCGTCGCACCGACTGCATCGTGATGCAATAATGCAGTTATGTCGAAGACCCGCACGACCGTCACCCTCGACGAGGATGTCTTCCGCGCCGTCAAGATCAAGGCTGCGCGGACCGGCAAGCGCGACTCGCAGGTGATCGAGGAGTCCCTGCGTCGCGACCTCGGCCTCGACGATCTCGCCGAGATCTGGGCCAAGGTCACTCCTGCCCCCGAAGAGAGCGGGGTGAAACTCGCCACCAGCGAGCTACGCGCGCTGCGCAAGGAGAGGCGTGAAGAGGGCGGCTCTTGACCCAGGCGTCCTCGTCTCCGCGCTGATCACCCCTACGGGCACTCCAGCAAAGCTTCTGATCGCCACCCGTAACGGGGGCTTCGAGCTGATCGTCTCTCCTCTCCTCCTCGAGGAGCTCAGGCTGGTGCTACTGCGAGAAAAGTTCCGACGCTACGTCGACCTCGACGTCGTCGATCAGTACCTAGAGCTGCTGCGCCGAGACGCGGCGATGGCCGCCGACCCAGCTGAGCAGCCGCCGGTCCGCTGCGCGGATCCCGACGACGATTACCTCATCGCCCTGGCGAATAGCCACAATGCCGCACTCGTCTCCGGCGACGCACATCTCCTCGAGCTCGCCGGAGAGATTCCGGTCTTCACTCCGTCCGAGTTTCTCGCGGCACAAGATCAGTAGCGGAGGCGAGCCTGCACCCAGGGTCGCGAACCTCGCCTTCCAGGTTCTCGAGGTCGGGCTCCAGGGTCGGGTCGACGGGCGCCTTCCAGAGCTCGGCGAGCCGAGAGCTCGGCACCCAGTGGCGCCCTCTGACCGGGCCGAGCAAAGCGACCCGCCGCCCAGAAACGGTGATCGCTAACTCCTCGCCCGCCTCGGCACGGCGCAGCACCTCCCCAGCCTTGTTGCGCAGCTCTTTGTGGGAAATCGTCGCCACAGACGTAGGGTCGCAGTTCCGCGACCCGATCGGCGCAGAACCGCTTACGCTCCTCGGTCAATACCGGAGTCGTACCTGAATTCGATAGGTTTCCGCGCGCTCGCAACGCGATTGGGGGGACTGCAAGGTGGGTGGGAGACGTACGGTGTGGTGGCTCGTCCTTGGGCTGGTAGCAAGCGCCTGGGCGTTTGGTCTGTGCAGCGTCGCCGCCGCTCAAGATCCTGAAGCCGGCCTAGCCGAAGCCGAGGAAAGGGCTGCCGCGCTCGCGGCCGAAATTCCGGACCTCAAAGGCGCTCTGAAGCCGGCACAGTCGCGTCTCGACGCAGCCAGCCGGAAGGCGGCGCCGGTCCGATCCAAGCTCCGGTCCGCGTCCGCCCGCGCTGCCGCGATCGAACACTCGCTGCGCAACCGCCGGCAGCACGCCGCCGCAACCGTTCATCGGGTGGAGGAAGAACGGAGCGACGCCCGCGAAGAACACGACAAGACAGTGCGCGCCGGAATCGGCTTGGGCATCGCGGCTTTGGTGCTAGCGGCGATCGCCCTCGCCTGGGGTTGGTTCCGGGCGTCTGCTGCGGTCGCGTATCTGGTTCGGATGGAATTTGGCCAGGCGATCGGGCTGTGCGTAGGCGGGGGTCTACTCGCGGTGATCGTCGGTGCGGCGATCGGATCGGCCGATGGCGCGGTCGGCGCGGTCGGCTACGCGGTCCTGGCCCTGGGGTTCGCACTGCCGATCGCCTTCGTGCTCGCCCGTCATTCCGCTGAGGTGCAACGTGGTCGGGCAAACGCATACCTTCGCCGCGACCGCCTCCCAGCACGTGCAACGCGAGGCCTGGCCGGACTGTTCGCTGCGCTCTTCTTGCTCTGTTTGGGCTCGGCGGTATTCGCCGGCGAAACGAAGAGCGGCGAGGCGGATGCGCATCTGCGCGCGCAAGCCGCGGGCAGCACGCTCTCGAGTCCCGCCTTGGTGGCAGCAGAATCGAAAACGAGCCGGCTGGAAGACCAAGCGGCCGCCGTCTTCTTCGTGCTCCACCGCAGACAGGCGGACCTGCAAGCCGCCAAGCATCGACTCGGACGCGCACAGACGCGGCTCGCACAGGCCGAAGCAGACGAACGCCGATTCACCAGGCGCCTGGCAGCAATCGAAGAACGCGAACTTCACGAGCTGGAACGAGAAGAACGCGAAGCGCAGAAGCTGGCCGAAGCCGAAGAACGCGAATACGAAGAAGCGCTTCAGGAAGAAGAAGAACTCGCGGCAGAAGAATGCGATCCCAACTACTCCGGCTGCCTCGATCCGAACGCGGTCGACTATGACTGCGAAGGGGGCAGCGGCGACGGTCCTCTCTACACCGGCACCGTAGAAGTCCTTGGCGTCGACCACTACGGACTGGATGACGATGGCGACGGCATTGGATGTGATCCCTGATGGGCATGAGCTTCAAGGTCGCACCCGGAGTTCGCATCCGCGCCTCCTCCCGCGGGATCAGCGCCGGTGTGGGTCCCAGGGCTGCGCGGGTTCACGTCGGCACGCGCGGCGTTGGCGTTTCCTCTGGTGTCGGACCGATCTCCGCGTACTCCCATATCGCTGGCGGCCGCACTTCAGCGACTGGGAAGCGATCGAGCTACGGCGGACCGACGAAAGCCTCGATCGCGGCCCGCGAAAAGGAAGCCAAAGCAGCTGCCCGAGAAGCTGACATCGAGCGGGTAGCCGCGCTTGAAAGGGCGCTCGTCTCCGTGCACAGTGCCAGCTTTCCCGAGGCCCAGCGAGCGATTCTTCCACCGGTCGACGAGGTGGACCCCGCATCGATCCAGGCCGAGCTCGAAGCCTCAGCTGGCATCCCAGATCTCGTCGCAGCAACGAGCGGAGGCAAGTCGCCTCCGGTGGCACCGGAACCCGAGCCAGTCGATCGCTACGAGCTGATGCGCGAACACCGCAAGCGTGCTCGCGCAGGCATACCGATCTGGAGGATCCGCGACCGAATCGAGGCGGCAAACGGCGCAGATGCCGAAGCAGAGGTGGCAGCTGCGAGCGAGGAGGATCGGCGACTTCAAGCGCAGCGCAGCGAGCAAGTCCGGCTCGACGGTCTTTGGGGACAACTGTCGGAAGCCCGAGCAAAGGTCGCAGAAGAACTCGAGCTGGCGGTGGCTGCGGAGACAGACCGCCGAGTGGCGGCACGAGCGCAGGAGCAAGAACGGCTGGATGAGCAGTGGAGGCAACTCAACGCCAACGACCCCGGAATCACCCTGGCAGCGCTCGAGCAGGCGTTTGCCGACAACGAGGCACCTGCGGCTGCGATCGACTGTGACGGTCCGAGAACCACGGTGGTCATGCAATTCGTCCCGCCCGAGGCGATCGTGCCCGAGAGAAAACCGGCCCGGACTCCCACCGGCAAACCCACCCTTAAGAAGCGGACCAAAACCGAGATCAGCGCTCTCTACCTACAAGCCCTTGGTAGCAACGTCCTCGCGACGGTCAAAGAGGCATTCGCCGTCGCCCCAGGGACCGAGGTAATCCAGATGCTTGTTGTTCGACAAGAGTCAGCCAAAGCGCATGCCGGCAAGTGGGCCGCGATCTACGTCGGTCAGTTCGATCGAGCTACCTTCGCCGCGGCAAGCTCGGCCCGCGATCCGCTCGCCACGCTGACGGTGGCGAGCGAAGCGGTCCTGAACCTCAAGGGCAAAACCGAAGCAGTCGCCCCAATCGACCTCCGTGACCGACCGGACCTTGCCAGCGTTCTCGCCGCCGTCGAGGACGGGTTGCGAGCTTAGGCATCCGCCATCGGGTCCTCGCATCGGGGCCAGCGGATTGAAAGGCCGGATGCCGTCCGCAGGGTGGAGCGGTATGCGGCGGCGGTGCGACCGAAATGTGACCGGAGGAAGCGCCAGCCAGTTCCGGACTCAAGCCAGCCCGGCTTCTTTGATTACGTCATCAAAAGCAGGCATCATCACGAGTACCGACCGTGCAATCGCCTGCTTGGCAGCCAGCTCGGCCTTCTGATCAAGGACTGGCAAGGATTTCTCAGCACGAATGCGGTCCTCCTCCTTGAGGATGAGCAGACCGAGACCGACGCCCACCGCATAGCGATCCTTTGCGTCTTCCACGCCTTTTTCGGTCGTGAGATCTTTCGCTCTCGCTGATATGTATCGCTTAAACGGCGAGTACTCTTTATTCAGGATGATGGTTGGCACCTGCTGACCGCCAAGCTTGGCCAACTCCTTGTACTCATCCCTGCTCGCGGCAAGGTCCGCCGCCGCCACATTTTCGATCGTTCCAGGTACACCGTTGTGCCAGTCTTCTCCGAACTCTTGAGGGTCCTGCCAGAGAAGCGCGACACTCGCCCCATCGCCAGCTCCTTTCCCGCCTCTCCCAGAGCCACTACCGGTTTTCGGCGCAGTGATCTCGTCAACCACCTCGAGCTGCGTCGTATATTCGAAAGTCGGCCCAAGGCCACCCGCAGCCCGCTCCCAATCCGCAAGCCGGACACCCAACTCGTAATCTCCCGGAGTGGCGCCCTCCGGAACCTCTAGCTGAACTCGCACGTAGCCATCACGGAGCTGACCCACCTCGATGTGCTTGGTGACCTCGATGTCCGGGTGAGTGCACGTGAACTGAAAGCGACCACGGCCCGAATCGAAGAACGCATCCTCTGCGTTCAACATGTACGGCAGACGTCTCACTTTGCCATCTTCAACAATCACCCTATCCGGCCCCTCGAGAGTCGTCGGATCCGGGTAGGTCTCGACCTTCTTGCGCTGCCGCCTTCCCCCGTTCCCCCCTCTACCGCCAGATTTCCCTCTTTTTCCACCGAAGCTGAAGCCTTTGAGTTTCATCGCGGCCGCGATCTTTCGAGCTACGTCGAGTGCGGAGCCACCGGAACTCGCGCCACGAATCGCCTCCCGGATCAACTCATTGTTGATCTCGACGAGGCGATCCCAATCCGCCAGAAAATCAGCAACCTGATCTTGCAGCTGTAGTGCGACATCATTGGCCAATAGCTGGGAGCGATCGGGGGTAAAAAGCTTGGTCCTCAACTCAATCGGAAGCGGATCGGTCTCGACCTCGACGAAGACACGATGCTGAATCTTGTTCAGATTGGTTCGCTGCTGTAGGCGCGCAGGCGCCCAGCTATGGTGAACCTGCCCGTTGGAAGTGAACACCAATGCATGATCTTTGGCCACAAACCGACGGCGAATTCCATTTCCAGTTGCCGGAAATACGATGTATCTAACTGGTAGCCGATAGGTTTCGCCTCCGTAGGAGAAGAGCATGACTTCCTCGTCGTCCTGACGGTCGTTGCTCGGATTTTCCGCAAGACGGCGGGCAAGGCCGCGGAGATACTCGTTCCTACCTCGAGCAACCTCATTCGTGAAGCGAACAGGCGTAATGGGTCGGTAGAGGCGAGTGTTGAGGACGATGTCGAAGGCGCGCTCGTCTCCCGAGCGGACGCGGTGAAAACCCTCCACGCCGTAAGACACCAATGCCAGATGCGTTCCAGCCTCAAAGCTTGGATACTCCGACGCCGGCGCCGACCATGGCTCGGCGGCGGGATTGGAGCCACTCGCCCAATCAGCCGTAGTCAGATAGCGGGCGGATTCGCCCTTACCCTGCGTTTCCCAGCGGACGACTGCGACGGTGATCCGATCCCCATCGGGCTCCATCTCGGGCGCGCGGCGGGTGACGAGGACCACGGCAAGCGCGTTGCGGTAGGTGCTCGCCCCGCCCAATCCGAAAGCTCCTTGCAGCCAGCGCTTTTCGGTCTTATGGTTGGAACCAATTGCAAAGATCGTGCGCGGGATCTGATCTGAGGTCATGCCACAGCCGCGATCGCGATAGACGACCGTGAGTCGCTTATTGGCCCGCGTAGGCGGATCGGACTCACGGAACGAGACGGTGACCATGTCAGCCTGCTCTCTATAGCTGAGGTGGCCAAGAAGATCTTCTGCTGCCTCCTCGGGCGACCCATAGGGAGCCTTCTCGAGATCGGCTCCCCACTTCTCCGCTGCCAAGCGCTCGATAACGGAGTCTTGCTCATTGGTCACCGGCTCCAGCGCCTTGTACTCATAGGATCCGCTGGACGCCATCATTCCGTAGTTGTTGTAGCGATCGCCGACAGGCCTCTGGTATTCGACGCCGATGTCTTCGCGAATCAATCGCTCTACCTCGATGGCATCGTCGAGCGTTGCGGCGGCAAGCGCCTTTTCGATGATCTGTCTGCTCCCATTTGCGCTGTTCATTCGTCCCTCCCGCGGTGACTCGTTGGCTGTGACGTTCGAGAGTCCGAACGCCATTCCTCACCAAACTCGGTGAGGTGGTACTTCCCTTCCTGAAGGCGCGGCTCAAGCAGCCCCCACTCCCTGGCTCGCGCGATATACCCCTGGGCTATCGAGGAAGCCGTGGCCAAGGTCCACTCCGGTCGAGCAATTGCAACGGCAGAGACAATTTCCTCCCGTCTCGGCTCTGCTCCGACGGTGTCGACGAGTTGCCTAAATCCCCAACTATCCCCCGGCGCATTAGTGAGGATGTGATTCAGAAAGACTTCGGCGAACTCCCGATCATGGGGGAGGCTGAGCGAGAGCCCAGCGAGGGCACTGAGCAGCTCGCGACCCTCGGGCCTCATAGCCACAAAGAGAGCACCTTCCATCCACCGGAGCTCACAGAGTCGCCAAACGAATAGAGGCCCAGACGCCCTTATCTGACCTTCTTCGGAACGCCGGCGTGGTACCGAACCGATTGCAAAATTTTGAAATGCCCTTTCCGAGGACTCAGCCTTGCTCGGATTCGTAGGAAAGAGAGCGGTGAGCCGAGCACCGCCCGCGTTCGGAAGACCTGCCAATTGCACGCCGAACATCCACGCCGCCTTGGTAGCACGGGCTCGAAACTCATCGAACGGAATAGCCCCGTTCTCGGTATAGCGAGACAGGCGTGCGGCAGCCCAAAGCGACGGATAGTCGCGATTGTGAAGACCCAGGATCGGCTCCTGGTCGGGCTCGCTTACTCCCGAATCCCAGACCGTGCCAGCCTCGGGGGCCCGCAAGGCAGTACCAGCGAGGTCCTTGAGTTGCAGTTCCTCGCGCTCCCAGGCCGGAACGGAATGCAGTGCAGTGGCCACCACCTCGGGATCGGTCTCGGCCTCCGGCCCCGTGACTGGCTCCGGTGCTTGCTCATAGGAGAGCTCGGCGAGAAATCCTTCCGCAGCCTCCCGAAAAAACTGCTCGCGCGTATCGAGTCCGCCTTTCCCAGCGACCACAGCTTTATCAATTCGCCGAATCAATTCGACCGGCAAAGGAAATTTAACGATCCGCTTCTCCATAAGGCATCTTTCTAATGGAACGACGCGACTATTCTTACAATATATTGCCTTATAGGGAATAAGTCAACCCTAAGAGGCCAATACTGTGTTAGAAGCACCTTATTTGGAGGTGAGAAGCTGTTTCCGCTGCCTTACGACTTCCTCAATCCGATCGGCTGCCATCCTCGGATCTTCGTGCTCCCATATTCGGACCGCTTCCCATCCGTTCTCATCCAGAAGCTCGGCGATTCGTGCATCGCGCTGACGATTCCTCGCCAGCTTTCCCCGCCAGAAGTCGGCATTGCTCTTGGGGATCGTGCCGTGCTCGGGACACGAGTGCCAGAAGCAGCCATCGACATAAACCGCAGTCCTAGCTGAAGCAAAGACGAGATCAGCTCGCGAGCGGAGGCCCTGGAGGGGAGCTCGGTCAACCCGGAACCGCAATCCGCGGCGATGCAACTCTGACCGAAGCGCCAGCTCTGGCGCCGTATCGCGAGTGCCGAGACGCGACATCTGATTGCTGACGCGAGTCGAAGAGGGCTTAGGGGCAGCGCAATCGCCCATCGCGAACCAACGCTATGCCGGCGCCACGCATGTTTGGGGCAGGACAGAACGAAATTGCGAAAAAAGCGGGCTCTACGCGGCGATGTCGTCGGCCGCTTGGCCAACCAATGAGTCGAGCGCCGCCGAAACTGCGGAGGCGATCTGCGCTGCGAACAGCGGCGGCACTGCGTTTCCGATCTGACGGGAGACGCTCGTGAGCGTCTGATCCTCAGGGAAGATGAACCCATCTTCAAAGCTCATGCACCGAGCGGCCTCGCGGACAGTTATTCCACGGTGCGCCTTGGGATGGAGATAGCGTCCCTTCTCCGGCCTGAAATCGGTACGAATGGTGACCGCGGGTCTGTCCCATCTGAGCCTCCCGAAGACATCAGTGTGCTGTCCCGGGCGCTCTCGCCAACACTTGAAGACGAGGTGGCCAAGCCCGGCCGAGTCAAGGTGGCGTTCCATCTGGAACCGGTTGCCGCCGTCCGAGGGGACAGCTTCGTAGCGGCGAACGCTCTCGGGCCTGGGGTTTCTTGCCCGATGCCAGCGTTTGCCATCGGGTTCCCCTGGGAGGCCTCGCACCGCGTCCCGAAACGTCCTCCACGGGTCACGGTCGAGAGCGAGCTCTGCCGCGGGGTCCCCATGGCTCGAATCCGGCCATTGGATTGAAATGCCAACCCGCGCCCCGATCACAATCGCACGCTTTCGGCTCTGGGGGACGCCAAAATCGGCGGCATTGAGAACTTCCTCTTCGAGGACATACCCGAGATCACCCGCCCGACGTTTGAACTCGGCGAACTCAGCTGAGCGAAGCAGGTTCGGGACGTTCTCCATAACGAAAGCATGGGGTTCAGAGAACCTGAGCGCCCGCAGGTACTCCCGCCAGAGGCCGCGACGCTCGAAGCCGACCGCACCACGATTCAGGGCGGAAAATCCTTGACAAGGAGGTCCCCCGATCAGGACATCCGCTTTCGGAAACGTTGCGACGTCCTCAATAGGCGAGAGTACGACGTGATCTCCGAAATTGACGCGGTAGGTCTCGGCTGCATCTGCATCGCTCTCGATCGCCATGACCGCGTGGAAGCGGCCACTGTCAAGGAAGCCGCGGGTCATCCCGCCACAGCCTGAAAAAACGTCGATCAATGAATATGGGCCGCAACCCGCCATGTTCGCAACCCTAGAGTTGCCACCCACGGAATTTTCGGCACTGACAGGGCGGCCCCGTCGCTCGCGCACAACGGGTCTGGCCTGGTGCGGATCCTTGGTCCTTCCTGGATTGGGTGGCGAACCTTCATGGAGAAGCATGGGCCTCCTCTATTCGTTGGATTGGGGCTTACGCCTGCGAAGGTCGGCCCATCAGTCGGAGCTCGTCGATCCGTCGCTAGCCGAGAACCCGACGGATCGCATCGTGGCTCTGTCTGAGTGGATGGATGTACTTCGAGAGCATCGTCTGGACCCGATGTCCGACGACCTCGGCAAGATCGGCATCGCTGATCTGAGGCTCTCCACGCATATGCGTGACATAGCTGTGGCGACACTCGTGGGGACGGATATCTAGGCCGCAGGCCTGTTGGGTTGGCTTCCAGACGTCGCGGTAGAAGGTGCGCTCGCGCCAGAGACGGCCGCGGGGCGTGGTGAAGATCAGGGCGCAGTCGGGACCGTTGAGGTTGATCTGGGCTTCGAGCATCCAGGCGAGGGTCGCGGGCACGGGAACTACTCGGCCGGCGTCGTCCGCGCCGTGGTCGGTCCTTGGTTCCCTCGAGGATCTGGCCCTCGTGGGCGGTACGGCGGACCTGGAGGGTCTCCCCGTCGAAGTCTTCGGGCCGGAGCGGCAGGACCTCGCCGAGGCGCAGGCCGGTGTCGGTGAAGGTGCGGACGAGGGTCTCGTAGCGGCCGGCGGCCTTGGCGAAGCGGTGCATTTCCCCGAAGCTGAAGACGCGAATCGGACGTGGTTTCTTTTTGGCTCGCGGATCGTTGGCTCGGATACGGACGCCCTTGAATGGATTGAGGTCGCAGACTTCGTCGGTGATCGCGTCGTCGGCCATCGCCGAGAGAGCGCGGAGGATGCCGACGGCGCCGGTGGTGGCTCGACCTTCAGTCCTCAGCATGTGATCAACCAAGGTGAGGGCGTGGCGCCGGCGGAGCTCGCGGAGGGGCCAGTCCTTCAGGGGGATGCCCTCGACCTCCACCTCGGCGACGCGGCTGATGCGGTGCTCGTTGGTGGCGTTGGTTCGTTCGGAGCGGGGATGCCGGTCGGTCCAGGTGGCGAAGTAGTCGCCGAGGGTGTCCGGTCGATCGGAAAGGCCGTATGCCTCGTCGATCGCTCGCTGGGCTTCGCTCTTGCGGGTGAAGGTGCCTTTGCCGCGGTTCCAAGTTGGCTTGGCGATGTGGTGTTTGCTGTCACGGCCTCGGTACCGGGCGACCCAGACGACCGTGCCCGACGGATTGCGGCGCTTGATCGGCGACTCCCGCCTCATGCCGCTTCATCCCGGTGCTTGGTGAGGAAGTCCTCGACATCGACGGGGTCGATCCGGCGGGCGGCTCCGAGCTTGTAGCTGGGCAGCTCACCGCGCCTGATCCAGTTGCGAATCGTCCGGTCAGAGACCGCGAGGTAGGCGGCGAGGGTGCGCTCGGTGAAGAAGGAGCCTGGAGCCGGCTTCTTTGCCATGCGTCTCCTGACCCGCAAGCTGGCCAAATGCACCGGCTCGCGCCCCGCGACCTTCGGCCGCAATCTGACGGGCGACCGTACGAGCCGACCGCGCGGCGAAGCCGCGCCAAAATCGGCGAGTGGTCGACCGGCGACGGAGGCCCGCCGAGACTTTCTTGAGTTGAGCATCAAGAAAGTCCGCCCCAGGCACGGCTCCGGAGGGTGCGTAGTGTGTCGTGCTGTTTTCTGGGCCCTAGCTTCACCTTGGGTGATAGTGCGTGTGGGGGTCTTCCTGGCTCTCTTTTCCTGGATCGCTAGCTGCCTCATCGCTGGCCTTCTGAGCTATCGGCTGTCTTGTCCTCGGGCTCCTTTCGTCGTTGCTTTCTCGCTCTCTTGGCTTCGGCTGGCTCGCTGCTCTCGTCCTGCTCGATCCCTTCGATTTCGAGTGCTCCGCCTTCGATCCGGGTCGGCCGCCAGTTCAGGCCGAGGAGGAGCGCATCCGGGCGGACGCCGAGGGAGCCGCAGAGCCGTACGAGGGTGTCGGTCCGAGCGACCCGTTCGCCGCGCTCCAGCTGCCCGACAGCGGTGCGGTGGAGGCCGGCGAGAAAGCCGAGGTCTTCCTGCGATATCCCGAGCCTGTTGCGGCAGCGAGCCAGGTTCTGGCCGAAGACCCCGGCAAAGGCCGCGTCGCGGGTTCTGAGGGGCATGGCCGACCCCGCTAGAGGTCGGCCGCGCCGCAGCTGCTTAGCGCGTGGTAGTGCAGGGCCGCCCGCGTCGGGATTACGACGGGGCCGGAGCGCAGTGCGAGTCCCGCCCAGTGGAGCGAGATGACGGCCCGTTCGACGCGATCACGCTGCTCGAACTCGCCATCGCCGAGTTGTAGTTCCCGCTCTAGGTCGGACTCCTGGAGCTGGGTTGGCCAGTGGACTAGGAGCCGGTCGAGGACGAGGGCTTGGTCTTGCAGGTCATCGCCCGCGTCATTGGCGCTATGCACCATAGGGTTCTGATCAGCCATGAGGAGCTACGTCTCCTTGTGGTCAGGCCCTCGGTTGGCGTGTCAGCGCCGGCCGGGGGCCGCTTGTTTTCGATGTCGGTCAGCGTAGCAGTGACTTAGTACATGTGCTAGGACCGATCTTGACCGGTGGGGCGCTGAGAATGTCGAGCACGCATGCGGCACTCATCGCGACCACAGCCGGCGCTCGGAGCCGCCATCCGTCAGCTGCGCGAGAAGAAGAAAGAAACGCAGGAGTCGCTTGCCGAGCGAGCCGGGATGGCGGTCCCGACGATCTCCCACATCGAGGCCGGCCATGCCAACCCGACGTGGGCAACCGTGCGCGACATCGCTGCCGGGCTCGGCGTTTCGATCACCGACCTAGCGAAGCTCGCCGAGCGTCACGAGAAATGAGACATAGATGAGACACCGACGCGCCGGAACCGCGCGGAACTAGCCAGCGCACGCCGGAACGCTCATCAACCGCGAGACCGACGATTTGGCTCCACACCGGCCTTTGACGGCACCGCGAGGAAAGCAGAGGAATGCGCCCGACGGGAGTCGAACCCGCGACCTTCGGCTTGAAAGACCGACGCTCTTTGGGCCCCCGAAAGGACCCGTTGACCACTGAGCTACGGGCGCCTAGGAGGGGACTTTACCCGCGCAGGCGGGTTTGAGCGTCGTGGCTGGGGAGGTGGGCGTGGGGCTTCTAGGGGGCGAGGAGCCAGGTGCGGGCTTCGGGCTCGTCGTCGGGGCGGAAGAGCTTGGTCTCGGCCGGGACCATGCGAGTCCAGAGGGGCGCCGAGCGGTGGAGCCAGCCGGAGTCGGTGACGATGGCGATGCGCTTCCAGTCGGTGCGGTGGCCGAGGCCCGTGAGGTCCCTGACGTGGTCGGCCATCTGCTTGACCTCACTGCCACCGAAGTCGGGGGGCGTGACGAGGAGGAGGCGGACCGGGCCGGCGGCGACCGCTTCGGAGAGGGCCGGGCCGAGCTGGTCGAAGTCGTCCTCGGTGAACTTGCCGGTCGCCCGGTAGCCGATGGTTCCGGCAGGCATGTCCTCGATGCGTTCGACCACCGGTCGCCGCTCGTCGCTATTGGTCGCCCGGCGCCTCGCGCATCGCCGGGTAGATGATCACGTCGCGCAGGGTCTTCGCCCCGGTCATGATCATCAGCAGCCGGTCGATGCCGAGGCCGCAGCCGGACGCGGGCGGCATGCCGTATTCGAGGGCCCGCACGAACTCTTCGTCGTGGGGATGGGGATCGGGCTCGGCGCCTTTCTCCTGCCGTTCGCGCTGTTCGATGAAGCGCTGGCGCTGGTCGATCGGGTCGTTGACGTCGGTGCCGCCGCCGACGATCTCCATCCCCGCCACGATGCCGTCGAAGGCCTCGCAGACCTTCGGATCGTCGGGATGCACCTTCACCAGGGGCCAGAGGCCAATTGGGAGGACGGTGATGAAGGTGGGCTGGATCAGCTTCGGCTCGACGATCTTGCCCTGCAGGGTGTCGACCAGGCCGGCCCAGTCGTCATGCTCGTCGGCGTCGTCGCCCGCCAGCTCCGCCAGCTCGTCGCGACTCGCCTGGTAGATGTCGACGCCGGTCTCCCTCAGGATCTCGTCGCGGAGGACGACCCTCGGCCAGGGCGCCGCGAAGTCGATCGTCTCGCCGTCGCGCTCCACCTTGGTGGTCCCCAGCACCGTCTCCACCACGCTCGCCACCAGCCCCTCGACGAACGCCATCACCCCGTTGTAGTCGGCCCCGCCGACGAACATCTCGAGCATCGTGAACTCGGGGTTGTGCTGGGGCGACATGCCCTCGTTGCGGAAGAACTTGCCGAACTCGTAGACGTCCTCGAAGCCCCCCACGATCGCCCGCTTCAGGTAGAGCTCGGTCGCGGTGCGCAGGAAGAGGTCGCGGTCGAGGGCGTTGTGGTGGGTGACGAAGGGACGGGCCGCGGCGCCGCCCGTCAGCCGCTGCAGGACCGGGGTTTCGAGCTCGACCCAGCCGCGCGAGTTCATGTAGTTGCGGATCTCCCAGATCAGGTTCGAGCGCTGCTTGAAGATCTCCCGCGACTCTTCGTTCGCCATCAGGTCCAGTTCGCGCTGGCGGTAGCGCGTATCCGGGTCGGAGACGCCGTGGAAGAGGTCCGGCGGGTCCTTCAGGGCCTTCGCCAGCAGCGTCAGCTCGCGCACCGCGATCGCCAGCTGCCCCCGTTTGGTCACGTGGAGAACTCCCTCGACCCCGACCAGGTCGCCGACGTCGATGTCCTCGACCCGCCCGAACGCCTCCTCGCCGAGGTCGTCGCGCCGGGCGTAGACCTGGATCGTGCCGGTGATGTCGCGGACGTCGAGGAAGGCGGTCTTGCCGTGGCCGCGCTCGCCCGTGACGCGCCCCATCACCCGGTAGGAGAACTGCTCGTGGTGGCCCTCCCCCAGCTCAGCCGGGTCGTGGGCGGCGAGGATGTCGCCGATGTGGTCCCGCCCTTCGAAGGAGTGCGGGTAGGGATCGATCCCTTCCGCCCGCAGCTTCGCCAGCTTGGCCAGCCGCGACTCGTAGGTTGAGACCGCGACGGAGCGATCGCCGCTGCCCGCAGCGGCCTCGGTGGCGGCCGCGCCGGCCGTCTCCTCGCTCATCGCCTATGCGTCGTCAGCTTCATGGAGCGAAGCCGACAGTCACCCGCTCGTCACCTTCATAGTCGCGAAGGGTAGTGGCGTCGCGCAGGAGCTCGCGCATCGCCGGCCCGTGATGGGTGTCGTGCTCGAGCGCCATCCGCCAACCGGAGGGCGTTTCGGCGATCAGGCCGCGGATCACCCCGAGGCCGTCCTCGCCGCACTCGCCGGTGACGGCGATCCGCGGCTCGCGCTGGATCTCCGGCGAGCGTTCGAAGATCGTCTCGTCGGTGACGTAGGGCAGGTTGGCGATCACCAGGTCGACGCCCTCGAGGTCCTCCGGCATGCCGACGCCGACCCGGACGTCGAGCTCGAGCCCGAGGCGCTCGGCGTTCTCGCGCGCCGCTTCGACCGCCTCCGGCGAGAGGTCCGAGGCGGTGATCCGCAGGTCCGGCCGCTCCGACATCAGCGCCAGCGCGATCGCCCCGGAGCCGGTCCCGACCTCGTGCACGCGCGCGCCCTGCGGCAGCTCGGACCCGACCTGGACCAGCAGCTCGGTCTCCCTCCGCGGCCACAGCACCCGCTCGTCGACGGCGATCTCCAGCCCCCGGAACGGCGCCCGCCCGAGGATGTAGGCGACCGGCTCGCGGTCGACCCGGCGCGCGACGCGCGCCTCGATCGCCGCCGCGACCTCCTCGGAGACCTCCTCGGCGCTGTCGACCGAGAGCTCCGCGGGGCTGACCCCGAGCGCGTCGGCGACCAGCACTTCCGCGTCGGAGCGAGCGTTCTCCACCCCAGCCGCGGCGATCTTCTCGGCGGCCGCGTCGATCAGCGCGCTAACCGTGCGCACCCGCGGCTCCTCCTGGCTCTCGATTCCGACTGCCGGCATGGTGTCCCGTTCCTCCATTGGTAAAAGTTTTGATCGGTATGAGGTCCTGCGCAAGGTACCGGAGGCGGCGGGGCCGCTCAAGTCGCGGCCGGGACCGCCTGGTTCGCCGCTGGACGGCCGATGCCTCCGTGGCGATGCACGACGATAGCGATCCAGATCAAGCCGATCGCCATCATCCCGATGCTCTCGAGCTGCGCCGTGGTCAGCCCGATCGAGTCGTCGGTGTTGCGACGGATGAACTCGATCAAGAAACGCTCGGCCCCAGCGTAGACGAGGTAGATCGCAAATAGGCAGCCGGCCCGCACCCGGTCGCGGAGTTGCCAGAGGATCCAGGCGCCGAGCCCCATCGCCAGCGTCTCGTAGACCGGGGTCGGGTGGACGGTGCGCTCGGTCGGCACGGTCCCGTCCGGATAGGACATCGCCCAGGGCCCGTTCCAGGGCTTGCCGTAGTCGCCGTCGCCGGCCAGCTGGCAGCCGCAGCGGCCGATCGCGTAGCCGAGCGCCAGCGCCGGCGCCGCCACGTCGAGCAGGGTCAGCTCGAGGAAGCCGCGCCACCAGGCCCAGGCCAGCACCGCCAGGGCGCCGCCGATCGCGCCGCCGTACCAGACCAGCCCCGAGCCGGAGAAGAGATTGCCGACCAGTTCGTGCTTGACCTCGTCGTAGTTCTGGACGATGAAGTAGACGCGCGAGCCGACGAGGCCGCCGATCAGCGCCGCCAGCCCCATCTCGTAGGCCCACTCCCGCGGCTCGCCGAGCTCGCCGAGCCGCTTGCGGACGACGAGCCCGGCGGCGAGGAAAGCGAGCGCGAAGCAGATCCCGAAGGTCTGCAGCGTCAGCGGCCCGATGTGGAGCGTGGGATACACGAGCGGCCCAGGCTAGCCGCCGAGCAGCAGCTCCAGCAGCGCCTTCTGCGCGTGCAGGCGGTTCTCGGCCTGGTCCCAGACGGCGGAGGCGTCGGAGTAGAGGACGTCGGCTTCGATCTCCTCGCCCGGGTGGGCGGGCAGGCAGTGGAGGACGATCGCGCCGTCGTTGGCGGCGGCGAGGAGGTCGGCGTCGAGCCGGAACGGGGCGAGGTCGGCGCGGCGGCGGTCGGCCTCGGCCTCGAGGTCGCTCATGCTGACCCAGACGTCCGTATATAGAGCGTCGGCGCCGGCGGCGGCCGCGCGCGGGTCGGCGGTCAGCTCGGCCCCGGCCACCTCCTCCAGCTGGTAGCCGCCCGGCGCGGCGACGACGACCTTGACCCCGGCGCGCTCGCCGAGGATCGCCAGCGAGCGGGCGACGTTGTTGCCGTCGCCGACATAGGCGAGCCGCCGTCCCTCGATGTCGCCGAAACGCTCGCGCATCGTCAGCAGGTCGGCGAGGACCTGGCAGGGGTGGTGGAGCGGGGTCAGGGCGTTGACCACCGGCACATCGGCCTCGGCAGCCAGGGCGACGACGTTCTGGTGGGAGCCGGAGCGGATCACGATCGCGTCGACGTAGCGCGACAGCACCCGCGCCGTGTCGCCGATCGACTCGCCGCGCGAGAGCTGCATTTCGTCGCCGCGGAGGACGACCGGGTGGCCGCCGAGCTCGGCGACGCCGACGTCGAAGGAGATCCGGGTCCGGGTCGAGGGCTTTTCGAAGACGAGGCCGATGCTGCGCCCGGCGAGCGAGTCGCCGCCGACTCCCTCGCGGCGCCCGGCTTTGAGCGCGGCGGCGCGGTCGAGCAGCTTGCCGAGCTCGAAGCCGCCGAGCTCCTCGCCGGTGATGAAGTCCCGCTTCTCGGTTTTCCGCGCCGCGCTCAAGCCGGGGATACTACGGGCGTGGAGTTCACCGCAATTTGCTGGAACCTCTTCCACGGCCGTGACCACCCACCCGACGCCTCACTGCGGAGCTGGCGCTCGCGCCTCCTCCGCTTCGACGAGCAGAACGCGACCCACGTCCAGGTCAACCGCGACCTGACCACCGAGTTCGCCACCCTGCTCGCCGCCAGTGCCTGGGATGTGGCGCTGCTGCAGGAGGTGCCGCCGCGCTTCTCCGAGCCGCTGGCGCGGGCCTGCGGAGCCGAGGCCCACCGGGCGCTGACCTCGCGCAACTCGCTGGCGCCGCTCCGGGCGCTGCTGGCCCGCCAGAACCCTGACCTGATGGCCTCCGGCGAGGGCGGCTCGAACCTGACCCTGGTGCGCGTCCCGGGCAAGCTCGGCGGGATCGCCGAGCGGCGCGAGATCGCGATCCACGAGGGCCCGCCGGAGCGCCGGGCGATGGCCTTCACCCGCACCGCCTCGGGCGTCTGCATCGCCAACCTTCACGCCACCAACGACCGGCCGGAGCTGGCGATCGAGGACGTGCTGAAGGCGGCGAAGGCGGCGAGCGAGTGGGCCGGCGCCTCGCCGCTCCTCTTCGGCGGCGACCTCAATCTGCGTCCTGCCGAGCAGCCGCAGCTGTTCGAGCGGCTGGCGAGCGAGTTCGGGATCGGCGGGCCGCCGACCGGGCCGCGGGCGATCGACCACGTCCTCAGCCGCGGCCTCGAGCTGCGGGCGGAGCCGGCGCAGTGGCCGACCGAGCGGCGCGAGCTGCCGCTCGACGGCAAGGCGCTGCGGCTCTCCGACCACGAGGTCGTCGAGGCGCGCTTCGAGGCAGGCGAGCCGGCGGCGCTGCCGAACTGAGATAGTCGCAGGGTCCCAGCGGGCAAACCGAACCTGGAGGGCGTGGAGATGGCAGAGAAAAAAGCGGGCGGCAAAGCAAAAGCGAAAACGGCCAAAGCGTCGAAATCGAAAGCCAAAGCCAAACCGAAATCGACTAGATCCGCGCCGAAAAAAGCCGCGAAATCGTCGGCGAAACCAGCGTCGAAAAAAGCCTCGAAAGCGAAAGCGAAAGCGAAAGCGGGCGCCAGCAGCGCGAAAGCGACCAGCGGCCTCGACAAGAGCGTCGCCGAGTTCCGCAAGAGCCTCGAGCACAGCGTCACCCTCAGCCGCGACCGGATCCAGGACGTCGTCGACGACGCGGTGAAGCGCGGCCGGATGACCCGCAGCGACGCCGAGAAGATGCTCGGCGACCTGGTCAAGAAAGGCCGCAAGCAGACCGACGCCCTGCTCTCCGAAGTCGAGAAACTGGTCAGCCAGGCGCGGCGCGAGGTCGGCGGCCGCACCGGCTCGGTGCGCAAACAGGCCACCCAGGCGGCGCGGCGAGCGCGGAGCAAGCTCGACTAGGTGGAGGCCGGTGCCAGCACCAGCCCGGCCCGAGCCCCGCGCCGCGGCGAGCTGCTCGAGGTCGAGGTCGACTCGCTCGCCTTCGGCGGCCGCGGCGTCGCCCGCGCCGACGGCTTCGTCGTCTTCGTCGCCGGGGCGCTGCCGGGCGACCGGGTCCGGGCCGAAGTAACCAAAGGCAAGAAGCGCTTCGCCGAGGCGCGCACGGTCGAGCTGCTGCGGCCCGGCGCCGACCGCGTCGCCGACGTCTGCAGCCACGGCGGCGAGCCCTGCCCGGGGGCGCCCTGGCAGGGCCTTCCCTACGAGCGGCAGCTGGCCGAGAAGCAGGCGCAGGTGGCCGACGCGCTGGGCCGGCTCGGCGGCCTCGAGGGCTACGAGCTGGAGGAGATCGTCGCCGCCGAGGAGACCTGGCGCTACCGCAACAAGCTCGAGTACTCCTTCGGCGAGCGCGAGGACGGCGAGCCGACGCTCGGCTTCCACGCCCGCGGCCGCTGGGACCTGATCGTCGACGTCGAGGACTGCCACCTCGCCTCCGAGGCGGGGAACGCCGCCCGCAACGAAGTCCGCGAATGGGCCCGGGCCGAATCGGTCCCCGCCTACGACGCCCGCGCCCGCCGCGGCGTCCTCCGCAACCTGACGGTGCGCGAGGGGCGGCGGACCGAGCAGCTGCAGACGCGCCTCGTCACCACCCCGGCCCGCTTCCCGCGGCCGCCGGTCGATCTCCACACCCAGGTCGAGGGCGACTCCGGCGGCACCGAGGGCCCGACCGGCGTGCTCGGCGAGGAGTGCCTGCGCGAGGAGCTCTGCGGGCTGCGGTTCGAGATCTCCCACGGCGCCTTCTTCCAGACCAACACCGAGATGGCCGAGCGCCTCTACGCGGTCGCCGCCGAGCTCGCCGGCCTCTCCGGGCGTGAGCGGGTCTTCGACCTCTTCTGCGGGATCGGCACGATCGGCCTCTCGCTGGCGCGCAGCGCCGGCGAGGTCTGGGGCCTCGAGATCGTCCCCGAGGCGATCGCCGACGCCGAGCGCAACGCCGCCGCCAACGGGATCGAGAACGCCAAGTTCGTCGCCGCCAACGCCCGCACCGGGATGCGGCCGCTGCTGGAGGAGGCCGGCAAGCCCGACGTCGTCGTCGTCGACCCGCCCCGGGCCGGCCTCTCGCAGAAAATCGTCCGCCGCCTGATCGAGTGCGAGGCGCCGAAGATCGTCTACGTCTCCTGCAACCCGACGACGCTGGCCCCGAACGCCGCTCAGCTCGTCGAGGCTGGCTATAGGCTGCGCCGCGTGCGACCGGTCGACATGTTCCCGCAGACGCCGCACATCGAGTGCGTCGCGCTTTTCGAGAAGCCGGCTGCGGGTAGCGGCTGATCGTGGGCAGAGGATTCGGAGTCGCGGCGGGGCTCGACCCCGAGGTCGCGGGGCCGCTGGCGGCACGCTGCGAAGAGCTCGGCTACGACTCGATGTGGTCGAACGACCACCCGGGCGCCAAGGGCCTTGAGACGCTTGCCGTCTTCGGCGAAGGCGCGCCGAAGGTCGAGCTCGGGGTCGCGGTGATCGCCCTCGACCGCCACTCCCCCGCCGAGATCGCCGCCGACGTCGAGCGCCTCGGCCTCGACCCCTCGCGCCTCTGGATCGGCCTCGGCGCCGGCTTCGCGAAGAAGCCGTTGACGACGATGCGCGAAGAGCTCTCGACGATCCGCGCCGCCCTCCCCGACGTCCGTGTCGTGATCGCCGCGATGGGGCCGAAGATGTCCGAACTGGCCGGCTCCTCCTACGACGGCGCCTTCTTCAACTGGATGACGCCCGAGTTCGCCGCCGGCTCCCGGGCCAAGGTCGAGGCCGGCGCCGCCTCTGCGGAGCGCGAGACGCCGCCGATCTTCGGCTACGTCCGCGTCGCCGTCGGCCCCGACGCCGCCGAGCGCCTGGCCAAGGAGGAAGCCTTCTACCGCAGCCTCCACCCCGGCTACGAACACCACTTCGAGCGCCTCGACGAGCCCGAGGGCACGGTCGGCATCGCCGCCCCCAACGCCGCCGCGGCCCAGGCCGCCCTCAGTGCCTACGACAGCGTCATCGACACCCCAGTGGTCCGCGGCCTGGCCTCCGGCTCGATCGCCGCGATGACCGCCGTGGCCGAGGCCGCCGCCCCCTGAAGGCGGCCACCGCCGCACGCTGCGCGAGTTCCCGCTGCAGCGATTGCCGCCCCTATAGCGGCACTAATCGCTGCAGCAGGTAAGCCCCCCCCCCCGCAGCGGCCGCCGGACTGACGGTCGCGGCGCAGCGGACGTGGTCGCGGGGGCGTGGCTGGCCGAGCAGCGCGACGACCGGCGACGAGCGAATGGCAGAGCCATTCGCGAGGAGCTGGGTGGCGCGATGCGATGCGCCAGCCACGTCATCCGTGGCCGCGGCCGCAAGCCGCGCCCGTCAGTACGGTGGAAGGTCCTCGTACCAGGTCCCGAGCATCTTGAAAGACCGCCAGAACCGCTGCTTGGCGCCCTCCTCATCCAGCGAGTCGTCGATGTCGGGGGTGTAGAGCGCGTCGATGGTGGGGGTGAAGGCCTGGATCTCGCCCTCGCGCTGCTCGATCGGCCGCGAGAGCGGCACCTGCAGGCCGTTGAGGATCCGCAGCGCCGGCTCGCCCATGACGACGACGATCTTCGGCTGCACGATCGCCAGCTCCTCGACCAGCCGCGCCACACACTCGCCCGCCGCCAGGTCGGGCTCGGCGATCGGGCATTTGACGCAGAGCGTGCCGTAGACGACCAGCGGGTCGATCCCGAGGCGCTTGAAGCTTTTCATCAGGGCGTTGCCGGAGCGGCCGTAGAAGGCGACGCCCTCCTCGATCTCCGAGGCGCTCGGCGCGTGCTTGACCATGAAGACGTCGGCCTGCGGGTGGCCGGAGCCGAGGACCGGCATCAGCTTGCCGCGTGGGCAGTGCGGGCACTCCTGGATCTCGCGGCTGATCTGGTTCAGCTCGCGGATCGCGCGCTCGAGGTACTTCTCGCGTATCTCGTCGTCGGTGCCTCGCATCGTCGGAGCATTCTTTGACGACCCCGGCGCGGCTCCTCTACTCCGGGGTGGGTGCATCAGCTCTTGCTCGCCGAGCGCCGCCGCCGCGGCCGCCCGCCGCGCGCCGGCTTGGCGTCGGCGACCCGCCGTTTCGGCGCCTTCGGCCGGCCGGTCGTCTGCAGCAGCTTCAGGGTCTGCACGTAGACCAGGTTCTTGTGCTTGCGGGTGATGTCGGCGTCGCGCATCGCCTCGAGGAACTCGGCCGGCCCGTCGAAGTCGTGGATCCGCACCCGCACGCTGCCGAGCCCCTGGGCGACGTGGCTGTCGGAGCCGGCGCCGGGGACGATCCGGTACTTCTCGGCGAACCGCACCGCCTCCTGGTTGAAGGCGGTCAGCGCCACCCGCGGGTTGAAGACCTCGAGGATGTCGACCTCCTCGACGATGTCGAGCAGGTGCTCGTAGTCGGGCACCGAGTGGAAGCGGTCGAACGGGTGCGGCACGTAGACGAGGCCGCCCTGGCGGCGGATCTCGGCGATCGTCTCCGCCATCGAGAGCCCCTTCGGGATCTTCTCCTCGAGGAAGAGGCCGATCACCTCGCCCTGTTCGGCGGTCTTCACCTCCTCGGCGACGATCACCTTCAGGTCGTCCATCCCGGCGGCGATCTCACGCGCCTCGAGCGCGCCCGAGACCTCGTTGTGGTCGGTGATCGCGATCGCCCCGAGGCCGCGGTCGCGCGCCGTCTCCAGCAGCACCTCGACCGGGGTGGCGCAGTCGCCGGAGTGGTCGGTGTGCATGTGCAGGTCGACCTCGATCAGCGGCCGCCGCACCAGCCGCTTGCGCACCTCGGGGTCGCCGCCGAGCGGGTGGCGGCGCGCCAAGAGCCGGCGGTAGATCGCTTCGAAGGCGTCGGCGACCGCGCTCCAGTCGGCCCCCTCACCGCCGCCGGGGACCAGCTCGTAGCTGGCGGGGAAGTAGCCCTCGAGCAGCCGGGCGGTCGCCTCGCTGGTGACGGTGCGGGCGTCGAGCCGGCCGAAGAAGACCTCGACCAGCGGCCGCGCCACCTGGGTTGAGAGCACCCGCTCCTGCGGCGCGTGGAAGGTGGCGACGTTGAGCGAGTAGGAGTGGCGCAGCGCCGCCGAGGAGACGCTCGGCGCGAACGGCTCGTGGACGTGGACGACATCCGGCTTCTTCGCCGCCAGCGCCCGTTTGACCCGGTCGCCGGTGGTCAGGCGGGTTATCGAGTGGCCGCGCTGCTCGAGCTCGACCGAGAGCCGGCTGACGTACTCCGGGAGGCCGCTCCGGGGCCCCCGGCGAGGGGCGACCTGGACGATGGAGAGCGGCGAGCCTGGCACGGGGTTGCGAACAGGATAGGAGCCCGCCGCGGTGGCGGGCTCCGTCTCCCAAACTTCCGTCTAGATCGGCGCCGCTAGGAAGCGGTCTTTGCGGTGCCGGGCTCGGCCGCCGCACCGCCGGCAACCGCGCCGCGCCGGTACTCGGCGATGAACTCCTCAGTCTGCTCCCGCGCCTCGTCGTCGGGGCGCTGGGTGTGCGGGCTCTTCATCAGGTAGCTGGAGGGCCCGTCGAGCTGACCGGCGACGCCGTTGTTCAGCGCCAGCTTGATCAGCCGCACCGCGTCGATCACGACCCCGGCCGAGTTCGGCGAGTCCCAGACCTCGAGCTTCAGCTCGGCGGTCAGCGGCACGTCGCCGAAGGCTTTGCCCTCGAGGCGGATGTGGGCCCACTTGCGGTCGGTCAGCCACGGCACGTAGTCCGAGGGACCGACGTGGACGTTCTCCGGGGGCAGGTCGTGGCCCATGATCGAGGTGACCGCGTTGGTCTTCGAGATCTTCTTCGAGTCGAGCCGCTCGCGCTCGAGCATGTTGTAGAAGTCCATGTTGCCGCCGACGTTCAGCTGCGAGGTCCGCTCGAGGCGCACGCCGCGGTCGTGGAAGAGGCGGGCGAGGGCGCGGTGGACGATCGTCGCCCCGACCTGGCTCTTGATGTCGTCGCCGATGATCGGCAGCCCGGCCTCGGTGAAGCGCTTGTCCCAGTAGTCCTCGCGGGCGATGAAGACCGGCAGGCAGTTGACGAAGCCGACGCCCGCCTTCAGCGCCTGCTCGACGTACCACTTGGTCGCCTCCTCGGAGCCGACCGGCAGGTAGCAGACCAGCACATCGGCGCGGCTCTCCTTCAGCACGCCGACGATGTCGGCGGTTTCGCCCGGGGCTTTGGTGATCTTCTCCTTCAGGTACTTGCCGAGCCCGTCGTGGGTCATCCCGCGCTGGACGGTGACGCCGAGGTTCGGCACG
The DNA here is from genome assembly GCA_036494495.1 of Solirubrobacterales bacterium. Classification (GTDB taxonomy): domain Bacteria; phylum Actinomycetota; class Thermoleophilia; order Solirubrobacterales; family 70-9; genus VAYN01. The sequence goes on along the minus strand of DASXOF010000030.1, from coordinate 6,290 downwards.
TCGGCGAACTTGATCGTGTCGTTCTGCCCCGACCAGATCGCCTCCGAGAGATCCTTGCCGACCTTCTCGGCGTCGATGTCGAAGGCGGCGACGAACTCGAGGTCGCTGACGTGATAGCCGCCGAGGTCGACGTGCATCAGGCCCGGCACTTCGTCGCCGGCGGCGGCGTCCTTGTAGTACTGGACGCCCTGGATGAAGGAGTTGGCGCAGTTGCCGACGCCGACGATCGCGACCCGGACCTTGTCGTCCGTGCGCCCGACGCCGTTGCTGCTGTGGCCGTTGGTCCCGTTGGTCTCGCTCATGAAGTCTCTAGTCCCTCTTTCTCCTCGATCGCGCTCCTGGACGCGGTATCTGGGGGTGGATCGCGCTGGATGGATGCACACACCCGGCGACTTGACTGGTTACAGGGCCTCGCCGGGGCCCGCCTCTTCGCCCTCGCCCGGGCCGGCGGGCCGAACTTCCTCTTTCTTCAGCTCGTTGCGGACGTGCCAGACGCGCTGGAAGACGGTGAAGATCGTCAGCCCCGCGAGCACGTACACGGCCGGCGCGAGCAGTTCGAAATCGCCGATTCCAGCGCCCTTGGCGAAGATCAGGCCGATCGAAAGTAGCACCACGCGGACCGGGCGCGTCGCCAAACCGACCTTGCACTCGACCCCCAGCGCCTCGGCCCGGGCGCGGGTGTAGGAGACCATCAGCGAGCCCAGCACCGCGACCACGCACATCGCCGCCGCGAAGTCTTCTCCCTGGGCGGCGAAGTAGCCGGCGACCGCGGCCAGCACGATCCCCTCCTCGATCCGGTCCAGGGTCGAGTCGAGGAAGGCGCCGAACAGCGTGCCCTTGCCCGACATCCGCGAGTAGCGCCCGTCGAGCGTGTCCATCACCGAGCCGAGGATGAAGGCGATGCCGGCGAGGAAGAAGAGCCGCTGCGTGACCAGGAAGGCGGCGACCAGGTTGCCGAGCAGCCCGACCATCGAGATCGCGTTAGGGGTCAGCCGCGACTCGATCAGCCGCTCGCGCGCGTAGGCACGCAGCTCCTGCCCGCTGCGCGCGGACGCGCGGCCGTTGCGACGGGGACCGGAGGCCCGAGGGGGCGCCGTCGAGGGCATTGGGGCAAGGGTATCCGAGCGGGCGGTGGGGGGCGGGGGTGTGGCGGGACGAGGAGGTCGAGATGGCGCGCGGCGGCCGATATGGCGCAGCGTCGGTCGGCCCTAGATGCGCGGAGGGAGCGCCGCAGGGTCTCCCCCCTCTGCTGGGTTGCTCGCCTGGATCGAATTGCCGCCCGTCCGATAGCGAGCGCCGGTGCGAGCAAGAGGACGCCGCTTCCGGGGGGAGACCCCGCGTCGCTCTTCACTCTCGGATCGAACTCCCACAGACGGTCCCCAGGGTTCAGAGCGCCCACCCCCTGAGGTGGGGAGCTTCAGGCGAGCGCCGGGGGTTCGGGGCGCGCTCCGGTCTGCCGCGATTCGTTGAGGTTGCCGCAGAGCCCCCGGGCGCGAGTCGATGCGTCTGCGATTTGCCGCCTATATGGCGGGAAATCGCAGACGCGTGGAATCGAGGTTGCCTTTTGACCCCGGGCGAGCCATCGCGAGGGCCGAGGACTCGGAGCGGGCTGGCAATACGACCCCGCCCCAAGGTGAGTCAGCTCCAAGACAACCGGGGGCTGCCCGAACTTCCGGGGCTCGTGCCGTTGGCGGGGATAGGGGGTCACCCTCCCGCAGCGGCGTCCTCTTGCTCGCACCGGCGCTCGTTTTCGGACGGCCGGCAATTCGATCCAGGCGAGCAACCCAGCAAGGGAGGGTGACCCCCTATCCCCGCCCTCGAATCCGCCCCCTACGTCAGCCGCTCAGCGCAGCTAGACCTCGATCTCCCGCGCGCCCTCCGCCCTAAACGACCAGATCTCCGGCCGAACCCGTGCCAGCAACCGCGACGCGATCAATGCCGCTGCCCCGGCCACCATCCAGCCCAGCACCCAGTCGACCCAGTAGTGGTTGCCGGTGACGATCACGACCCAGGCGATCAGGATCGGCCAGAAGGCCCAGAACGCTTTCGACCACCAGTGGCGGCAGACGAGGAAGCCGCTGCCGCCGATCATCAGGGCGAAGGCGCAGTGCATGCTCGGCACGGCGGCGTAGGGGTTGATGAAGATTTTCGCCAGGGCGCTGTCGTGGTTGACGCCGGAGAAGTCGGTGATCGTGTCGACGAAGCCGTCGCCGGGGAACATCCGCGGCGGCGCGGTCGGGAAGCCGATGTAGCCGATCAGCGCCAGGCACATCGCGACCACGAACATGTTGCGGACGAAGTTGTAGTTCTCGTTGCGGAAGAGGTAGAGCCAGACGAGGAAGCCGATCGCGATCGAGAACTGGGCGTTCAGGTAGAGCTGGTTGGCGACGTCGATCGTCCAGTGGGCGGGCAGGAAGAAGGCCTGGACGCTGGGCTCGAACAGCGAGTGCAGCGAGCGCTCGAAGTCGATCACCTGCTGGCCGTTGTAGATCGCTTCCGGGCGGCTGGTGTCCGCGATGCCACGGCCGAGCTCGTAGATCAGGTCGACGCCGATCAGGATGGCGATCTGGCGCCAGAGATCGACCCATCCTTTGGGCAGCTTGTCGCCGACTGTCGCGATGGCACGAGACACCGGACAGGCAATTGTAATCCGCGGGTTAGGCGGGCACGTGCGCCTGCTCACGCACGCTGCGCCATAAGGTCCCCGGATGGCCGCCTGGAAGCGCCCCGACAAGCGCCGCGTCCGCGCGATCCGCGAACGCCTGCGCGAGATCTACGGGCAGCCGGTCAACGAGCCGCACCGCCACCCGATCGCCGAGCTGATCAAGACCGTCCTCTCCCAACACACCAACGACCGCAACCGCGACCGCGCCTTCGCCGCCCTGCGCGAGCGCTTCCCGACCTGGGAGGAGGTGCGCGACGCGCCGCTGTCGGAGCTCGAGGACGCGATCCGGCCCGGGGGCCTGGCGAAGCAGAAGGCGCCGCGGATCCAGGCGATCCTCGAACGGCTCGGCGACCCGCCCGACCTCGACTGGACCGAGACCGCGCCCCGCGAGGAGTCCCTCGAGTACCTGCTGGACCTGCCGGGAGTCGGGCGCAAAACGGCGGCCTGCGTGCTGATCTTCACCTGGGACATCCCGGAGATCCCGGTCGACGTCCACGTCCACCGGGTCGGCGGCCGGCTCGGCCTCTTCCCGGAAAAGGTCTCCTTCGAGAAGGCCCACGACCTGATGCTGGAGCTGGTGCCGCCCGAGGACGCCTACGAGCTGCACGTCAACCTGATCCGCCACGGTCGCACGACCTGCCGGCCGAAGCCGCGCTGCGGCGAGTGCGGGCTGCGGCGGATGTGCCCCTGGTACAGGGAGCACAGGGCGGGCGGGCGCGCCAGCAGCCCCGGCTCTGGAGCCGCAGGTAGTATCCCCGCCGCCTCCTAGAGGCCGTCCCACATGAGCAAGAAAGTCTTCATCTACTTCGGCATCGTCGTCGCCTTCCTCGCCGTCGCCGTCCCCTTCCTGGTGTTCGACTCGAACGGGGACGCGACCTCGAGCGGCCAGGCCGTGCAGCCGGCGCTCAAAGAAGGCCAGGAACTGTTCCAGATCAACTGCGGCACCTGCCACACGCTCTACGCCGCCGGCACCGACGGCAACTACGGCCCCGACCTCGACGAACTGCTGGCCCCGACCGGCCCGCCGGAAGGCGCGAAAGCGGCCGACACGATCAAGTCGACCAAGGGGCGAGTGCTGAACGCGATCGAAAACGGGGTCGACAGCGAATACCCGGGACGGATGCCGGCTGGGATCTTGAACCGCGTCCAAGCTCACGAAGTCGCCGAATTCGTCGCCCACGTAGCCGGCGAGGGCTGAGAGCCCGGGAGGGGTGGCCCTCCCGACGAGCTCCTGCGAAGCAGCGGCGGGAGGCCACCCCTCCCGGGCTCACGCGATCTTCCGTGGGCTTATCGTTGTTACAGGGATGCAAGGGAGGCGGGAATACCGCTCGGCAGAGGAGCGGGCTATTAGGAGGAGTCGAGACTTGATGCAAGGAACCGCACCGATCCGGAGGGTCGCGTTGTGCTTGGCGCTGGTGTTGGCGGGGGTGGCTGCCCTTGCCGGGGTCGCGCAGGCGAAGCCGAAACCGGGCAAGCCGAAGGGCACCGAAGTGACCGTGATGACGCGCAACCTCTACCTGGGCGCCGACCTGACGCCGGCGATCGCCTCGCCCAACCTCGAAAGCTTCTTCGAAGCGACCGGCGCAATCATGCGCACGGTCGACGCCAGCAACTTCCCGGTCCGCGCCAAGGGCCTGGCGCAGGAGATCCTCGAACAGGAACCGGACCTTGTCGGCCTCCAGGAGGCGGCGCTCTGGCGCACCGCCCCGCCCTCGCTGCTGGCGCTGAAAGCGCCCCCCAGCGCGACGACGGTCAAGTACGACTTCCTCGCCGAACTGCTGAAGCAGCTGAACAAGAAGAAGACGACCTACCGGGCCGTGGTCGTCAATCCGGAGTTCGACTTCGAAGCCCCGGCCAACTACGACGGCCAGCCCGGCGGCGGCCCCGGCCCGGGCCTGCTCGCCAACACCGAAGTCAACGCCCGCCTGACGATGCGCGACGTGATCCTCGCCCGGGTCGGCGCCGGCGTCCAAACCTCGAACCCGCAGATGGGCCACTACACGCACCTGCTGGTCGAGAAAGTGGCCGGCACGGCCGAAGTCGCAGTGACCCGCGGCTGGGTGAGCGTCGACGCGACCGTCCGCGGCAGCCGCAAGTTCCACTTCGTCGACACCCACCTCGAGTCGTTCGACCCGGCCAGCGTGGTGCCGAGCATCCGCGCCCAGCAGGCGAGCGAACTGGTCGGCCCTGGCGGCCCGGCGGACCCGGCGAACAAGCTGCCGGTGATCCTCCTCGGCGACCTCAACTCCGACGTCAAGACCGAAGTCCAGCCCGGCGACGGCCAGGCCTACCGGGTCGTCACCGAAGCGGGATTCCGTGAGCGTTCGGCGACGAAGCCGCTCGGATGCTGCATCGACTCCGACGACCTCAAAGGCGGGTCGGTCAAGGACATGAACCACAAGGTCGACCACATCCTCACCGACGCCCCGAGCAAGGTGAAGCTGGTGAGCGCCGCGGTCACCGGCCGGCAGAAGCACAACGGCTGGTGGGACTCGGACCACGCCGGCCTGGCCAGCGTGCTGAGAATCAGCCGGTAGCTCTCAGAGGGGCTGGATCTCGAGGGGCGCCAACTTGGCGCCCCTCTCTTTTTGCCTTGAAAGATTCTGAGAATCTGCCATACTGCCACTTAGATTTCTTAGGCCCAGGGCACGAAACCCCTGGAAACGTACACGAATCCCTGGAGGGAAGCGAAAAGTGGCAAAGACGATTGGAATCGACCTCGGCACGACCAACTCGTGCGTCGCGGTGATGGAGGGTGGCGAGCCCACCGTCCTCGAGAACGCTGAGGGCGGTCGTACGACGCCGTCCGTCGTCGCGTTCACCGAGGGCGGCGAGCGCCTCGTGGGCACCGTCGCCAAACGCCAGGCGGTGATGAACCCGGAGAACACGATCTTCTCGATCAAGCGCTTCATGGGCCGCAAGGAGGCCGAAGTCAAAGAGGAGGAGACGATCGTCCCGTATACGGTCGAGGCCGGCCCGAACGGGGACGTGCGGATCGACGTGCGCGGCAAGCAGTACAGCCCGCCGGAGATCAGCGCGATGATCCTGCAGAAGCTGAAGACCGATGCCGAAGCGAAGCTCGGCGACACCGTCGACAGCGCGGTCATCACCGTGCCGGCGTACTTCAACGACGACCAGCGCCAGGCGACCAAGGACGCCGGCAAGATCGCCGGCCTCGAGGTCAAGCGGATCATCAACGAGCCGACCGCCGCCTCGCTCGCCTACGGGCTCGACAAAGAGGAGGCCGAACACTCGATCCTCGTCTTCGACCTCGGCGGCGGCACCTTCGACGTCTCGGTGCTGGAAATCGGCGACGGCGTCTTCGAGGTGAAAGCGACCGCCGGCGACAACCACCTCGGCGGCGACAACTGGGACAAAGCGATCGTCGAGTGGCTGGTCGCCGAGTTCAAACGGGACCAGGGCGTCGATCTCTCCCAGGACAAGAACTCGCTGCAGCGCCTCTACGAGGCGGCGGTCGGCTCGTTGATGATCCGCTTCACGTCGAGCCCGGCGATCTTGCCGGCGTCCTGGGTCGCCTGGCGCTGGTCGTCGTTGAAGTAGGCGGGGACGGTGATCACGGCGCTGTCGACCGCTTCGCCCAGCTTCGCTTCAGCGTCGGTCTTCA
>DASXOF010000029.1:0-13464 GCA_036494495.1 Solirubrobacterales bacterium | reverse complement strand
CAATCCGGTAAATGCGCCCCGAAGGGGCGCACCATCATCCGGAGCGAGCCCGCAGGGCGAGCGACGCAAATTCCCGGGGAGGAGTGCCGACGTCCGTCCCAGCCAACCCCGGTCCCAAGTCAGTCCCAAGCCCGTCCATAGCCCACCCCAAAAGTCCCATACGATCCCCCCCGTGCTGATCGACGGCGCCCAACTCGACGCCCCCGCCGCCCCCCTCGACGACCTCCTCCGCCCAGGACTCGAAACGGCCCCCGACGACGTCGCGATCGTCTCGGCCGTCCGCAGCAAGACCTGGCGCGAGCTGGAGGATGCGGCGGCGCGGTTGGCGCAGGGGTATCTCGACCTCGGTCTGCGGGCGGGGGACCGGGTCGCCTCCCTGATGCCGAACCGGATCGACCTCGTCGTCCACTACCTCGCCTGCTTCCGCGCCGGGCTCGTCGCGACGCCGCTGAACTACCGCTACACCGCGCGGGAGATCGATCATGCGCTGCAGGTCAGCGGGGCGCGGGCGCTGCTCGCCCACGTCGAGCGGGCCGAGGACGTCGCCGCCTCTGAGCTGGCCGGCGGGCTCGAGCTCGGCACCGTCGCCTACCGCGACGCCGAGCCGCTGCCGAGCGGCAACGACGAACCGGAGGAGCACGACGGCGGCTGGAGCGCCGAGTTCGCGGCGCTGCTGGCGGCCGAGCCGCTGCCGCCCGCGGCCGAGCCGCACGCCCCCGATGCCCCCGCCGCGATCTTCTTCACCTCCGGCAGCACCGGCCCGGCCAAGGGCGTCACCCACAGCCGCCAGACCCTGCGCTGGATGATCGCCTGCGCCGCCGGCGCCTTCGAGCTGACCAGCGACGACGTCTTCCTGCCCGGCTCCTCGATGTCGCACGTCGGCTCCTTCCTCTGGGCGCTGACCACGCTCGCGGTCGGCGGCAAGGTCGTCGTCGCCCGGGCCATCGACAGCCACGAGCTGCTGCCGCTGCTGCGCGAGCACCAGCCGACCGTGCTGGCGATGATCCCGGCGGCGCTCCTGGCGCTGGTCCGCGACCACGACCTCCAGCCCCACGACTTCGCTTCGCTGCGGATCTGCCGCGCCGGCGCCGACAAGGTCTCGACCGAGCTGCTGACCGAGTTCGCGGCGATGGCCGGCTTCCCGATCGTCGAGGGCTACGGGATGACCGAGGTCGGCATCGCCACGATCAACCCTCCCTCCGGCGTGGTCAAGCAGGGCTCGATCGGCCTGCCGGTCTGCGGCTTCTCGATCGCCCTGCGCGACGAGGACGGCAGGCAGATCGAGGTCGAGCAGGTGGGGCGGATCTGGATCCGCAGCCCGAGCCGGATGGTCGGCTACTGGGAGGCCCCCGACGCGACCGCCGAGGTGGTCCGCGACGGCTGGCTCGACTCCGGCGACCTCGCCCGCGCCGACGCCGATGGCTACCTCTGGTTCTTCGGCCGCAAGAAGCAGGTGATCGTCCACGACGGCTCCAACATCAGCCCCTACGAGGTCGAGGGGGCACTGGTCGACCACCCGGCGATCGACCTGGCCGGGGTGGTCGGCGTCCACGACGAAGTCCACGGCGAGTGCGTCCGCGCCTACGTCACCCTGCGCGAGGGCGCCGCGGCCCCGACCGCCGCCGAGCTGATCGTCCACTGCCGCGAGCGGATCGGCTACAAGGCGCCGGAGGAGATCGTCTTCCTCGAGGAGATGCCGCTCAACCCGACCGGCAAGATCGACCGGGTCGGGCTGAAGCGGATGGCCGAGGACCACCTGCACCCGCACGGGCTCGAGGAGCCCGCCCCGGCCGGGTGAGCGAAGCAGGCGAGACCCGGGTCGACGGCGCCGAGCTGCGGCACGTCCTCGGCCACTTCGCCACCGGCGTCACCGTCGTCACCGCCCGGGCGCCGGCCGCGCCCGGGGCCGCCGGCGGCGAGCCGGTGGGGATGGTCGCCAACTCCTTCACTTCGGTCTCGCTGCAGCCGCCGCTGGTCCTCTTCTGCGCCGGCGCCGAATCGGACACCTGGCCGCGAATTCGCCAGGCGGACGGCTTCTGCGTCAACGTCCTCGGCCACCACCAGAGCCGGCTGGCGGTCAGCTTCGCCCGCAAGGGCACCGACCGCTACGAGGACGTCGAGCTGGTCGACCGCGGCGACGGGCCGCCGCGCCTCGCCGGGGCGATCGCCCATATCGACTGCCGGATCTGGGCCGAGTACGCCGGCGGCGACCACACGATCGTGGTCGGCGAGGTGCTGGAGCTGGCGGTCGCCGACGGGGACGTCGCCAAGCTCGAGGAGCCGCTGATCTTCTACCGCGGTGGGTTCACCACGGCGCGGCAGAGCGCGCCGCCCGGCAAGCAGCGGGCAGAATAGGGGCCGGCCGCACCGTTACACCGATCGGAGGAGAGTTTGGAAGCCGGGGATTTCGACGCGATCGTCAGCGCCGTCCGCGAGTTCGTCAACCGCGAGGTGATCCCGCGCGAGGACGAGATCGAAGAGACCGACGCCGTGCCCGGCTTCCTCCGCGAGGAGGCGGCGAAGATGGGCCTCTTCGGCTACGCGCTGCCGGAGTCCTACGGCGGCCTCGGCTTCGACATGGAGGAGGAGGTGCGGCTCTGCTTCGAGGTCGGGCGCACCTCGCCCGCCTTCCGCTCGCTGTTCGGGACCAACAACGGGATCGCCGGCCAGACGATCGCCAACTACGGGACCGAGGAGCAGAAACAGCGCTATCTGCCGGCGCTGGCGAGCGGCGAGGCGGTCGGCTGCTTCGCCCTCACCGAGGCCGAGGCCGGCTCTGACCCGAGCGGCCTGCGGACCCGCGCCAGGCGCGACGGCGAGGAGTACGTGATCAACGGCTCCAAGCGCTTCATCACCAACGCCGAGCTCTCGACCGTCTTCGTCGTCTTCGCCCGCACCGACCCCGACGCGGTCGGGACCAAGGGGATCTCGGCCTTCCTCATCGACGCGGGGACGCCGGGGCTCTCGCTCGGCCCGCACGACAAGAAGATGGGACAGCAGGGCGCCTGGACCTCGGAGGTCTTCTTCGACGACGTCCGGGTGCCGGCCTCGGCGCTGATCGGCGGCGAGGAGGAAACCGGGTTCCGGGCGGCGATGAAATCGCTCGCCAAGGGGCGGCTGACGATCGCCGGCCTCTGCGTCGGCATGGCCGAGCGGATCGTCGAGGAGGCGACCGCCTACGCGCTCGACAACCGCCAGGGCGGCACCCCGATCGGCGAGTTCCAGCTGGTCCAGGAGCTGCTGGCCGAGTCGGAGACCGAAGCGCGGGCCGGCCGGGCGCTGGTGCTGGAGACGGCGCGCGCCTACGACGCCGGCACCGACGTCCGCCAGGGCCCGGCGGTCGCCAAGCTCTTCGCCTCGCGGATGGTCAACCAGGTGGCCGACCGCGGCGTCCAGGTGCTCGGCGGGATGGGCTACATGCGCGGCGTCCCGGTCGAGCGCTTCTACCGCGACGCCCGCCTCTACCGGATCTACGAGGGGACCGACGAGATCCAGAAGCTGGTGATCGCGCGCCAGATGCTGGCGGCGGCGAAGGCACGGGTGGCGGCGTGATCGAGCTGCTCGGCGGCCGGGTCGCGATCGTCACCGGCGCGGCGCAGGGGATCGGGCTGGCGATCGCCCGGCGCTTCAGCGAGGAAGGGGCGGCGGTGGTCCTCGCCGACCTCGACGAGGAGCAGGCGCGGGCGGCGGCGCTCGACCTCCCCGGCCAGGGGATGGCGCTCGGCATCGGCTGCGACGTCACCTCGCCCGAGCAGGTGGAGGCGCTGGTCGCCCACACCCGCGAGGAGCTCGGCGGCCTGGACGTGATGGTGAACAACGCCGGCATCACCCGCGACGCGACGATGAGGAAGATGCCGGTCGAGGACTTCGACGCGGTGATCGGCGTCCACCTGCGCGGCACCTGGCTGGGGACCAAAGCGGCCTCGCTGGCGATGCGCGAGCAGGGGAGGGGAGGGGCGATCGTCAACATCTCCTCGATCTCCGGCAAGGTCGGCAACCCCGGCCAGACCAACTACTCGGCGGCCAAGGCGGGGATCGTCGGGATGACCAAAGCGGCGGCGAAAGAGCTGGGGCACGCCGGCATCCGCGTCAACGCGATCCAGCCCGGCCTGATCCACACCGCGATGACCGCGAAGATGCCGCCCGAGATCTTCGACGCCCGGGTGAGCGAAATCCCCCTCGGCCGCGCCGGCGAGCCCGAGGACGTCGCCAACGCTGCGCTCTTCCTGGCGAGCGACCTGGCGAGCTACCTGACCGGGATCGTGATCGAGGTCGGCGGCGGCAGGCACATCTAGAGCAGCGCCAGCGTCGCCTCGTCCTCTTCGCCGCTGTAGTACCTGCGGAGCACCTCCGAGAACCGGTCGTCCTCCGGGTCGGCGCGCGCGAACAGGGTCATCGAGGAGCGCAGCTTGACCGCGTCGATCGGGCCCATCACCGCCACCGGGTCATCGCCCTCGAGGCCGAGCAGGGCGTCGGCGCACTCGCGCAGCCGCGGCCCGAGCAGCTCGTGCTCGAGGTAGGCGCGGGCTTCGGCCAGCGAGAAGATCGCGAAGGCGCGGGCGGTCGGGCTGCGCCCCAGGCCGTCGATCTGCGGGAAGACGAACCACATCCAGTGGCTCGCCTTGCGGCCGGCGCGCAGCTCGGCCAGCGCCCGCTGGTAGGTGCCGCCGTCCGCCTGCGCTATCACGAATCTTTTTAGGTCGAAATCCGCCATTTGCTGAGAATTTCACCGTACATCGGCGCGTATGCCTAACCTTCTAGGTGGTGCTCACCGAGGAATCCCCGACCGTCCCGGACTACCCGCCCGGCGGCGAGCCGCAGCGGCGCTGGCCGAAGCGCCTGCTGGTCGGCGCAGCCGTGCTGGTTCCGGTGCTCCTGATCGGCGGCTTCCTGGCCGCAGCCTTCGCGCTCAGCGGCGCCAGCCTCGGCCACGATTCCTCGGCCCTCGCCAGCGTCGAAACCGAAACCTTCGGCGGCGAAATCGACAGCGTCAAGGCGACCGACCCCAGTGGCAAGGAAATCCCGATCGCCGTCCAGGGCGACAAGCTGGTGCCGGAAAAGAAGCTCCACCCGGGCGAGAAGGTCCACCTCGAAGTCGTCGTCAAGCGGCCGGCCGTGGTCGGCTGGGTCGCCGGTGACACCGAGACGCTGGAAATGACGATGCGGACGCCGAAGGCGAAGCCGGTTGCCGCCTACATCTCGGTCCCGAAGCACTCGAGCAACCCGCACGTCCACTTCAGCCAGCCGGTGCGCCAGGTCGCCTACGGCCAGCCCGGCGAACTGGTCCACCGCCGCTTTCAGCACCCGCACCGCTCGGTCAGCCTCGGCGAGCAGCCGGCAGCCGGCAGCGTCGTGATCGCCGCGGCGCCGCGGGAATGGGAGCACCTCGGGAAGTTCAAGACCGTCACCTGGTTCCCGGCCAGCGGCTCCGCCGCGGTCGCCGCGACCCCGCCGGCGGGCACCGAAATCTCGCCCTCGACGCCGGTGACCCTGGTCTTCTCGAAGTCGGTGAAGAAGGTGCTCGGCGGCAAGATGCCGACCCTCGACCCGGAAGTCCCCGGCAAGTGGTCCCAGGTCGACCGCCACACGATCCGCTTCACCCCGAGCGGCTTCGGCGCCCCGATGGCGACCGACGTCGAAGCGAAGCTGCCGGAAAAGGTCGAAGTCGTCCAGTCCAACGGCTCGACCGAAAGCGCCGACGCCGTCACCTGGCACGTCCCGGCCGGCAACCCGCTGCGGCTGCAGCAGATGCTGGCCCAGCTCGGCTACATGCCGAACGACTGGAAGGCCGACAAGGGCGAAGAGGTGGCGCTGACCCCCGAAGCCCAGGTGCGGGCGGCGACCGAGCCGCCGAGCGGCCACTTCGAATGGCGCTTCCACAACACCCCGACCTCGCTGAAGGAACTGTGGAGCCCGGGCGGGGAAGAAGAAATCACCAAAGGCGCGCTGATGGCCTTCCAGAGCGAAAACGGCTTGGAATCCGACGGCGTCGCCGGCCCCGAAGTCTGGGAAGCGCTGATGCAGGCGGAGATCGCGGGCGAACGGCGGCCGACGAACGGCGCCGGCAACGGCTACACCTACGTCTGGGTCAGCGAGTCGCTCCCCGAGCAGGTGAACGTCTGGCACAACGGCGAGGTCGTCATCACCGGCGCCGGCAACACCGGCATCCCCGGCGCCGAAACCGAACTCGGCACCTTCCCGGTGTACATCCGCTACGAAGAAACGACGATGAGCGGCGAAAACCCGGACGGCTCGCACTACGAAGACCCGGGGATCAAATGGGTCTCCTACTTCAACGGCGGCGATGCCCTGCACGCCTTCGACCGCGCCTCCTACGGCTCGCCGCAGAGCCTCGGTTGCGTCGAGATGCCGCTCGAACTGGCCGAAGCGGTCTATCCCTACACGCCGATCGGCACCCTCGTCCACATCGAAAGCTAGGCCCCGAGGCGCGAGAGGAACTCGAGCACCCGGGCGAGCATCAGCTCGGCCGCGGCGGCGTCGTAGCCGGGGCTGTCAGGGTCGGCGAAGAGGTGTCCGGAGCCGGGGTAGACGTGGATCTCGAGCCGGGCCCGGGCGGCGTCGAGCGTGTCCTCGAACTCCGCGACCCCGGAGCGGTCGACCTGCGGGTCCTCGGCAGTGAAGTGGACCTGGGCCCCGACCCCAGCGGGCCAGGCCTCGACCCCGAACCGGGCCAGCGGCGTGACCCCGCTGATCAGCACCGCGCCGCGGCAGCCGCTGCGGGTGGCGGCGTAGTAGCCGGCGCTCGCCGCCCCCATCGAGAAGCCGGCGTAGACGACGTCGTCGGGCAGCCCGGCCAGCGCCGCCTCGGCCCGCCGCATCAGCTCCGGCACGCCGAGCTCGTCGCGGTGGGCGATCCCCTCCTCGAGCGTGTCGAAGGTCCGTCCCTCGAACAGGTCCGGCGCCCAGACCTCGTGCCCGGCCCCGCGCAGCCGCTCCGCCCAAGCCTCGACCCCGGGCCGCAGCCCCTGGGCGGAGTGGAGGAGGATGACCTTGGCCACCTTCTCGACCCTACCCGCCTCTGCGCGAGCCCAGACGGTGAGCGATGATGCTGGCGATGCGCGCGATGGTCCTCGACAAGGCCCGCCGGCCGCTGCGCGAGGCGGAGCTGCCGGATCCCGAGCCGGGGCCGGGCCAGGTCCTGATCGCGGTCCGCGCCTGCGGCGTCTGCCGCACCGATCTCCACATCTTCGACGGCGAGCTGACCGAGCCGAAGCTGCCGCTGGTCCTCGGCCACCAGATCGTCGGCACCGTGGCGGGACTGGGGGAGGGGGCGGAGCGCTTCGCGCCGGGGCAGCGGGTAGGCGTCCCCTGGCTCGGCTGGACCGACGGCACCTGCCGCTACTGCTCGAGCGGCCGCGAGAACCTCTGCGACAACGGGCGCTTCACCGGCTACGACATCGACGGCGGCTACGCCGAGCTGACCGTCGCCGACGAGCGCTTCTGCTTCGCGATCCCAGACGGCCTGTCGGATCAGGGGGCGGCGCCGCTGCTCTGCGCCGGGCTGATCGGGTTCCGGGCGCTGCGGCTGGTGGGGGACGGCGAGCGGCTCGGCTTCTACGGCTTCGGCGCCTCCGCCCACATCCTCTGCCAGGTCGCGGTCGCCGAAGGGCGGCGGGTCTTCGCCTTCACCCGGCCCGGCGACGCCGCGACCCAGGAGTTCGCCCGCGGGCTCGGCGCCGAGTGGGCTGGCGGCTCCGACGAGGCGCCGCCGGAGGAGATCGACGGTGCGATCGTCTTCGCCGCCGCCGGCGAGCTGATGCCGGCGGCGCTGCGGGTCAGCGCCAAGGGGGCGCGGGTGATCAGCGCCGGCATCCACATGAGCGACATCCCCTCGTTCCCCTACGAGCTGCTGTGGGAGGAGCGGATCCTCGGCTCGGTCGCCAACCTGACCCGCGCCGACGGCGAGGAGTTCATCGCCCTGGCCCCGACCATCCCCGTCCGCACCGAGGTCACCGGCTACAAGCTCGAAGACGCCAACCAGGCCCTGGCCGACCTCCGCGCGGGCGCCTTCCGCGGCGCCGCCGTCCTCACCGTCTCCTAGCTTCCGTTCGTTATTTCTCCCTCATATAGGGGAGAAATAACGAAGCGAACGGTCACCAGGTGTCGACGAAGCGGTGGCGCGTCGCGTCGCGCCGCGTGTCGCCGGCGGCGGCGAGGGTGCGGGCGACCAGGCCGCGGGTCTCGGCCGGGTCGATCACGTCGTCGAGCTCGAACAGCGTCGCCGCGTTCAGCGCCTCGGCGTTGGCTTCGGCGGCGGCGGTCAGCTCGCGGACGCGCTGCTCGCGCTCGGCCTCGTCTTCGATCTCGGCCAGCTCCTTGCGCAGCGCCAGCCGCACCGCCCCCTCCAGCCCCATCGGGCCGAGGTGGGCGCTCGGCCAGGCGACGGTGAGGAGCGGCTCATGCAGGCTGCCGCCGGCCATCGCCTGGGCGCCGAGGCCGTAGCCGCGGCGCAGCACCACGGCGACCAGCGGCACCCGCAGCGCCGCCCCGGCGACCAGCAGCCGCGAGGCGTGGCGGACCAGGCCGGTCGCCTCGGCCTCCGGCCCGACCATGAAGCCGGGGGTGTCGATCAGCGAGACGACGGCGATCCCGAAGGCGTCGCAGAGCTGCAGGAAGCGGGCCGCCTTGTCGCCGCCGGCGGTGGTGATCGCGCCCGCGACGTGGCGGGTGTCGTTGGCGATGAAGCCGACCGGCCGCCCCTCGATCCGGCCCAGCGCGGTCACCATCTCCGGCGCGAAGCGCTCGCGCAGGAAGGTGACCGAGCCGGCGTCGGCGAGGGTCTCGACGATCGGCGCCACCTTGTAGGCGCGGCGGGCGCGCTCGGGGACGAGCTCGCGCAGGGCCGACTGGTCGGGTTCGGCGCCCGGCGGCGCCGCCCCCTGGAAGTAGCCGAGCAGCTTGCGCGCCGCTGCGGTCGCCTCCGCCTCGTCGGCGACCACGAGGTCGACGACGCCGTTCGGCGCCTGCATCGCCGCCACCGGCCCGACCGCGTCGGGCTCGACCTCGCCGAGGCCGCCGCCGGCGATCATCGCCGGCCCGCCCATCCCCAGCGAGGCGCCCTCGGTGGCGACGATCAGGTCGGCGCAGCCGGCGATCACCGCGTTGCCGGCGAAGCAGCGGCCGTGGACGACGGCGATCCGCGGCACCAGCCCCGAGAGCCCCGCCCAGAGCGCGAAGGCGCGGACCTCGAGCGCGGAGACGACCGGGTAGTCGGTGTCGCCCGGGCGGCCGCCGCCGCCCTCGGCGAAGAAGACGGTGGGGAGGCGCATCCGCTCGATCAGCTCGAACAGGCGGTCCTTCTTGCGGTGCCCGAGCGCCCCCTGGGTGCCGGCCAGGACCGTGTAGTCGTAGGAGAGGACCGCGCAGGCGGCCCGCTCGCCGAAGAGCTCGCCGTTGACCCGCGCGGTGCCGCCGAGGAGGCCGTCGCCGGGGGTGCGCCGGATCAGGTCGTCGAGCTCGCGCCGCCCGCGCTGGGCGGCGATCGCGAAGCGCCCGTACTCGACGAACGACCCGGGGTCGACCAGGTCCTCGAGGTTCTCCCGCGCCGTGCGGCCGCCGGCCGCGTGGCGCCGCTCGACCGCCTCGGCCCGCGCCGCGTCGAGGGTCAGCTGCCGCCGGCCGAGGACCTTCTCCAGGTCATCCCGCCTCTCCGTCACCGCCGCCATGTTCGCCGATCCGCCCCGGCAGGGGTGCGGCCGGCCGACCCGCGACGTCGCACGCGTCCCCGGATTGGACCGACTTTCACTCCAAATCCTTTGATTACATACTTAATTCTGTTGACTAAAGGAGGCAAAAAGCCATGAGGAAGCTGAACAAGGGACGGACGCTGGCGGGGCTGCTCGCGATGGCGGCGCTGCTCGCCCTGGCCGGGTCGGCGACGGCGTCGGCCGCGGTCTGGAAAGACGGCGGGATGGAAGTGACCTCGCCGTTCGCGCTCGAACTGGGCGGCGGCGGTCAGTACGAAATCGAAGAAGGGCTCGGCGGCGTCAACTGCTCGGAGCACATGACGCTGAGCTCGAGTGGCGGCAGCAACGCGACGATCAGCAAATTCGAAAACAAAAGCTGCAAAACCTTCGGGACGCTCGCGGCCTGCACGGTGCAGACGGTCGAAGCGATCGGTCTGCCCTGGAGCATCACGCTGGGCACCGAAGCCGAGACGATCAGCGGCATGCACGTCAAGCACAAGTTCAAAGCCGGGTGCCCGGTCGGCGAAATCAACGAAACGGTGAACGTGACGATGACCCCGGACAACTCGGCCGCGATCGAATCCTTCGAACTCCTCGAGTCCGGAGGCGGATACCGCCAGTTCGGCTCCTACGAAATCGAAGGAGTGAACAGCGGCACATACGGGATCGGCTGACGCGATCCAAACATTCTGATTAGATAGCGGCTTCTGTCCATTACGGGAGGTATGGATCATGATGAAGCTGGGCAAAGGCCGGCTGCTCGCGGTGCTGCTCGCCGCGGTGGCCGTGATGGCAGTGGCGGGGTCGGCAACGGCCTCCGCAGCCGTCTGGAAGATGGGCGGCACCGAAGTGACGACCGAATTCAGTCTCGGGCTGAGCGGCGCCTCCGACTACGAAATCGAAGAAAGCAAAGGCGGCGTCAACTGCGAAGAGCACATGAGTCTCAGATCGACGGGGAAAAGCAACGCGACGATCAGCGCCTGGGAAAACAAAAAATGCTCGACCCCGCTCGGCACGCTGAGCAAATGCACGATCACGGGGTCCGAAGCGATCGGGCTGCCGTGGAGTGTCACCCTCGGCACCAGTACGTTGACGATCAACAGCATGCACGTGAAGCACACGTTCAAATCCGGTTGCGTGGTGAGTGAAATCAACCAGACGATGAACGTGACGATGACGCCCGACAGCAAGAGTGCGATCACCAAATTCGAACTGCTGGGCACCTCGGGGACCAACAAAATCTTTGGCTCCTACACGATCGACTCGCCCAACTCCGGCACATACGGATTCGGCTGAGCCGTCCCGGCGGCTCGCGGGGTGGGGTTGACCCCACCCCGCGGACGCCCGCTCGCCCCACCGCGCTTCGCCGGCCCGCCTCATTGTCCGCGGCACCGCTTTGTCGGAGCCTCCGATCAGCGCTGAGAACAGCGCGGAAACGAGACCGAAAGCGCCCAGGTGGCGCGGATTTGGAGGCGGAGATGGAGCAGGTCGAGCGGGCCAGGAACCTCGCGGCGAGGGCCGGGAGGTGGAGCGCCCAGCACCGCAAGCTGGCGATCTGGGGCTGGATCGCCTTCGTCGTCGCGGCCGTGGTGGTCGGCGGCGCCGTCGGCACCAAGACCCTGAGCGACAACGAACAGGGCGTCGGCGAGTCCCAGCGGGCCGACCAGGCGCTCGAACGCGGCTTCCCCGAATCGGCCACCGAGCAGGTGCTGATCCAGGCGCCGAAGGGCGGCGAAGGCCCGCACGGCAAGGGCTTCCACGCCGCCGTCGCGGACGTCGAATCGCGGCTCGGGAAGCTCGGCTTCGTCCGCGACCTGCAGGGGCCCTACGAGCCCGGCAACGAAGGTCAGATCTCGCATGACGGCCGCTCGGCCCTGGTCCAGTTCCGGATCCCGGAAACGCCGCGGATCGACCCCGAGCAGAAGGTCGGCGCCGCCCTGGCAGCGACCCGGTCCGCCGCCCACGACCACCCGCAGCTGCGGATCGTCGAGGTCGGCGACGCCTCGGGCGAAAAGGCGATCTCCGACAGCCTCGGCGAAGACTTCTCGAAGGCCGAGACGACCTCGCTGCCGATCACGCTGCTGATCCTGGTTGTCGTCTTCGGCGCCCTGGTCGCCGCCGGCGTGCCGCTGATCCTCGCCCTGACCGCGGTCGGCGCGACGATCGGCCTGCTCGGCCCGATCTCACAGCTCTTCCCGGTCGCCGAACAGATCAGCTCGGTGGTGCTCCTGATCGGCCTCGCGGTAGGGGTCGACTACACGATGTTCTACCTGCGCCGCGAGCGCGAGGAGCGCGCCGCCGGCAACGGCGAGCGGGCCTCGCTGGAAGCCGCCGCCGCCACCTCGGGGCGGGCGATCCTCGTCTCCGGCTTCACCGTGATGGTCGCGATGGCCGGCATGTACATCGCCGGCGACCCGACCTTCGCGACCTTCGCCACCGGCACGATCCTCGTCGTCGCGGTCGCGATGATCGGCTCGCTGACCGTCCTGCCGGCGCTCCTGGCCTGGCTCGGCGACCGGGTCGAGAAGGGGCGCCTGCCGCTGATCGGCCGCCTCAAGCGGCGCACCGGCGGCCGCTTCTGGCCAGCGCTGGTCGACCGCGTCCTGCGCCACCCGAAAGTGGCTGCCGGGGCGGCCCTCGCATTCCTGGTCGCGCTGGCGATCCCGGCGCTCAGCCTGCACACCGCCAACACCGGCGCCAACGGGCTGCCGAAGGACATGCCGATCGTCAAGAGCTACGACCGGATCCAGGCCGCCTTCCCCGGCGGGCAGGACCCGGCCGCGGTCGCGGTCACCGCGGCCGACGTCACCGCGCCGCCGGTGGCGAAGGCGATCGAGCGGCTCCGCGCCGAGGTCGGCGCCGACTCCACGCACTTCGGCGGCGACGCCACGGTGCGGATCGCAAAGGACCACGAGGTCGCCGAAGTCCAGGTGCCCCTGGCCGGCAACGGCACCGACGACCGCTCGACCGCGGCGCTGGCGCAGCTCCGCGACGAGGTCATCCCGCAGACCGTCGGCACCGTCCCCGGCGTCCGCACCGCGGTCGGCGGCGAAACCGCCTCATCGGTGGACTTCAACGACCTGCTCGCCCAGCGGGTGCCGCTCGTCTTCGCCTTCGTGCTCGGTGCCGCCTTCCTGTTGCTGCTGTTCAGCTTCCGCTCGCTGGTGATCCCGATCACCGCGATCGGGCTGAACCTGCTCTCGGTGGGCGCCGCCTACGGGCTGGTCGTCTGGGTCTTCCAGGACGGCCATTTCGAAGACCTGCTCGGGTTCACCTCGACCGGGGCGATCACGGCCTGGCTGCCGCTGTTCCTCTTCGTCGTCCTGTTCGGGCTCTCGATGGACTACCACGTCTTCATCCTCACCCGCATCCGCGAGGCGTACGATCGCGGCATGTCGACCGAGGAGGCCGTCGCCCACGGCCTGAAGACGACGGCGGGCGTCGTCACCAGCGCGGCGGCGGTGATGGTCGCGGTGTTCGCGATCTTCGCCACCCTCTCCTTCCTCGACTTCAAGCAGATGGGAGTCGGGCTGGCGGCGGCGATCCTGATCGACGCGACGGTGATCCGCGGCGTCCTCCTGCCGGCGACGATGAAGCTGCTGGGGGATCGCAACTGGTACCTGCCGCGCTGGCTCGAGTGGCTGCCGCGAGTGGGGGAGGAGCGCCCTGCCGGGCGGCGGCACGCCTCGCACGAGGAGGCGGTCGGGGAGGCGGGCGCATGAGCGCCCGCCTGACCGCCCTCGCCGCGCGCGCCGGG
>DASXOF010000028.1:0-52001 GCA_036494495.1 Solirubrobacterales bacterium | reverse complement strand
CGGGCGACGCGGGAGCCGGGGCGCAGGCCGCTGAGGTCGCCGTCGTCGCGGATCCCGGCCGCGATCTCGGCCATCGCCTCGATCGTCGCCCAGGCGAGCGAGCCGCCGAGGCTGATCCGCTGTCCGCCGGCGGCGCCGATCCGGGGCGGGGGTCGGGACCGTGGAGCGAGACCGTGGTTGTCCTTTGGTGCCCATAGGTATCCGAAGGACAATCGAGCGGGTTGGGGCGTAGCGGACAACTACACGGCGGCGGCGCAGCGGTGGGGCGGGGGCGGCATGATCCGCGGATGGGCCGAGCCGAGCACGAGCGCACGGTGCGCTTTCGCAGCGCCCGCCGCGACCCGGCGCTGACCGTCGTCGAGGGCTTCCACGCGCTGAAGCACGCGCTCCGCTTCGGCGCCGAGGTGATCGAGGCGGTGGCGGTCGACCCGGCCCGGCTGGAGGAGCTGGCGGCCGAGCTGGCGCCCGACCTGGCGGGGCGCTTCGCGCCGCTGGTGGAGACGGTCGACGCCGCGACCCTGGCCGAGCTGGTGCCGCTGGTGCCGCGGACCGGGGTGGTGGCGATCGCGCGGCGGCCGCCGTTCGAGCTCGCCGCCGCCCTTGCCGACCCGGCGCCGGCTCCGGTGGTGCTGCTCGAGCAGCCGCGCAACATGGGCAACATCGGCGCCTGTGTGCGGGTCGCCGCCGCCGCCGGCGCGGCGGCGCTGCTCAGCACCGGCGAGAACGACCCCTGGTTCCCCGACGCGGTTCGCGGCGGGGCCGGGCTGCAGTTCGCGCTGCCGGTGGCGTCGGTCGCGGCGGTCGAGCCGGGGGCCGGGGGGCGGCCGCTGCTGGCGCTCGACCCCGAGGGCGAGCCGCTGGCCCCGGGCGCCGTTCCGCCGCGGGCGCTGCTCGCCTTCGGCACCGAGCGCGACGGCGTCTCCGCCGAGCTGCTGAAGCGGGCCGAGGCCCGGGTCGCTATCCCGATGCGCGAGGGCGTCTCCAGCCTCAACCTGGCGACCTCAGTCGCGGTCGTCCTCTTCGCGCTGCGCCTCGGCCGGGATGGCGCCTAGCGAAGCCCGGGACCACCTGTCACCCACAGGGTGACAAGTGGTGCGCCACGGCCCGAGCGGTGCGCCACGGCCCGAGCGATGCGCGAGAGCCCGAGCGGCACCCGGAGTGAGGGGCCGCTTGAGATTCCGCGTGGAGTCGAGCCGGCGCGTTAGGTTGCCGACAACAAGTGCAGAGCCCGCCCTCGCGGGCCCGCACCCCATCCACCGAAAGGAAGCGCCTTGCCCTTGCCGCTCGCCGACATCAGCTTCGGGGAACTGCTCCTCGTCGCGCTCGAGATCTTCTTCTTCGTGATCTGGATCTGGATCCTGATCACGATCCTCACCGACCTCTTCCGCGACCACGAGACCTCCGGCTGGGTCAAGGCCCTCTGGGTGCTCTTCCTCGTCTTCATCCCGTTCCTGACCGCGCTCGTCTACCTGATCGCCCGCGGCAGCGGCATGCGCGACCGCACGATCAAAGCCCAGGCCGATGCGAAAAAGCACTTCGACGACTACATCCGGACCGAGGCCCACACGACTCCGGCCGACGAACTGCACAAGCTCAACGAGCTGAAGGAAAAGGGCGCGCTCAGCGAGGACGAGTTCCAGAAGGCGAAGGACAGGCTGCTGGCGTAGGACGCCGTTGGTAGGAGGGGGTTTGGCCAGGAGGGGGCGGGCACAGTACTCGACTCACCCGCTCGCACTATGCCCGCCCCCTCCCAACGGGCCGCGGCGCCTCCCAACGGGCCGCGCCGCCTCCCAACGGGCCGCGCCGTCGACAGCGGGATTCCGAGTCCTTCTGGAAGCTCGCAAATTGCTGGATTTGCAAGGGGAGTTGCAGGTTATTAGCAACCACTAATACTGAGGAGGCGACTCCGCTAGCCTGCGCGACTCACTGCCGGACCCGCTGTTGGGGGAGATGGCAGCGAATCGATGCGGGCTTCCCTCACCAACACCCACGCGGCCGCGAACCGGCGCCGGGCGCTGCTCATCGCGGCGCTCCTGGTCGCCGCAATCTCGGTCTTCGTCGCGCTCCTCGACGCGAATCCCGCCCCGGCGGCGACCCCGCACGAAGAACTGCAGGAAACCCGCGACAAGCTCGAAGGCGTCCGCGGCCGCAGCGAAGACCTGGCGGCGACGATCGCCGAACAGAACCGGGTGGTCGACACGCTGATCGGCGAAGTCTCCTCGCTGCGGCGCGAACAGGCCGTGGTCGAGGAAGAGCTGGGCGCCGCCGAAGCCAAGCTCGCCGCCGCGACCGAAGCGCTGGAAGCGGAACGCGCCCACCTCGAAGTCGTGCGCGAACGGCTCGAGCGCGCCCTCACCGTCCTGCGGCAGCGGCTGGTCTCGATGTACGAGGCGGGCTCGCCTGACGCGATCAACGCGATCCTCGAATCGCAGAACTGGTCGCAGATGGAAGCGCAGGCCGAATACCTGAGCCGGATCCAGAGCTACGACGACTCGGTCGTGACCCGGGTGAAGACGCTGCGCGACGAAGTCCGCGGCGCCGTCGAACGGCTCACGACCCACCGCGCCGAAGCCGAAGAAGCGCGTGACGAAATCGCCCAGATGGAGCGGGAAGTGACCGCCGCGCGCGAAGAGGCCGAGGCCCGCTTCGCCGAACTGCGCGCCGCCCAGCAGGAACGCCGCGCCGCGATGGAAGTGCTCGAGTCGCGCGAAGAATCGCTCAGCGACAACCTCGCCTCGATCTCCGAACAGATCGCCGCCGAAGGCAGCGACATGACGACCGGCGAAGTGCCGGCGCCGCTCAATCCCGGCCAGGAAGCGCAGGTGATCACCGAAAGCGAAGCCAGCGCCCCGGCCTCGGCACCGCAGGCGGTCAAGGACGCGATCTCCGCCGCCAACGCGATCGCCTACACGCCCTACATCTGGGGCGGCGGCCACGGCTCCTTCGAATCGGAAGGCTACGACTGCTCCGGCGCCGTCTCCTACGCCCTGCACGGCGGCGGCTTCCTCGAAAGCCCGCTCGACTCGACCGGCCTCGAGACCTGGGGCGAACCGGGCCCGGGCACCTGGATCACGGTCTACGCCAACGCCGAGCACGCCTGGATGGTGATCGCCGGCATCGCCTTCGACACGGTCGGCGGCCCCGGCCCGCGCTGGCACAACCCCTGGGTCGACTCGCCCGAAGGCTTCGTGGTCCGCCACCCCGCGGGTTACTGAGCCCCCTCCGCCCGCCCCTTCGCCACCCCTGATTGGGGAAGGTGAGACCGGGTATCAAGTACCGGTAGTCACTAGGGAAGGAGGCCCTGATGGAGTCTGCAACCGTCCGGCACGAGGTGCGACAGGATGCCCCGAAACGGGAACCCGCCGCGGAACGAGGGCCAAGCTGGGTACCGGCGGATCCGGGCCCACTCGGTCTCGCCGGTTTCGCGATGACCACCTTCGTGCTCAGCATGTTCAACACCGGCCTGGTCGGAAAATCAGCAGAGCCAGTGGTGCTCGGGTTGGCGCTCGCCTATGGCGGTGTCGCGCAGCTGCTGGCCGGGATGTGGGAGTTCCGTACCGGCAACACCTTCGGGGCGGTCGCCTTCACCTCGTTCGGCGCCTTCTGGATCTCCTACTGGGCACTGGTGACCTTCTTCATCGGCAGCATCCCGCCGACCGAGGTCGGTGCCGCCGTCGGCCTTTACCTGATCTCGTGGGGAATCTTCACGACCTACATGGCTGTCGCCTCGCTGCGAACCACGGCTGCCATCGCGGCCGTCTTCGTGCTGCTGGCGGCGACCTTCTTCCTGCTCGGGATCGGCAACGCCAACGAATCGAACGGGCTGATCGAAGTCGGCGGCTGGTTCGGCCTGGCGACTGCCGTGGTCGCTTGGTACGCGTCCTTCGCGGCGGTCACCAACTCGACCTTCGGCCGCACGGTATTGCCCGTGAAGCCACTCGGTCATTAGCTCAATAGGGTGAGCCCAGGGGACGAGGGGGACACGGCAACGAGAAGAGGAGAGAGGCATGGCAACTGAGCAGGCACCTTCGGGCCTCGAGCATGAGCTCGAGGCGATGCTCGAGATCGAGACCTTCGACCCACCCCCCGACTTCGCCGAGCGGGGCAGCTGGCGAGACCCCGAGATCTACGAGGAAGCCGCCCAAGATCCGGTCGCCTTCTGGCACCGCCAAGCCAAAGAGCTCCTCCACTGGGAGACCGAGCCCACCGAGGCCCTAGACGACCAAAACCCCCCCTTCTACAAGTGGTTCAGCGACGGCCGCCTGAACGCCTCCTACAACTGCCTCGACCGCCACGTCGAGGCCGGCAACGGCGAGCGGGTCGCCTACCACTGGCGTGGCGAGGAGGGCGAGCGCCGCGACATCACCTACCGGGAGCTTCTCGCCGACGTCGAGCGCTTCGCCAACGCCTTGAAGGACCTAGGGGTGAAGAAGGGCGACGTGGTCGGGATCTACCTGCCGATGATCCCCGAGGTCGCGGTGGCGATGCTCGCCTGCGCCCGGATCGGCGCCGTCCACAACGTCGTCTTCGGCGGCTTCTCGGCCGAGTCGGTCGCCGAGCGGATGGAGTTCTCCGCGGCCAAGGCCCTCGTCACCGTCGACGGCGCCCGCCGCAAGGGAAAGACGGCGCCGATCAAGGCCGAGGTCGACGAGCACCTCGGCGACCTCGAGAGCCTCAAGACGATCGTCGTCGTCCGCGCCACCGGGATCGATTGCCCGATGAGCGAGGGCCGAGACGTCTTCTACGAGGAGGTCTGCGAGAAAGCCGACCCCACCTGCCCCCCCGAGCCGATGGAGGCAGAGCACCCCCTCTTCATCCTCTACACCTCCGGCTCCACCGCCAAGCCCAAGGGCATCCTCCACACCACCGGCGGCTACCTGACCGGCGCCACCGCCACCCACCGCTACGTCTTCGACTTAAAGCCCGAGTCAGACGTCTACTGGTGCGCCGCCGACGTCGGCTGGGTC
The DNA here is from genome assembly GCA_036494495.1 of Solirubrobacterales bacterium. Lineage (GTDB taxonomy): Bacteria > Actinomycetota > Thermoleophilia > Solirubrobacterales > 70-9 > VAYN01. The sequence continues at coordinate 47,034 of DASXOF010000028.1, read as the reverse complement.
ACCGGCCACTCCTACATCGTCTACGGCCCGCTATCTAACGGCGCCACCTCGGTGATCTGGGAGGGAGCCCCCGATTACCCCCACCAGGGGATCTGGTGGGAGCTGATCCAGGATTACAAGGCGACCATCCTCTACGCCGCCCCGACCGCGATCCGCACCTTCATCAAATGGGGAGCGGAGATCCCCGAGAAATTCGACCTCTCCTCTCTGCGCCTCCTCGGCTCGGTCGGCGAGCCGATCAACCCCAAGGCCTGGCTCTGGTACCACAAGGTGATCGGAGGGGAGCGCTGCCCGATCGTCGACACCTGGTGGCAGACCGAGACCGGGGCGATCATGATCACGCCGCTGCCCGGCATCACCAAGACCAAGCCGGGCTCGGCGACCACCCCCTTCCCGGGAGTGAGCGCCGAGGTCGTCGACGAGCGCTCCGGCGAGCGGGTGGCAGAAGGCCAGGGCCTCCTGGTCTTGACCCGGCCCTGGCCCTCGATGCTCCGCACCCTCTATAAGGAGGACGAGCGCTTCATCGAGACCTACTTCGAGCGCTTCGGCAAAGAGACCTACCTGGTCGGCGACGCCGCCCGCAAAGACAAAGACGGCTACTTCTGGGTGATCGGCCGGATCGACGACGTCGTAAACGTCTCCGGCCACCGCCTCTCGACCGCCGAGGTCGAGTCGGCGATCGTCGCCCATGAGAAGGTCGCCGAGGCGGCGGTGATCGGCCAATCAGACGAGCAGACCGGCCAGGCGATCTGCGCCTTCGTCACCCTGGCCGGCAATACCGAGCCCTCCGAGGAGCTCCAGGAGGCGATCCGCCAAGAGGTCGCCGAGCGGATCGGCAAATTCGCCCGCCCCAAGCGCATCATCTGGGCCGATGACCTGCCGAAGACCCGCTCGGGCAAGATCATGCGCCGTCTTCTCCGCGACATCGCCGAGGGACGGGCGCTCGGCGACGTGACGACCCTGAAAGACCCCGGCGTGATGGCGGAACTGGAGGGCAAGATCGCGGCGGAGGAAGGCGGGGAGTAGGGGCGGCGCGCGCCGCCAACCTCATCGTCCCCGCCCACCGCCACAGGCGATTCCCGGCCGCAGCTTTCCGTGTCTGCGAGCGGACGCCTCAGGTCACTGGAGGGAGCAGCGAAACCCCGGCGTCCCGCTCGGCGGCGTCGGACCGGTGCGGCCCGGCGCGCGCCAGTCGCGGACGTGAGTTTCGCTGCTCCCCTTAGGCCATGACCAGGAAGCAGATGTGACTGCCCGGTAGTTGATACATTCGCAATTGTCCGGTATTACTCTGAACGGAGAGCGATTGGTGGCAACTGCGGATCGAAACAGGAGCTGGCGGATCGGGGTCGACATCGGCGGCACCTTCACCGACCTGGTCGCCTACAACTCGGCCGACGGGCGGACGGTGACGGCGAAGTCGCTGACCACCCCGCGGCGCCCGGTGGAGGGCGTCCTGCAGGTGCTCGAGAACGCGGCCACGCCGCTGGCCGAGGCGAGCGGGTTCGTCCACGGCTCGACCGTGGCGATCAACGCGATCCTGCAGCAGAACGGCGCCGCGACCGCGCTGATGACCACCAAGGGCTTTCGCGACGTGCTCGAGATGGGGCGCAAGAACCGGGCCGACATGTACAACCTCTTCTTCCGACCCCGGGTCTGCCTGGTGCCGCGGGAGCGGCGCTTCGAGGTCGACGAGCGGCTGCGCTTCGACGGCGAGGTGCTGACCGAGCTCGACCTCGAGCGGGTCGCCGAGCTGGCGGAGTCGCTGCCGGCCGAGGTCGAAGCGGTGGCGATCTGCTTCCTCCACGCCTACGCCAACCCCGCCCACGAGCGGGCCGCCGCCGAGGCGCTGAGCGCCGCGCGGCCGGAGCTGTACGTGACGACCTCGACCGACATCTCCGGCGAGGCGCGCGAGTACGAGCGCACCTCGACCGCCGTCGCCAACGCCTACATCGGCCCGCTGGTCGCTCGCTACATCGAGGAGCTGGAGACCGAGCTCGGCAGCCGCGGCCTCGAGTCGCCGCTGCTGATCACCCAGTCCAACGGCGGCGTGATGCCGCCGCGGATGGCGGTCCGCCAGCCGATCCGAACGACCGAGTCCGGCCCGGCGGCCGGCGTCAACGGCGCCGCCTGGCTCGGGCGCGAGCTCGACCTCGGCGACCTGATCGCCTTCGACATGGGCGGCACCACCGCCAAGGCCTGCGTGGTCCGCGACGGCGAGCCGGAGATGACCTCCGAATACTCGATCGGCGGCGAGCTGACCGGGATCCCGGTCCAGGTGCCGTTCATCGAGGTGGTCGAGGTCGGCGCCGGCGGCGGCAGCGTCGCCTACATGGACGCCACCGGGGCGCTGCGGGTCGGCCCGCGGAGCGCCGGGGCGGAGCCGGGCCCCGCCGCCTACGCCCGCGGCGGCGTCGAGCCGACCGTCACCGACGCCAACGTCGTCGTCGGCAAGATCGCCCCGGCGAGCTTCCTCGAGGGCAAGATGAGGCTCGACGACGAGGCGGCGGCCGAGGCCGTCGGCGGCCTCGCCGGCGAGCTCGAGATCGACCTGCACGACTGCGCCAACGGGATCGTCCGCGTCGCCAACGCGATCATGGCGGCGGCGATCCGGGCGGTGACGATCGAGCGCGGCCGCGACCCACGCGACTTCACCATGGTCGCCTACGGCGGCGCCGGCCCGGTCCACGCGATCGCGCTGGCCGACGAGCTCGGGGTGCCGAAGGTGGTGATCCCGGCTCGCTCGGGGACCTTCGCCGCCTTCGGGATGCTGGTCACCAACCTCCGCCACGACGTCGCCCGCACCCTCGTCGGCCGGCTCGACCGGCTCGACCAGGCCGAGACCGAGGCGCGCTTCGGCGAGCTCGAGGCCGACGCCAGCGACCAGCTGGAGGAATTCTCGAGCGCCGACGAGGAGCTCGGCGAGACGAGCTTCCGGCGCTGGCTCGACCTCCGCTACGTCGGCCAGTTCCACACCCTCACCCTGCCGCTGCCCGAGGGCGAGTTCGAGGCGATCGCCGAGCGCCTGCCGGAGCTCTTCCATGCCGCCCACATGGAGCGCTACGGGCACGCCGCGCCGGAGGAGCCGATCGAGGCGATCACGGCGCGGGTGACGGCGATCCGCGAGGTCGGGAACCCCTCGCTCGACGAGCACGCCAGCGCCGAGGGGACCGACGCCGAGGGCCAGACCCGGCGCGTCCTCTTCGAGGACGGCGAGTGGCGCGAGTGCGCGGTCCTGCGCCGCGCAGACGTCGCGCCCGGGCAGCCGGTCCACGGCCCGGCGGTGATCGAGGACGGAACGACGAACATCGTGCTGAACGAGCGGACCACGGTGGAGCGGCTGCCGGGCGACCACCTGCTGGTCACCCTCGAGCGGCGCGACCCAGACGAGCGAGCCGCGATCGCGGCGGAGGGAGCTGCGGCATGAGCGCGACGAACGTCGATCCGGCGACGGTCGAGGTGATCCGGCGGGCGCTGGTCGCCGCGGCCGAGGAGATGATGATCAACGTCAAGCGGGCCGCCTACAGCCCGAGCATCCACGAGATCAAGGACGTGATGGTCGGGCTGGTCGATCGCGACGGGCGGATCCTCGCCTGCGCGCCGGGACTGCCGATGTTCCTCGCCGACCTCGGCGAGGTCGTCCACGACGGCTTCGAGGTGCTCGGCCGCGATGCCTTCCGGCCCGGCGACATCTACCTCAGCAACGACCCCTTCACGATCGGCACCCACATCAACAACGTCGCCACCTACCTGCCGATCTTCGACGCCGAGGAGGAGCTGCTCGGCTTCGCCGTCGCCCGCGGCCACATGGTCGACATGGGCGGCGCCGCGCCCGGCTCGCGCTCGCTGCAGCTGACCGAGATCTACCAGGAGGGGCTGCGGCTGCGCCAGGTCCGCTTCTACGCCGAAGGCGAGCCGGTGCCCGAGATCCACCGGATAATCGGCGACAACACGCGGATGCCGAAGGCGGTGCTCGGCGACCTGCGGGCCCAGGTCGCGGCCTGCCGCACCGGCGAACGGCGGCTGCACGACATCGTCGCCAAGTACGGCCGCGAGGTCTTCGACGCCGCCAACCACCGGATCTTCGACCAGGGCGAGGCGATGGCCCGCGAAGCCGTGGCGCAGATGCCCGACGGCGACTACCGGGCCGAGGCCTTCCTCGACGACGACGGGGTCGAGCGCGGCAAGCACGTCGTCTTCCCTGTCCGGGTGATCGTCGAGGGCGAGCGGATGACGATCGACTTCTCCGACTTCCCGCCGCAGACCCTGGGCTCGATCAACACCGGCCGCTCCGGCGCCCTGGCGATCGCCCGCAACGCCTTCAAGTGCCTGACCACGCCGCATGAGGCGGTCAACGAAGGGCACTTCCGGCCGCTCGACCTGGTCGTCCCGCCGGGCAAGGTGGTCAGCGCCGAGCCGCCGGCGGCCTGCGGCTGGTGGGCCAACACGACGAGCACGGTGATCGACGCGATCTACCGCGCGGTCAGCCCGGCGATGCCGGAGAAGGTCCCGGCCGGCCACTTCGGCGACATCCCGATGTGCCTGATCAACGGCACCGACCGCAAGGGCGAGCGCTTCGTCTTCTTCGAGCCGGTCCCCGGCGGCCACGGCGGCCGCCCGCACGAGGATGGGGTCGGCGCCACCGTCGCCTTCCACGAGGGCGACACCCCCGACGTCCCGGTCGAGGTCCAGGAGGCGACGCTGCCGGTGCTGATCGAGGAATCGGCCTTCGACCAGGACAGCGCCGGCGCCGGCAAGCACCGCGGCGGCCTCGGCTACAAGCGGGTGCTGCGGCTGCTCTCCGAGTCCGCCTCGGCCCAGCTCAACGTCGACCGCCACGAGTGCGCGCCGTGGGGCCTCTACGGCGGCGGCGAGGGCAAGCCGAACCGCGCCTTCATCCAGCGCGAGGCCGGCGGCGAGTGGGAGCTGGTGCTGAAGCGCGACGGCGTCAAGCTCTCCTCCGACGCCCGGATCATGATCTGCGGCGGCGGCGGTGGCGGCTGGGGGGACCCGCTCGAGCGCGACAGCGACGAGGTCCTCGCCGACGTTCGCGCCGGCTACATCTCCACCACGGCGGCGAGCGAGCTGTACGGGGTCGCGATCGAGGCGGACGCCGTCGACGCCGAGGCGACCGTCGCCCTGCGCCGCTCGCGCGGCGGCGGCGAGGAGGGCCGGTGAGCGAGGCCGGGTTCGACGTCGTCGTCGTCGGCGCCGGGATGGGCGGCCTCAGCGCCGCCGTCGCCGCCGCCGAGGACGAGGCCCGGGTCCTGCTGCTGGAGAAGGGAGCCGAGCCGGGTGGCTCGTTCGCCCTCGCCGGCGGCTACGTCTGGACGCTCGACACGGTCGAGACCTACGACGAGCTGATCCCCCACGGCGACGCCGCTCTCGGCCACCTGGTGATCGAGGACTACGAGTTCGGGATCGAATGGCTGCGCGAGCACGGCGCCCGGCTCGAGTGGACCGAGCGCGGGCTCGGCCATCACAAGCGCTTCGGCGGCCACCGGATCGTCCCCGACACGGTGACCGGCGGCGTCCGCCCGCTGCTGGCGGCGCTGGAGGCGGCCGGCGGCACCCTGGCCACCGGCGCCGCGGTGACGGAGCTGCTGCGCGGCGAGGGCGACGAGGTACGCGGCGTCCGCTACCGCGACCAGGACGGCGCCCACGAGGTCGGCTGCGCGGCGGTCGTTCTCGCGACCGGCGGCTTCCAGGCCAACCTCGAGATGATGGCCCGCTACGTCAGCCCCTTCGCCGACCGCGCCTGGGTGCGGTCGAACCCGGGCAGCACCGGCGACGGCCTGCGGATGGCGCTGGCCGCCGGTGCCGGCGCCAGCCGCGGCCTCAACGGCTTCTACGGCCACACGCTGCCGGCGCCGCCGGCGCAGATCGAGGAGGAGGCCTTCCGCAAGCTCTCGCAGTTCTACAGCGGCGAGTGCATCGTGCTGAACCAGCAGGGCCGGCGCTTCGCCGACGAGAGCCTCGGCGACGAGGTCGTGGCGCTGAACCTGATCCGCGAGACCGGGGCGGAGGGCTACATCGTCTTCGACGCGGCGACGCACGGGGCGCAGGTGCAGGAATCGCCGTTCCCCGACATGGACCCCTTCGACCCGCTCGAGCGCGTCCGCGCCGCCGGTGGCGTGGTGCTCAGCGCCGAGACGATCGAGGACCTGGCGCGGCAGCTGCTGGACCGCTACGGCGTCCCCGGCCGGAACCTGCTCGAGACGATCGCCGAGGTCAACGAGGCGGCCGCCTCGGGCGACGACCTGCGGCTCTCGGTGCCGCGGCGCGACAGCCTCCGGGCCTGCTCGCAGCCCCCGTTCTACGCGGTCCCGATCCGCCCCGGGGTGACCTTCACCGAGGGCGGGGTCCGGGTTGACGCCGAGGGCTGCCAGGTCCTCGCCCCGGACGGCCGGCCGGTCCCCGGCCTGTTCGCCGCCGGCGCCGACGTCGGCGGCGTCTCGATCGAGAGCTACGCCGGCGGCCTCGCCCCGGCGCTGATCACCGGGCTGCGGGCGGGGGTCTTCGCCGCTCGCTCCGTCGCGACCGTCGGATAGGGTCTGGCGCCCACCACGGCTGCATTTAAGAACTGTGGTGAATGTCTGATATTCTCGTCTTTGTAATGATCGGACTAACACCCAAGCCGGCTCGGGTTCGGCGCGGGTAAAACCGGGGGGCGGTTAGACGTGGCGAGCAGTCAGGACTCATTCCAACCGGAGAAGGTCCGGCGGCCGCGGGAGCAGGTCGAGTCGCAGATCCGCGCGGCGATCCTCGACGGCGAGTTCGGCGCCGGCGACCGGCTGCCGGCGGAGGCGACGCTGGCGAAAGACTTCGGGGTCAGCCGCTCGACCGTGCGCGAGGCCCTGCGCTCGCTCTCGGAGGCGGGCTTCATCATCACCTCCCCGGGGGCGACCGGCGGCAGCTTCGTCGCCGGGATCGACCACCACGCGCTCAGCGCGCGGCTCGGGGAGGGGGTCGAGAACATCCTCCGGCTCGGCAGCCTGACCTACACCGAGGTCGCCGCGGTCCGCCTCATGCTCGAGGTCCCGTCGGCCGGCCTCGCGGCTCGCAACCACAGCGCCGAGCAGCTCGACCAGCTCGAGGAGATCATCGGCGAGCAGAAGCAGGTCGAGCTCGGCCAGGGCGTGCGCGAGCTCAACACCCGCTTCCACGAGACCGTCGCGGACGCCTCGGGCAACCGCCTGCTGGCGGCGGTGATCTCGGCTCTGCACCGGGTGCCGCCGGCGATCGCCAACCAGGACATCACCTCCGACGTCAGCCGCCGCAGCGCCCGCCACCACCTGCGGGTCGTCGAAGCGATCCGCGACGGCGACGAGGAGGCGGCGGAGGCCGCGATGCGCGACGACGTGCGCGAGTTCGAGCAGGCCGACCGTGACGTTCCGGTCGCCTAGCCCGAGCACGCCCGACCGATTCCCCGAGACGAGGAGCACCGCCCTGCGGCGGCGATATTCGGCGGCCGGGTCTTGTCGGACTTTTAGATGGGGTGCTAATATCAGGCTATAGGTCGGAGGACCCCGAGGGCTTCGCTTTCCAGGAGGAGCGAGTGCGGAAAACGATCGACGTCAACTGCGATGCCGGCGAGAGCTTCGGCAACTGGACGATGGGCGACGACGAGGCGATGTTCCCGCACGTCAGCTCGGCCAACATCGCCTCCGGGTTCCACGCCGGCGATCCGGTGACGCTGCTGCGGACCGTCCGCCTGGCCCAGCGGCACGGCCTCGCGATCGGCGCCCACCCGGGCCTGCCCGACCTGCTCGGGTTCGGCCGCCGGGCGATGGCGGTCGACGCCGAGGACGTCTACGCCTACCTCGTCTACCAGGTCGGAGCGGTGCGGGCGGCGGCCGAGGCGGTCGGCGGCGAGCTGCGCTACGTCAAGCTGCACGGGGCCTTCGCCTCGGTGCTGCAGGAGGACGAGCGGGCCGAGGCGGCGGTGCAGGCGATCAAGGACGCGATGCCCGGCGCCGCCACCGTCTACTACACGGCCCAGGTCGAGGGCGATCTCTGGCCGGTTGCCCTGAAGCGGAACGGCGTCCGCTTCGTCGGCGAGATCTACCCCGACATGCTCTATGCCGCCGACGGCAACGTGATCGTCGAGCGCGTCAAGCACGTCACCGAGCCGGCCGACGCGGCCGACTTCGTCAGCCGCTTCCTGCGCACCGGCTGCGTGCAGGCGAAGGACGGGCCGGCGGTGCCGGTCGAGGCCGAGAGCATCTGCGTCCACGGCGACGGCCCCAACGCGCTGGCGGTCCTGGCGGCGGTGACCGCCGCCGTCGAGGCCGAGGGCGTCGCCGTGGCGGCGCCCTTCGGCGAGCCCGCGAACCCCCCGGCGCCGGAACCATGAGCGGGTTCGAGACCCGGTACACCCACGGCGGCGACGAGTGGGTCCTGATCGAGCTCGACGAGGCGATGAGCCTCGGCGTCAACATGCGCGCCCAGGCGATCAGCGAGCGGCTGCTGGCCGAGCGGGTCGAGGGCGTCGTCGACGTCTGCTGCGCCAACGCCTCCTGCCTGGTCCGGATCGACCCGGACCGGCTCGACCCGCGCGACGCGATCTCCCTCTTCCGCGAGCTCGAGGCCGAGGTCGGCGACGCCGGCGACCTGCGGATGCAGACGCGGGTGGTCGAGGTCCCGATGCTGTGGGAAGACGAGTGGACCCACGAGGTGCTGATGAAGTTCCGCGACCACCACCAGACGCCGGACAAGACCGACATCGAGTTCGCCGCCGAGCTCAACGGCTTCGCCAGCACCGACGAGTTCCGCGCGGCGCTGTTCGCGACGCCGCTGCTCGGCACGATGACCGGCTTCGCCCCCGGCGCCACCTGGTGGTACCCGCTGACCACCGCCGACAAGCTGATCGAGGTGCCGAAGTACGTGCGGCCGCGCACCGACACGCCGGAGCGGGCCTTCTCCTGGGGCGGCGCCTTCGCCGCGATCTACCCGGCCCGCGGCGCCGGCGGCTACCAGCTCTTCGGGATCGTCGCCGCGCCGCAGGTCGACCCGAGCCGGCGGCTGGCCGACTTCCGCGAGCACGACTGGTTCTTCGAGGTCGGCGACCTCGCCGTCCTGCGCGCGGTCGAGCGCGACGAGTACGAGGCGATCCGGGCCGAGGTCGAGGCCGGCAGCTTCCGCTACCGGCAGGCGCCGCTCGAGTTCGCGCCGGCCGAGTTCCTCGCCGACCCGGCCGCGGTCCAGGCCGCGATCAGGAGGGCGATCGATGGCGCTTGAGATCGTCAAGCCGGGGCTGCAGGCGACCGTCCAGGACGAGGGTCGGGTCGGCCTCTACGCCCACGGGATGCCGCCGGCCGGCGCCCTCGACAAGCACGCCTACCGGATCGGCAACGCCCTGGTCGGCAACCCGGCCGGCGCCGCCGGGATCGAGATGACCTACCTCGGGGCCGAGGTCGTGTTCAGCGCGCCGGTCGTCTTCGCCGTGACCGGGGCCGAGATGGCGCCGAAGCTCGACGACGAGGAGATCGAGACCTGGCGCTCCTATCGGGCCGCCGCCGGCCAGCGGCTCTCGTTCGGCTACCTGACCGCGGGCGCACGCTCCTACCTGGCGGTCGCCGGCGGCATCGACATCGCGCCTTACGAGGGCAGCCGCTCGACCTACACCCTGGTCGGCCGCGGCGGCTTCGAAGGGCGGCCGCTGGCGGCGGGCGACGTGCTCCCGGTCGCCGGCGCCGTCGACGGCACTCCCGACCGCAGAGTCCCGGAGGATCTGCGCCCGAGCTATGAGGGCGACGTCGAGGCGCGGGTCGTCACCGGCCTCGCCAGCTACCGGCTCGAGCCGGAGTCGCTGCGGGCGCTGTTCGAGACGAGCTGGAAGGTGACGCCGAATGCCAACCGGGTCGGCTACCGCTACAGCGGCGGCGAGCTGCGCTTCGTCGAGCGCGAGCAGCCGGTCGGGGCCGGCAGCGACCCCTCCAACGTGGTCGACTTCGGCTACCCGGTGGGCTCGATCCAGGTGCCAGGGGGGATCGAGCCGATCTGCCTGCTGAACGACGCGGTCACCGCCGGCGGCTACGCGACGGTCGGGACCGTGATCTCCTGCGACCTCGACCGGATCGCCCAGTCGCAGATCGGCCAGGCGACCCACTTCGTCGAGGTAGGAATCGACGAGGCCCTGGCGGCGCGGCGCGCGCGGCGGGCAGAGCTCGAATCGATCGTCGAGACGATCAGCAACGGCCGAAGGAGCGAAGCATGAGCGACGAGTTGGTCATCCGAGCGCCTATCCCCGGCGTCTTCTACCGGCGCCCCGATCCCGGCTCGCCGCCCTTCGCCGAAGAGGGCGACCGGGTCGAGCCGGGGGCGGTGATCGGCCTGGTCGAGGTGATGAAGCAGTTCCACGACATCGTCGCCGAGGCGGCGGGCGTGATCGTCTCCTTCGAGGTCGAGAGCGAAGACGTGGTCTCGCCCGGCGACGTCGTCGCCCGGCTGGAGGCGGCGGGATGAGCGGCGAGATCGGCCGCCTGCTGGTCGCCAACCGCGGCGAGATCGCGGTCCGCGTGATCCGCGCCTGCCGCGACCTCGGGATCTCGCCGGTCGCGGTCTACTCGGACGCCGACAGCGAGGCCCTCCACGTCCAGCTCGCCGACGAGGCGGTCCACATCGGCCCCGCCCACGCCCGCAAGAGCTACCTGCTGCCGGAGGCGATCGTCGCCGCCGCGCTCGAGGCCGGCGCCCAGGCGATCCACCCCGGGTACGGCTTCCTCTCCGAGGACCCGCGCCTTCCCCGCGCCTGCGAGGAGGCGGGCCTCGTCTTCGTCGGGCCGCCGGCCGAGGTGATGGCCGCGGTCGGCGACAAGGTCCTCGCCCGTGAGGCGGCGATCGCCGCCGGCGTCGCGGTCGTGCCGGGCAGCGAGGGGCGGCTGGCCTCGGTCACCGACGCGCAGGGCGTCGCCGCCGAGCTCGGCTTCCCGGTGCTGCTGAAGGCCTCCGCCGGCGGCGGCGGGCGCGGGATCCGCCCGGTCGAGTCGGCCGAGGAGCTGGCCGACGCCTACCAGCGCGCCAGCGCCGAGGCCGAGGCCGCGTTCGGCGACGGCGGCCTCTTCCTCGAGAAGCTCCTGGTGCGGCCGCGCCACGTCGAGGTCCAGGTGCTGGCCGACGCCCATGGCAACGTCGTCCACCTCGGCGAGCGCGACTGCTCGACCCAGCGACGCAAGCAGAAGCTGATCGAGGAGGCGCCGGCGCCGAACCTCGACCCGGCGGTGCGCGACGAGCTCTGCGAGGGCGCCGTCCGCTTCGCCCGCGGCGTCGGCTACGTCGGCGCCGGCACCTGCGAGTTCCTGGTCGACGCCGAGGGCCGCGCCTGCTTCATCGAGATGAACGCCCGGATCCAGGTCGAGCACGGGATCACCGAGCTGGTCACCGGCGTCGACCTGGTCGCCGAGCAGCTGCGGATCGCGGCCGGCCGGCCGCTGGGGCTGAGCCAGGGGGAGATCGAGCCGCGCGGTGCCGCGATCGAGTTCCGCATCAACGCCGAGGACCCCGGGAACGGGTTCATGCCCTCGCCGGGGGAGATCACCGCCTGGCGGCCGGCCTCCGGGCCCGGCGTCCGCGTCGACAGCGGGGTCGAGGCCGGCGGCGTCGTGCAGCCGTTCTACGACTCGATGGTCGCCAAGCTGATGGTCTGGGGCGCCTCCCGCGAGGAGGCGATGGACCGCGCCCGCCGCGCGCTCGAGGAGTGCCGGATCGAGGGCGTGACGACGACCCTGGCGCTGCACCGCGAGCTGCTCGACTGGGAGCCGCTGCGAGCCGGCGAGGTGACGATCGAGTCGCTCGAAGAGCACCTCGACGCCGCCGCGGCGCTCGCCGGCGCCTGATGGGAGCCCTGGACGGCAAGGTGGCGCTGGTCACCGGCGGCGCCGGCGGCCTCGGCCGGGCGATCGCCGAGGCGTTCGTCGCCGCCGGCGCCACGGTGACGATCACCGACGTCCGCGCCGAGGAGGGCGCCGCGCTCGCCGCGCGCCTCGCCGCCGCCGGCGGCCGGGTCGAGTTCGCCGCCCAGGACGTCGCCGACGAGGAGCGTTGGGAGCAGGTGGTGGAGGAGGTCGGCGGCCGGCACGGCGCGATCGACGTCCTCGTCAACAACGCCGCGACGATTTCGCAGGCGCCGATCGAGGAGGAGAGCCTCGATGGCTGGAACCGCGTCCTCGCGGTCAACCTGACCGGGGCCTTCCTCGGGATGCGGGCGGTGCTGCCGCTGATGCGGGACCAGGGCGGCGGCGCGATCGTCAACGTCTCCTCGACCTGGGGCCTGGTCGGCGCCGCCGGCGCCGCTGCCTACCAGGCGAGCAAGGGCGGCGTCACCGTGCTGAGCAAGAGCGCCGCCGCCACCTACGCCGCCGCCGGCGTGCGGGTCAACTCGCTGCATCCCGGCCCGATGCAGACCGAGATGATCAGCCAGGCCGGCGAGGCGAGGATCGCGGCGATCGCCGCGGCGACGCCGCTCGGCCGGGTCGCCGCTCCCGAGGAGGTGGCCGGCGCCGCCGTCTACCTGGCGAGCGACGCGGCCAGCTTCACGACCGGGTCGGCGCTGGTCGTCGACGGCGGCTACACCGCGATCTAGAAAGAGAGAGATGTGATGGAGACCCTGCAGCTGTTCGTCGACGGCGGCTGGCGCGATGCCGCCGACGGCGCCACCTACGAGAGCCAGAACCCCTACAGCGGCGAGCCCTGGACGCGGGTCCCCGACGCCGGCGCGGCCGACGTCGATGCTGCGGTCGAGGCGGCCGAGCGGGCGCTGGCCGGGCCCTGGGGCGCGGCCAGCGGCTTCGAGCGGGCGCGCCTGCTGCACCGCCTCGCCGACCTGATCGAACGCGACGCCGCCGAGCTGGCCGCGGCCGAGAGCCGCGACAACGGCAAGCTGCTGCGCGAGATGGAAGGGCAGATGAACTACCTGCCCGCCTGGTACCGGTGGTTCGCCGGCCTCGCCGACAAGCTGCACGGCGAGACGATCCCCTCCGACCGTCCCAACTTCTTCGTCTACACGCGCCGCGAGCCGGTCGGCGTGGTGGCGGCGATCGTGCCCTGGAACTCGCCCCTGCTGCTGACCGCGCTGAAGCTGGCGCCGGCCCTCGCCGCCGGCTGCACCGTGGTGCTGAAGCCCTCCGACTCGACCCCGGTGACCGGCCTGCTGTTCGCCCGGCTGCTCGAGGAGGCGGGCTTCCCGGCCGGCGTCCTCAACATCCTCACCGGCCAAAGCCCCGAGCTCGGCAAGGCGCTCGTCTCCCATCCCGGCGTCGCCAAGGTCGCCTTCACCGGCTCGCCCCAGGTCGGCGCCGCGGTCGCCGCCGCGGCCGGCGAGCGGCTGATCCCGGTCCTGCTCGAGCTCGGCGGCAAGTCGGCCAACATCGTCTTCGCCGATGCCAACCTCGAGGCCGCCGTCAACGGCGTCGTCGCCGGCGTCTTCGCGGCGAGCGGCCAGACCTGCGTCGCCGGCTCGCGCCTCCTGGTGGAGCGCTCCGTCGCGGCCGAGGTCCGCGACCGGGTCGTCGAGCGGGCGCAGGCGATCCGCCTCGGCGACCCGCTCGATCCCGCCACCGAGATGGGCCCGCTGGCCAACGACCGCCAGGTCGAGACCGTCAGCGGCTTCGTCGAGCGGGCCCGGGGGGAGGGGGTCGAGATCGCGACCGGCGGCGGCGTCAGCCCCGAGCTCGGCGGCCGCTTCTTCGAGCCCACCGTGGTCACCGGTGTCCGGCCCGACCAGGAGATCGTCCGCGAGGAGCTGTTCGGGCCGGTCCTGGTGGTGCTCGAGTTCGACGACGACGAGGAGGCGGTGGCGCTCGCCAACTCGACCCGCTTCGGGCTCGCGGCCGGCGTCTGGACCGGCTCGGTGGGACGCGCCCACCGGGTCGCCGAACGCCTGCGGGCCGGCAGCGTCTTCGTCAACGACTACCGCCTGATGGCCCCCAACGTCCCCTTCGGCGGCTTCGGCATGAGCGGCTTCGGCCGTGAGAACGGGATCGAGGCGATATCCGAGTTCACCGCCACCAAGGCGGTCTGGATCGAGCTCGACGGCAACGTCCGCGATCCGTTCAAGCTCGGCTAGTAGGGACTGGGCGAAACCCGCGTCCGTGCGGCCTGCGCCGAGGCTGCGGATGGCGACCCAAAGCTTCCCCACCGGACGAAACCTGCATTTGCCCGCTATACGGCGGCAAATGCAGCAGTCTTCCGGGGAGGGTGCTGCATCTGGTCCCAGGAGGGCCCAAACGCAGTCCGCTCGAGGGCCTGAGGGCGCCGGGTCCGCAAGGGTGCGGGGCGTTCGCTGGGCCCAGCCAGCAACCTGCGTCGTCGATCCGCGGGCCCGCGCACGCGCCGGCCGAACCCCCTGCGGCGGCGGCGCGGACGATGACTGCCACTGCGCGGGCGGGCCTCTGGGCTCTTGCCGCGCTTGGTACGGCACTCGCCAGTCGGGGCGGGAGGCCCGGAAGTCGCTCCTGGCCTCGCGCTCAGCTTGGATCTGGCCTAAAAGTCAGACTTTAAAAATACTTGACATTTGAACGTCGGCTCTATTATCTTCCGGCCTAGATGGTGCCTTCTGGGAAAAGGGCCTTGGACACGGAGATGTCCGACCGGCCGTATCGCCGCATGGCGGTCGACGTGGGCGGGACCTTCACCGACGTCTGCGTGCTCGATGAGCGGACCGGGGCGCTGACCGTCTCCAAGGTCCCGAGCACGCCCGACACGATCTCCGGCGTGCTCGCGGGCGCCCGCGAGGCCGGGGTCTCGCTGGCCGAGACCTCGCTCTTCATCCACGGCACCACGCTCGCCACCAACGCCCTGATCACCCGCAAGCACCCGCGCGCCGGGATGGTCACCACCCGCGGCTTCCGCGACATCCTCGAGATCCGCCGCGGCACCCGCGACGACCTCTGGGACTCCTACAAGGAGATCGCCCCGCCGCACATCCGCCGCCGCGATCGCCTCGTCGTCGGCGAGCGGATCGATGCGGCGGGGGAGGTGGTCGAGCCGCTCGACGAGGACGACGCCCGCGCGGTCGCCGCGGTCTTCAGGAAGCGGGGGATCGAGAACATCGCCGTCTGCTTCGTCAACTCGTTCGTCAACCCGGCCAACGAGCAGCGGATGAAGGAGATCCTGGCGGAGGAGCTGCCCGACGCCCGCGTCTCGACCTCGAGCGACGTGCTGCCGGAGATCTTCGAGCACGAGCGCTTCTCGACCACGGTCGCCAACGCGATCCTGGCGCCGGTCGTCGGCCCCTACTGCGAGCAGCTGAGCCGCGAGCTGCGCGAGGGCGGCTACGGCGGCGAGATGCTGCTGATGCACTCCGGCGGCGGCGTGATGACGCCGCGCGCCGCGACCCGCTTCGCCGCCCGCCTGGCCGCCTCGGGGATCGCCGCCGGGGCGATCGCGACCCGCGAGCTGGCCCGCCTCTGCGGCTACGAGAACGCGATCGGGCTCGACGTCGGCGGCACCAGCACCGATGTCTCGCTCGTCTACGAAGGCGAGACCCACACCGCCGAGGAGTGGTACGTCGAGTACGGCTACCCGATCCGCTTCCCCAGCATCGAGGTGCTGACGGTCGGCGCCGGCGGCGGCTCGCTGGCCTGGATCGACGATGCCGGCTCGCTGCGAAACGGGCCGCAGTCGGCCGGCAGCCAGCCCGGCCCCGCCTGCTACCAGCGCGGCGGCACCGAGCCGACCAACAGCGACGCCAACCTGCTGCTCGGCCGGCTCGGCAGCGAGCTGATCGGCGGCGCGATGGCGCTCGACGAGGGCCTGGCGGAGGAGGCGATCCGCCGCCACATCGCCGAGCCGCTGGAGATGCCGGTGCTCGAGGCGGCGCGGGCGATCGTCGAGGTCGCCAACGCCAACATGGCCGACGCGGTGCGGCTGGTGACGATCCGCCGCGGCTACGACCCGCGCGACTTCGCCCTCGTCGTCTTCGGCGGCGCGGGCCCGCTGCACGGCGGCGCGGTCGCCCGCGACCTCGGCATCCCGACCGTGCTGGTCCCGCTCAACCCGGGGGTGACCTCGGCCCTCGGCTGCCTGATGGTCGACGTTCGCCACGACGTCTCGCAGATGCACTTTGCCCAGGTCGCCGAGGCCGAGCTGGGGGAGATCGAGGCGGCCTTCGCGGCGCTCGAGGAGGAGGCCCGCGAGCTGCTGACGCTCGACGGCGTCCCGGCGGCCGACATGCACTTCCAGCGCCAGATCGACATGCGCTACGTCGGCCAGTGGCGCTCGCTCTCGGTCGCGGTCGAGCCCGGCCTCGGCTCGCTGGCGGAGGCCGAGCAGCGCTTCCACGAGAAGCACGGCCAGGAGCACAACTACCGCCGCGACGACGCGCCGGTCGAGATCTACCGGCTCGGCATCACCGCGGTCGGCGTCACGCCCCGCCCGGAGATCGCCCGCCACCAAGCCGCGCCCTCGCGCCCCGAGCCGATCGGCACCAGGGCGGTCGTCTGGGACGACGCCGGCGCGGTCGAGACGCCGCTCTACTGGCGCCCAGAGCTGGCGGCCGGGGCCGTGATCGAGGGGCCGGCGGTGATCCACCAGCTCGACTCCACGGTCCTCGTCGAGCCCGGCATGGAGGCCGAGGTCGACCCCTGGCTGAACCTGCGGCTGACGATATGACGACCAACTCCAACACCTACACGCTCGACCCCGTCACCTTCGAGGTCCTGAAGAACTCGTTCACGACGATCGTCGACCAGATGTCCGAGCAGGTGATCCGCTCCTGCCACTCGTTCGTGATCTGGTCGCGCGACTTCTCCTGCGCGCTCTGCGACGCAGAGGGCAACACGATCATGCAGGGGTCCGGCGACTGCGCCGCCCACGTCGGCACCCTCCACTTCACCGCCAAGGCGGTCCTCGACTACTTCGGCGAGGACATCCACGAGGGCGATGTCTTCGTCGTCAACGACCCCTACCTCGGCGGCACCCACTTCAACGACACCCGCGTCGTGCGGCCGATCTTCCAGGACGGCGAGATGATCGCGCTGGCGCAGGCCAACGGGCACTGGGCCGACGTCGGCGGCGCCCTGCCCGGCTCGTTCAACATCGAGGCCCACGACCACATGGCCGAGGGGCTGCGGATCCCGCCGGTCCGGGTCTGGAGCGAAGGCGACTTCCAGCGCGACGTCGCCGAGCTGATCGCCCACAACACCCGCACCCCCGGCGACGTGATCGGCGACATGCTCGCCCAGGCCGAGGCGACCCGGGTCGCCGAGCGCGAGATCGGCCGCCTGACCGTCAAGTACGGGCGCGAGACCGTCGTCACCGCCTTCGCCGAGGTGCAGGACTACGTCGAGCGGCTCGCCCGGGCGCGGCTGGCGGCGCTGCCCGACGGCACCTGGGAGACGGTCGACTACCTCGACGTCGACCCGGTCCTCGGCGAGGGGCTGATCCCGATCGAGGTCAAGATGACGATCGCCGGCGACACCCTCCACTACGACCTCAGCGGCTCCCACCCGCAGGCGGTCCACACCTTCCATAACGCGACCTTCGGCGGCACCTTCTCCGGGGTGGTGGTCGGGACCAAGTTCCAGATGCCCGAGCTGCCGCTCAACTCCGGCTTCTACCGCCCGATCACGGTCGACTACGGCCGCGAGGGGAGCGTCGTCAACGCCACCTGGCCGACCCCCGTCGCCGGCTTCTGCGTCGGCCCCTTCGACAAGCTGCTGAACGCGATCGGCGAGCTCTGGGCGCAGATCGTCCCGGAGCGGGCGATGGCCTGCTGCTTTGCCCTCGAGTACCTGCTGGTCGGCGGCCGCGACGGTCGCCGCGAGGGCAGCCCCTACTTCATGTGGTACGACTGGATGATGGGCGGCTGGGGCGCCCGCAACGGGCACGACGGCCACAACGGCTCGGCCCCGCCCTTCGGCGTTCAGCTCGGGACCCAGCCGCTCGAGGGGCAGGAGCGGCTGGCGCCGGTCCTCACCACCGGCCACGAGCTGATCACCGACTCCGGCGGCCCGGGCACGTCCCGCGGCGGCCTCGGCTGCATCAAGGGGGCGAAGATCGGCGCCGCCGAGCGCGCCGTGATGTCCTACTGCTGCGACCGCGAGCGCTCGATCACCTGGGGGCTGTGGGGCGGCCTGCCCTCGGCGCCGATCGGCGTCCGGCTGCGCCGCGCCGGTGGCGATCAGGAGGAGTTCCTCGGCGCCCTCTTCTCGAACGTGGCGCTCGAGCCCGGCGACGTGCTGGAGCGGCCCTCGAATGGCGGCGGCGGCCTCGGCGACCCGCTCGACCGCGACCCCGAGCAGGTGCTCGAGGACGTCGTCGACGAGTACGTCAGCGTCGAGCGCGCCCGCCGCGACTACGGCGTCGTCGTGATCGAGATCGACCGCGACCTCTGCGCCTGCGAGATCGACGTCGAGGCGACCGAGCGGGAGCGGCGGCGGATCCGCGCCGAGCGCGCCGGCTGGCTCGACACCGACCCCGAGGCCGTGGCGGCGCGCTACCGCGCCGGCGAGCTCGACGAGATGGACCTGGTGCGCCAGTACGGGGTGATCCTCGACTGGGGCAGCGGCGAGGTGCTCGCCAAGAGCACCGGGCAGTTCCGCGAGATGCTGCGCCGCCGCGCGCTCGCCTACTGGGCCGACGCCGGCACCTGAGGAAATGACTTTCGGGCCTGGAGCCCTTGACTTCCCCACATATCGACGTAAAATATTAAATAGATGATATCACACTCGCAAACACCCAGATTGCATGGTGCGCGGTGGCCAAACCCCGCGGCGCGCCCGGGACAGGAGGAGAAGTGAGCGTTTTCAAGCGAGACCGGCGGTTGATCACGTCGGTTGCCATCCTCGCGATGACTCTGGCGCTGGCATTTGCCCTCTCGGCGTGCGGCGGCAGCGACAGCAGCTCGTCGGGCGGCGAAACCGCCGCCAGCACCGAAGGCGGCGAAGGCACCAGCGCCCCTGCCAAGAACGAAGAATCGTCGGCCGAGATCGGCGAACCCGAAGGCAATCTGGAAGTGGTGCCGGAAGGGACCGAACAGCTCTGCGGTGAAGAACCGACCAAGGTCGCCCTGGTCGACGGGTTCGGCGGCAACTCGTGGCGCAAAATCGTCCGCGCCGAACTCGAAGACGAACTCTCTGTCTGCGACAACGTCGAAGTCAGCTACGCCCAGGCCGACGGCGAAGTCCAGAAATACAACTCGGAGATCAACTCCTACACGGCCCAGGGCTACAACATCATCCTCACCTACGACGACTTCGGCGAAGAAACGCTGTCGGCGCTGCGGACCGCGTTCCAGTCCGGAGTGGTGGTGGTGCCCTACATCGCCGAAGTCGGCGGCACCGCCGGCACGGACTTCACCGCCCAGATCGAAAAGGACGTTCCCACCGCCGGCACCGAACTCGCCGAATGGATGAACAAGCAGCTGAACGGGAAGGGCAACGTGCTGATGCTCGGCGGCTCCGCCGGCAACCCCAACAGCCAGGCCTGGATCGAAGCCGAGATGGCCGCCTCCGCGCCCGGGATCAACTGGCTGCAGGAAACGCCGGTCACGACCAACTGGGACCCGGCGATGTACCAGCGGGTGACCACCGGCCTGATTTCGAAGTACCCGGAACTCGAAGGCGTCTTCTCCGACTACGGAGCCGGCTACGCGAGCGGCGTCCGGGCCTACATCGCGGCCGGCAAGGAACACCCGCCGCTGGCCACCTCGTCCAGCTCGAACGAGCTCTTCTGCCTCTGGCAGGAACAGAAAAAGAACTGGCCGAACTTCCAGATGATCTCCATCGACGGAGACGTCCGGGTGGTCCGCTGGGCAGCGCGCCGTGCCTTGGCCGAACTGAACGAAATCCCATTGAGTGACCCGACCACGCTGAAGATGTTCAAAGACGTCGACACCGTGGCCGGGAAGGATCCGGAATGCGACAAGAACCTGCCGCCCGACGCGGATCTCTCCAGCGCACTCAGCAAGGAACAGCTCGAAGAACTGTTCCAGTAACGACCGCGCGATCCCCTCTCCCGCCGCCGGGCGGGGGAGGGGACGCCCAGAGGAGGTAGGTGAGAAAAGTGGGTCCGGGAGAAGAGGAAACGGTGATTCCGTCCGAGCGCGGGGAGAGCGGTCAGGTCGACCCAGGCAACGGAGTGGCTGACGGGCCGATCCCGGCATCAGCCGTGGCGGCCGTGCGCGAGGCGGTCGCCGAGAGCGAGTCCGGCGGCGAGGTCCTGCGGCTGACCGATCTCGACAAGCGCTACCCGGGCGTGCACGCGCTGAAGGGAGTGAGCTTCAGCGTCCGCCGCGGCGAGGTCCATGCCGTCGTCGGCGAGAACGGCGCCGGCAAGTCCACCCTTGTCGGGATCGCCGCCGGCGCGGTCGTCGCCGACTCCGGCACGGTCGAGATCGACGGCGCCACGACGGCGCAGCCGACCCCCGACTGGTCGCGCCGGCAGGGCCTGGCGATCGTCCACCAGGAGCCGGCGCTGCTGCCCGACCTGACCGTGGCCGAGAACATGCGGCTCGGCGTCGGCGAGCAGCACCGCCCCCATGCCTCCAACCAGAAGGCGTGGGCCGCCGAGCACCTGCGGCCGTGGCGTGAAGCGGCACGCATCGATCCCGGCACCTACGTCCGCGACCTGCGGCCCGACGAGCGCTTCGTGGTCGAGATCGCGCGGGCGCTGGCCGGCGAACCGGCGGTGCTGATCCTCGACGAGCCGACCGAGCACCTGCTGCCCGAGGGCGTCGCCGTCCTCTTCGCCGGGATCAAGCGCGAGATCGAACGCGGCGGCGCCGTCGTCTACATCTCCCACCGGATCCGCGAGGTGATGCAGGTTGCCGACCGGATCTCGGTCCTCCGCGACGGTGCCTGCCGCGCCGAGCTGACGGCCTCCGGCGTCGGCGAGGGCGAGATCGTCGACCTGATCGTCGGCCGCCGCCTCGACGCCCGCTTCCCGGCCAAGCCCGATCCCTCGACCTTCGGCGCCACCGTGCTCGAGGTCGGCGGCCTCAGCGGCATCCGCTTCGCCGACGTCTCGCTCTCGGCCCGGGCCGGCGAGGTGGTCGGCCTCGCCGGGATCGACGGCCACGGGCAGCGCGAGACGATGCGCGCCCTCGCCGGGCTCGCCCCCTCGAGCGGCGAGGTCCGGGTCGCGGGGCGGAAGGCCCGCCTGCGCAGCCCGGCTACCGCGTCCGCCTCCGGCTTCGCCTACCTCCCCAACGACCGCCACGTCGAGGGGATCCTGCCCCAGCTCGACGTCCGCGAGAACCTCTCGATCCGCTCGCTCTCCCGCTTCTCCCGGGCCGGGATCGTCAACCGCGCCGCCGAGCGTCGCGCCGCCTGGGAGGCGATCGAGGAATACGAGATCAAGACCCCCTCGCTCGAGACCGACGTCGAACACCTCTCCGGCGGCAACCAGCAGAAGACGATGCTGAGCCGGATCATGATGTCGGCGGCGCCGGTGGTGCTCGCCGACGAGCCGACCCAGGGCGTCGACGTCGGCGCCCGCGCCGACATCTACCACTCCCTGCGGGACGCCGCCGCCGAGGGCGCCTGCGTCCTCGTCGTCTCCTCCGACGCCTCCGAGCTCGAGGGGCTCTGCGACCGGGTGCTCGTCTTCTCCGGCGGCCGCGTCGTCGACGAGCTGAGCGGCGAGGCGGTGAGCGAGCGCAACATCACCCAGGCGGCGCTCGGGGCCGGCGGCAAGCACCGGCGCGAGGAGGGCGGCAAGCCGGCCTGGTGGAACCCGCTGCTGCGCCTCGCGCAGAAGGACATCGCACCGGCGCTGGTCCTCGCCCTGGTGATCGTCGCGCTCGGGTTCGTCGCCACCTCCCACAGCGCCGCGTACCTGACGACCCGCAACTTCACCCTCGTCCTGCCCCTGTTCGCGACCCTGGCCTTCTTCGCGATCGGCCAGCAGGTGGTGATGTTCCTCGGCGGCATCGACCTCTCGATCGGGCCGCTGGCCGGTCTGATCCTGGTCGTCGCCTCCTTCCGGCTCAGCTCCGACGCCGAGATCGTCTCCGGCCTCGTAACGATCCTGGCGGTGGCGCTCGCGGTCGGCGCCGTCAACTGGGGGATGATCGTCTGGCTCAAGATCAGCCCGCTGATCGCCACCCTCGTCACCTACACGGGGCTGCAGGGCATCGGCCTGCTGATCCGCGAAGAACCCGGCGGGTCGTTCGCCCCGGGGCTGCTCGAAGCGGTGACCGCGAAGATCGACTTCATCCCGGTCTCCGTCTTCGTCGTGGTCGCCATCGCGGTGGCGCTCGAGGTGTTCCTCTACCGCAGCCTGATCGGCATCAAGCTGCGCGGCGTCGGCTCCAGCCCGCGGACCGCGGAGCGGGTCGGGGTGCGGTCGAACCGGGTGATGCTGCTCGCCTACCTGGGGAGCGCCTGCTTCGCCCTGCTCGGGGCGCTCCTGCTGATGCCCCAGGTCGGCTCCGGCAACGCCACCGCCGGCAACTCCTACACGCTGTTGAGCGTCGCCGCGGTGGTGCTCGGCGGCGCCAGCATCTTCGGCGGCCGCGGCTCCTTCGTCGGGGCGCTGCTCGGCGCGGCGCTGATCGTCCAGATCAACACCGTCGTCCAGTTCCTCGGCCTCACCGCGTACTGGCAGGAATACCTGCTCGGCGGCCTGACGATCCTGGCGGCCGCCTTCTACTCGAAAGCGCGGGCTGTGACCACGCGCGCGGTCGCCTCCGAGCACGGAGCGGCCGAGGCATGAGCGAAGGGAAAGAGAGAATGTCCAACCTCAAGCGGCTGGCCCCGCGGACCTCGATCTGGTACGCGACGGCGGCGCTCTTCCTGCTCAGCTGGCTGATCGAGCCGGGCAGCGTCAGCTCGGTCTCGATCAACGCGATGCTGCCGTTCGCCGGCATCCTCGCGGTCGCGGCGGTGGGGCAGACGCTGGTGATCATGCAGCGCGGCATCGACCTCTCGGTGCCGGGGATGATCACCCTCTCCGGGATGGCGCTGAGCGAGTACTCCTCCTCACACCATGCCGGCATCGTCGTCTCGGTCCTCGTCGTCCTCGGGCTGGCGGTCGTGGTCGGGCTGATCAACGGCCTCGTCGTCGGCTACCTGCGCGTCTCGGCGCTGGTCGCGACGCTGGCGATGAACGCGATCCTGATGGGCGCCGCGATCGACTACTCCGGCGGCAGCTCCTCGCGGGCGCCGGCCGGGATGAACAGCTTCTCGGTGGAGAAAACCCTCGGCCTCTCCAACACGGTCTGGCTGGCGCTGGCGCTGGTCCTCGTGGTCGGCGTCGGCATCGCCTTCACGGTCTGGGGGAGGCGCTTCGTCGCCGTCGGCGCCCGCGCCGAGGCTGCCCGGGCGGCCGGAATCCGGGTCGAGGCCTACCGGCTCGCCGCCTACATCGCCGCCGCCGTCTGCTACGCCGCGGCCGGCATGGTCCTCGCCGGCTATCTGGAAACGCCGAACATCACGATGGGCGACACCTACCTGCTGCCGACGATCGCCGCGGTCGTCGTCGGCGGCACCGCGCTGACCGGCGGCAAGGGACACATCCTCGGCACCGCGATCGGCGCCCTCTTCCTCACCCAGCTGACCCAGCTGGTGCTCTCGATGGGGGCTCCGACCTCGACCCAGCTGGTGATCCAGGCCGTCGTCATCGCCGCCGCCGCTGCCCTCCAGGTCGCCGACCGCGAGGCGATCCTCGCCCGGCTGCGCCCGCTTCGGGTTCGCATGAGCGCGCGTATATGATATTTCTTAGATCATGACCAACGCCGAGAATCAAATCCAGCAGCTGATCGAGATCGAGGCCGTCAAGCAGTTGAAGGCCCGGTACTTCCGCCTCCTCGACACCAAGCAGTGGGAGGAGCTGCGGGCGATCTTCACCGACGACGCGACCTTCGCCTTCGGCGAGGACCCGAACGACACCGAGACGGTCGACGCCGTGGTCGCGCGTTGGCAGCGGACCCTCAGCTCGGCGAAGACCGTCCACCACGGGCACACGCCGGAGATCGAGCTGCTCGGCCCCGACCGCGCGCACGGGGTCTGGGCGATGCTCGACTACGTCGAGTGGCCCGAGGAGGACGGCGTCCGCCGCGGCGTCGAGGGCCACGGCCACTACCACGAGGACTACGTCAAGGCCGACGGCGAGTGGAGGATCGCGAAGCTGGTCCTGACCCGGCTGCGCGTCAACGGCCTGCCGCAGAGCCTCGCACCCTTCTACTGGAAGACCGCCGACACCGAGGAGGAGTAAGCATGTCGATCTCGCAGACTGACCGCGCCGCTGCGTTCGCGCCGACCAGGGGAGGGTCGAAAGAGCTCTTCGACCGCGCCACCGCGGTGATCCCGGCCGGCGTCAACCACGCCCTCCGCTTCCACCAGCCCTTCCCGCTCTATTACTCGCGCGGCGACGGCGCGCTGAAGTACGACGTCGACGGCAACAGCTACGTCGACTACCACCTCGCCAGCGCCTCGCTGCTGCTCGGCCACGACCCGGCGCCGGTCCGCGACGCCCTGGCGGAGGCGGTGCAGAGCGGCTGGGCGCCCTCGGTCTGCCACGACCTCGAGGTGCGCTGGGCGGAGCTGGTCGCGGAGCTGATCCCCTGCGCCGAGCTGACCCGCTTCGTCGCCTCCGGCACCGAGTCGACCTTCCTCGCCGCCCGCATCGTCCGCGCCCATACCGGCCGCTCGAAGATCATCCGCCTCGCCGGCCACTACCACGGCTGGAACGACTTCTTCATGGTCGGGCTGAAGCCGCCGTTCGACCAGGTGCAGAGCGCCGGCGTCTTGGAGGACGTGCTCGCGCACACGATCACCGTGCCCTCCGGCGACCGCGAGGCCCTGCGCTCGGCGCTCGAAGGCGGCGACGTCGCCGCGGTCTTCGTCGAGCCCTCGGGCGGCGCCTGGTCGACGGTGCCGCTCTCGGTGGCCGAGATCGAGGCGATCGCCGAGGAGACCCGGGCCGCCGAGGCGCTGCTGGTCTTCGACGAGATGATCACCGGCTTCCGCTGGGCCCCCGGCGGCGCCCAGGAGCGGTTCGGCGTCACCCCGGACCTGACGACGCTGGGCAAGATCCTCACCGGCGGCCTGCCCGGCGGCGCCGTCACCGGCCGCGCCGAGGTGATGGAGCGCCTGCGCCCGGGCCCCGGCGTCGAGGACGGCTACGTCTTCCACTTCGGCACCTTCAACGGCCACCCGTTCCCCGCCGCGGCCGGCTCGGCGACGCTCGAGATCGCCGCCGACGGCGCCCCGCAGCGGGCCGCCGAGGACCACGCCGTCGCCCTCCGGGCGGCGATCCAGGAGCAGATCGCAGAGCTCGGGATCGACGGCTTCGTCTACGGCGAGTCCTCGACCTTCCACATCTACCTGCGCTCCCCCGACTCGCCCGCCGCGCAGCCGGCGACGCTCGAGGGCACGAGCGACGAGGAGCTGCTCTCGATCCCGGCGACGATCGTCGGGGCGCTGCAGATCGAGCTGCGCACCCGCGGCGTCGACCTCATGTCCTACACCGGCGGCGTCACCTCCGCCGCCCACGGCGAGGCCGAGCTGGCGCGCGCCGGCGAGGCCTTCGGCGGCGCCCTGCGCTCGCTCCGCGACGACCGTCTAATTGCAACCCGATGACCCCCCGAGGAGACCGCATCCGATGACCGTGCAGCTGACAGACCTAGTCGATCGCTTCGAGGCCGCCCGCCAGGCGCAGCTGGCCGCGAGCGACGAGCTGCAGATCGAGCTCCCCGTCCGCTACCTGCGCCAGCAGGCCCACCTGACGACGCCGGCGACGAACCCGCGGATCGCGACCAAGGCGATCGGCGCCGCGCTGCAGACCGCGGAGAAGCTGATGGGGCGCTACGAGATCTCCCGCGCCGACCTCGCGGAGCGGCTCGAGCTCCCGGTCGCCGACGTCGACCGGCTGCTCGACGGCGACCCGAGCGCGCCCGGCGTGGTCGTCGACCTCGAGGACGGCGTCGCTCCCGGCGCCGCCGAGGAGGCCCGCGCGCAGGCGCTCGAGGTCCTCACCCACGAGGACTGGGGGAGCGGGCTGCGGATGCTCCGCCCCTCGGGGATCGGCGACGACCGCAGCGTTCGCGACGTCGTCGAGGTGATCTCCGGCGCCGCCGACTTCGCCGCCCGCACCGAGACGGCGCTGCCGATCGACGCGATCGTCTTCCCCAAGGTCAAGCACGTCGCCGACGTCGAGTGGATGTACGAGCTGCTCGACCGGCTGGAGACCGCGCACGAGCTGGAGCCGGGGCAGATCCGGGTGATCTACCTGATCGAGACCGCCTGGAGCCTGCAGAACCTGCAGCAGCTGGTCACCGCCGGCCGCAGCCGGCTCGCCGGCATGGTCCTCGGCCCGGCCGACCTCAGCGCCGACCTGCAGCTGCCCGAGGTGCGCTACCGCCACGCCCTCTGCGACTTCGCCCGCCACCTGATGGTCAGCGCCGCCGGCGCGGTCGGGGTGCCGGCGATCGACGGGATGACGATGAACTTCCCGGTCGCCGCCGGCGTCGCCGAGGACGAGCAGAAGGACTTCGTCCTCGGGCGGATGCGCGAGAACTTCGACGACACCCGCCACTCGCTCGACGTCGGCTTCGCCGGCCGCTGGGTCGGCCACCCGCTGCAGCTCCTGGCCTCGCTGCTCGCCTTTCCCGCGGTCTACACCCGCGAGGCGCTCGAGTCCGAGGTCGCGAGCGTCGAAGAATTCGCCCGCGCGATCGCCGACAACAAGGGAGCGGTCGCCGGCGCCCAGGGCGAGCTGCTCGACATCGCCACCGACCGCCAGTCCCGCGGCGTCCTCCGCCGCGCCGCCGCCTGGGGGCTGATGCCGACCGCGCAGGCGCGCGAGCTCGGCGTCATCACCGCCGCCGAGGAGGCGGAGCTGTCATGAGCGGGACGACGCCGGCGGCGGCGGTGCCCGCGCCGCAGGCGGCCGCCGCCGATGGCTCGCGGGGGCCGCTCGAAGACCTGGTCGTCCTCGACCTCTCCTCGTTCATGGCGGCGCCGATGGCGGCGATGTGGCTGGCCGACTTCGGCGCCCAGGTGATCAAGGTCGAGCACCCGCGCGGCGACATGATGCGCGATTGGGGCAGCCGGCGCGACGGCGTGCCGCTGTTCTGGAAGATGGTCGGCCGCAACAAGGAGTCGATCACGCTCGACCTGCACGAGGACGCCGCCCGCGACGTCCTCCGCCGCCTGGTCGAGAAGGCCGACGTCGTGGTCGAGAACTTCCGCCCCGGCACCCTCGCCGAGTGGGGGCTCGCCTACGAGGCGCTGGCCGAGGTCAACCCGCGCCTGATCATGCTCAGCGTCTCCGCCTTCGGCCAGACCGGCCCCTACAGCCATCGCCGCGGCTTCGGCACCCTGGCCGAGGCGATGAGCGGCTACGCCTACATGACCGGCGAGCCCGACGGGCCGCCGACCCTGCCCTCGTTCGGGCTGGCCGACGGGGTAACCGGGCTGACCGGCGCCTTCGCGGTCCTCGCCGCGGTCCACGAGCAGCGGCTGAGCGGCCGCGGCCAGCACATCGACCTCGCCCTCTACGAGGGGCTGATGACGGTGATGGGGCACCAGTTCGTCGAGTACGACCAGCTCGGGATCGTCGCCGAGCGGCTCGGCAGCCGGCTGCCGTTCGCCGCTCCCCGCAACGCCTACCAGGCCGCCGACGGCGGCTGGCTGGCGATGTCGTCGAGCTCGCAGAGCGTCTTCGAGCGCGCCTGCAAGGCGATCGGCCGGCCGGAGCTGATCGAGGACCCGCGCTTCCTCGACAACCAGGCGCGGACCCAGAACAACGACGAGCTCGACCGGATCTTCGCCGAGTGGATCGGCAGCAAGCCGCGCCAGGAGGCGATCGACGTGCTGAACGAGGCCGGCGCCGCGGCGGCGCCGATCTACAGCATCGAGGAGGTGTTCGAGGACCCGCACTTCCGCGAGCGCGGCAACGTCGCCCGGGTCGAGGACGTCGAGCTGGGGGAGATCGGGATGCAGAACGTGGTCCCGTCCTTCAGCCGCACCCCCGGACAGCTGCGCCACGCCGGCCCCCGGCTGGGCGAACATACGGATCGGGTCCTGAACGATATGATAGGTCTTAGCGCAGAGGAGATCGCCGAGCTTCGCGAGCAGGGGGCGGTCTGAGGGTGTGGAAGAGCACCTCGCTGCGTGCCTCTAGGACGACCGATGCCAAATTCCTCGATCAGGCCCCCCTCGATTCCGGACGTGATCTACGAGGAGCTGCGCCGCGACATCGCGCAGGGGGTCTACCGACCGGGCCCGATCAGCATCCGCCAGCTGGCCGACCACTTCGACGTCAGCACGATGCCGGTGCGCGAGGCGCTGCGCCGGCTCGAGGGCGAGGGGCTGGTCGCCTTCGAGGGCGGCCGGCGGATCCGCGTCAACGCACTCACCGAGGACGACCTGAAGGAGCTGCTCAGCATCCGCATCTCGCTGGAGACGCTGGCGCTCTCGGCGGCGATGCCGCAGCTGCAGTCCGACAAGGAGCTGGTCGCCGAGCTGAAACGGCTGCTGAAGCAGATGGACGAGGAGCAGAGCGACTCCAACGCCTGGCGGACGACCAACCGCGAATGGCACGAGCTGGTCTACGGGGCGGCGGAGATGCCGCGCCTGGCGGCGATGATCGCCCAGCTCTGGACCGCGGTCGAGCCCTACATGCGCCTCTACCTGACCAGCCCGGCGAGCCTCAAGGTCTCCCAGAAGCAGCACCGGGCGATTCTCGCCGCTGCGACCAAAGGGGACGCCGCCAAGGCCGAGGCGGCCCTGCGCGAGCACCTCGAAGTGCCGTTCGTCGAGCTGACCAAGCAGCTGCAGGCGGCTGCCGAGGACGGCTCGCGGAAACAGGGTCGGGCCGCCTAGCTGTTCAGTGCCGTGGGCGCTGAGCCCGGGCGCCCGCGGGCAAGAGCGGTTGCGTCGATCAACCTCGCGGCGATCGAGCGCAACGTCGCTCGGCTGCGGGGGATGGCTCCCGGGGCGGCGCTCTGCGCGGTCGTCAAGGCCGACGGCTACGGCCACGGTGCGGTTCCGGTGGCCCGGGCCGCGCAGGCCGGAGGCGCCACCTGGCTCGCCGTCGCCAGCGCCGGCGAGGCGAGCGCGCTGCGGGCGGGCGGGGTGGAGGGACGGCTGCTGGTGCTCGGGGCGCTCTGCGAGGCCGAGCTCGACGAGGCGCTCGCGGTGGACGCCGACGTCGTCGCCTGGAGCACCGACTTCCTCTGGCAGTTGGGGGACCGGCCGGCGCGGGTCCACGTCAAGCTCGACACCGGCATGGGCCGCCTCGGCAGTCGCGACCCCGAGCGGGCGCTGGAGCTGGCGGCGGCGGTGGCGCGCAGCGAGCGCCTGCAGCTGGCCGGCGCGATGACGCATTTCGCCACCGCCGACGAGCCCGGGAGCCCGTTCCTCGCCGAGCAGCTCGAGCGCTTCGCCGCCTGGGCTCGGCAGGTCCGCGCCGCCCACCCGACGGTCGTCGCCCACGCCGCCAACAGCGCCGCGACGATCGCCGAGCCGCGCAGCCACTTCGACCTGGTGCGGACCGGGATCGCGATCTACGGCCTCGACCCGTTCGCCCGCGGCGACCTCGCCGCCGAGCTCGAGCCGGCGCTCTCGCTGCGCTCCTACGTCGCCGCGGTCAAGCCCTGCGCGGCCGGCGAGAGCGTCGGCTACGGCCGCACCTTCCTCGCCGCCGAGCCGACGACGATCGCCACGGTTCCGATCGGCTACGGCGACGGCTACTCGCGGGCCCTCTCCAACCGCGCCGAGGTCGAGATCGGCGGTGTCCGCCAGCCCGTCGCCGGCACGGTCAGCATGGACAACCTCACCGTCGACCTCGGCCCCGAGCCCGGCGCCGCCGTCGGCGACGAGGTCACCCTGATCGGCCCCGGCCTGCGCGCCGAGGAGCTGGCTCGCTGGGGCGGGACGATCAACTACGAGGTCGCCACCCGGATCGCGTCCCGGGTCCTCCGCACCTACCACCGCGACGGCGTCGCCGTCGCGGCCGACGCATGACCGACGAAAAGGAGAGTCGATGTCCCAGAGCAGCAGCGTCAATCGCAGGGTCGTGCTCGCGGCCCGCCCGCAGGGGGCTCCGACGCCGGAGGACTTCCGGATCGAGGAGGGGCCGCTGCCGGAGCCGGGCGACGGCGAGGTCCTGCTTCGCACCCTCCACCTCTCGCTCGATCCCTACATGCGCGAGATGATGGACGAGGTGGCGCCGATCTACTCGATCTCGCTGCCGATCGGCGAGACGATGGCCGGCGCCACGGTCAACCGCGTCGTCGCCTCCAACAACCCGAGGTTCGAGGCGGGCGACCTGGTCGCCGGCAACGCCGGCTGGCAGGACTTCGCGATCTCCGACGGCGGGGACCTGATGCCGCTGGCGGAGAGCGACCACCCCTCGCAGGCGCTCGGCATCCTCGGCATGCCGGCCTTCACCGCCTACGTCGGCACGCTCGAGATCGGCAAGCCGCAGCCAAACGAGACCCTGGTCGTCGGCGCCGCCACCGGCGCGGTCGGGTCGGTGGTCGGGCAGATCGCGAAGCTCCACGGGGCGCGCGTCGTCGGCGTCGCCGGCGGGCCCGAGAAGTGCCGCTGCGCGGTCGAGGAGCTCGGCTTCGACGCCTGCGTCGACCACCGCGACCCGCAGTTCGCGGCGCAGCTCGAGGCCGCCTGCCCGGACGGGATCGACATCTACTTCGAGAACCTCGGCGGCCCGGTCTTCGACGCCGTCCTGCCGCTGCTGAACCTCGAGGCGCGGATCCCCCTCTGCGGCTTCGTCTCCCACTACAACGACGAGGCGCCGCCGGCCGGCCCCGACCGCCTGCGGCGGGCGCTGCAGGTGATCCACCAGAAGCGGGTGCTGGTCAAGGGGCTGATCATCCTCGACTACTACGACACCCACCACGAGGCGTTCCTGCGCGACATGGGCGACTGGCTCGCCGAGGGGGAGGTGACGGGTCGGGAGCAGGTCGTCGACGGCCTCAAGAACGCGCCGGCCGGGCTGATCGCCCTGCTCGAAGGCGGCAACCTCGGCAAGACCGTGGTCGCGGTCGCGCCCGAGTAACCGGCGACCGGGCCGGGCGACGACCCCGAGCTTCCCCACCGGACGAAAACTGCATTTTCCCGCCATGGGCGGGAAAATGCAGCAGTCTTCCGGAACGAGAACTGCATCTGGTCTCGCCAGGCCGTCCTAGGGGTTTGGCGGGAGCAGCCTGCCCGCCCGGTAGCCGTCCCAGATCGACAGCGCCTTCTCGGCGGTGATCACGTCGTGGCGGGCCCGCTGCACCTTCAGCGAGGCCTCGTGGAGCTCCGGGTCGCGGGCGGCGATCCGATCCTCGATCAGGACGTTGTAGAAGTCGCGGTAGGCGGCGTCGCGGAAGGTGGCCTCGATGCAGCCCGGCGTCTGCTCGCCGATCAGCGCCACCGCCTGGACGCCCGTCGCGCGCAGCAGCTGCTCGAGGTTGGTCCCGGTGAAGGCGCTCGAGCGGTGCTTGGTCACCACCGGCTCGCCCGGCAGCGGCTCGCAGCCGGCGACGAACTCGGCGTCCCAGCTGCCCTCGAGGGCGAACTCGGTGGTGCCGGTCATCAGCCCCTTCGACCGCAGCCAGGCCGGCGAGTCGCTGGCGCCGTCGGGCAGGTCGACCCAGCGGACGTGGACGATCCGGATCCCGCGCCCGCGCGCGGCGGCGAGGAACTCGACGCACTTCGGGATCAGCTCGACCATCGCCGAGATGTCCCCGCCGGCCTTGTCGACAGAGCCCCCGGGCAGCATGAAGCCTTTCTGCAGGTCGATCGCCAGGACCGCGGTCCACTCCGGGTTCAGCACCTCCTCGACGCTCTCGCAGACCAGCTTGCCGTGGATCTTCCTCATCGCGCCCACTCCTGGTGGTGATCGATCCAGTGGCGGGCGATCTCGTCGCGGCGGGCGAACCAGACGCCGCCCTTGGCCTCGGCGTACTCGATGAACTCGCGCAGCGCGTCGGCGCGGCCGGCCTGCCCGGCCCAGCGGGAGTGGAGGCCGATCGACATCATCTTCGGCTGGCCGCGCTCGCCCTCGCGGTGGAGCTGGTCGAGGCCGCGGCGCAGGTAGTCGAGGAAGTCGGAGGGCGAGGCGAAGGAGCCCTCGGCGAGCGCGAAGCGGGTGTCGTTGTAGGTCTGGCTGTAGGGGATGACCAGGTGCTCGGTGCCCTGCACCTCGACGAAGTAGGGCAGGTCGTCGTTGTAGGTCTCCGAGTCGTAGAGGAAGCCGCCCTCTTCGACCAGCAGCTCGCGGGTCCAGGGCGTCGAGCTGTAGCGCCAGTACCAGCCGACCGGCCGGGTCCCGGTCGTCGCCTCGATCGCCGCCACCGCTCGCTCGATCTGCTCCTTCTCCTGCTCGCGGGTCCAGGTCCAGGGCTCGCTCCAGCGGTAGCCGTGGGAGCACGCCTCATGCCCGAGCTCGGCGATCGCCGCGGCGAGCTCGGGGTTCTTCTCGAGCGCCATGCCGGTGGCGAAGAAGGTCATCTTCACGCCGTACTCCTCGAAGATGCGGAGCAGGCGCCAGACGCCGGCGCGGCTGCCGTACTCGTAGACCGCCTCCATCGCGAAGTCGCGGTACTCCTTCGGCAGCGACCAGTTGATCTCGGCGAGGCCGTCGGTCTTCTCGTCGCCGAGCCGCTCGTAGTGCTCGGAGCCCTCCTCGTAGTTGATCACGAGGTTGACGGCGACCTTGGCCTCGTCCGGCCACACCACCTGCGGCGGGCGCCGGCCGTAGCCGATCAGGTCCCGGGGGCGGGAGAGCTCTCCAAAGCGATCGTCCATAGGACGATAATACCGGACAGTAGGGTTTTCTAATGTCAGAGTTTTAGTCGGCATTCCTCAGCACCAGGGCCGCGGCGAGCGGGAAGGCGCCCACCACCGCGAACCCGGCGGCGAAGCTCGTCGCCGCGATCAGGGCGCCGATCGTCACCGGAGTGGCGATCCCGACCACGTTCTGGGCGGTGTTCTGGACGCCCATCGCCCGCCCCGCCCAGCTCTCGCCGGCGATCTCGGCCGCCGCGGTGAACGCCAGCCCGTTGCCGCTGACGGTGACGATCGCCGCGGCCACGAGGAACGGGGCGGCGATGTTCGCCGCCGGCGTGGCCGTCGCCGCCAGCGCCGCCATCACCACGGCGTTGGCGAGGGCCAGCGCCCGCATCGGGGTCAAGCGGCTGCCGACCAGGTCCGACCAGCGGCCGGCGCCGAGACGCGCCGCGGCGCCCAGCAGCTGGGTCGCGGCGAGGAGCGCGCCGGCGGCTCCCGGGCCCAGGCCCTGGCTCTCTACCAGGAAGAGGAAGCCGAAGGTCGAGACCGTGTACTGCGGCACCGAGAGCAGCGCGCTCGCCCCGTGCACCCGCCAGATCGCCAGGCGCCGATAGGGCGAGCCGCCGAGCGCGGCGGAGGGTGGAGCGGCGGCCGGCGAGTCGGAGACGAGGAGCAGGGTCAGGGCCGCGACGGTCAGGCAGCCCGCCGCCGGAAAGAGGAGCGCCGCGCGCAGCGAGGTCGAGCTGACGAGCAGCGGGAAGGCGAGCGCGGCGACGCCGACTCCGAGCGGCTGCGCCGTCTGCCGGATGCCCATCGCCAGGCCGCGTTCGCTCTGCTCGAACCAGGCGAGGACGATCCGCCCCGAGGCGACGTTGACGGAAGCCGCAGCGGCGCCGGCGAGCAGCAGGAAGAGGGCGAGCGTCACGGTTCCCCCGGAGAGCGAGGCGAGGACGAGGAAGAGCGAAGCGGCGAGGAGCCCGCTCGCCATCGCCAGGCGCTCGCTCCAGACGTCGGCCACCCATCCCCAGGCGAA
Source organism: Solirubrobacterales bacterium (assembly GCA_036494495.1). GTDB lineage: Bacteria > Actinomycetota > Thermoleophilia > Solirubrobacterales > 70-9 > VAYN01. The sequence continues at coordinate 13,320 of DASXOF010000028.1, read as the reverse complement.
GAGCGTCAGGGCCAGGCCGATCGTCGGGCAGGAGGCGACCAGGGCGGCGAGGGGCAGCGATCCGCCGACCACGTCGCGCAGCTGCGGCAGGCAGAACGGCAGCGAGAACTGGACGACGCTGCCCGCCGCCTGCGCGACCACGCCGACGGTGAGCATTCGCCACCGCCGGGAGTCGGAGCTCGAGCGGTCGGCATGGCAATCGTCCGACATCAACTATGAACTAAGATATAAGATATAGCAGCCTGGAGGATGACCTCAGGGTGCCGCCCGCTTCCCCCGACCCAGGAGCGCATCAGACATGGACTTCGGCCTTTTCCTCCCCCAGCCAAGCGACGTCGACGAGCTCGAGAAGCTGACCACGTTCGTCGAAGCGGCCGACGAGCGCGGCTTCCGCACGGTCTGGATCGGCGAACACGTGGTGCTGTTCGACGTCGACCAGCTCGAGTCGACCTACCCCTATTCGGAGGACGGCAAGAGCCCCTTCCCGGCCGAGATGTCGTGGATGGGGCCGTTCGAGCTCCTCTCCTTCCTCGCCGGCCGCACCAGCCGGGTCCGGCTCGGCACCGGGATCGTCCTGCTGCCGCAGCGAAACCCGCTCTACACCGCCAAGTCGGTGACCACGCTCGACTTCGTCTCCGGCGGGCGCGCCGACTTCGGCGTCGGGGTCGGCTGGATGGCGGAGGAGTACGAGGCGCTCGGCGTCCCCTTCAAGGGCCGCGGCAGGCGCGCCGACGAGTACATCCAGCTGATCCGCACCCTGTGGACCGAGGAGACCGCCAGCTTCTCCGGCGAGACCTACGAGCTGAAGCCCGCCAAACAGCGTCCCTACCCGGTCCAGGACCCGCACCCGCCGATCTTCATCGGCGGCGAGAGCGACGCCGCGCTGCGGCGCGTCGCCCGGCTCGGCGACGGCTGGTTCGGCTGGGGGCTCTCGGCCGAGCAGGCCGGGGAGCGGCTCGAGCGCCTGCGGCCGATGCTGGCCGAGAACGACCGCGAGCTCGACGACGTCAACCTGGTCGTCGGCTCCGCCCAGGAGGAGAACGACCTCGAGGAGCTGAAGCGCTGCGCCGAGCTCGGCTTCGACCAGTACGTGCTGCGGGCGCCGCTCGACGGGACCGCCGAGCAGGGCGTCGCCGAGCTCGACCGCTACGCCGAGACCTTCCTCGCCGCCCTGGCCGGCTGAGCGAGGCCCACCCACCAGGAAACACACAGGAAGGAATCCCCAAATGGCCGACCTCGCCACGCCCGCGAAGATCGTGTGCGTCGGACTCAACTACCACGACCACGCCACCGAGACCGGGCAGGAGGTGCCCGAGTGGCCGCTGCTGTTCGCCAAGTGGCCGAACACGATCATCGCCTCCGGTGAGGAGATCGTGATCCCCGCCGCCTCGCGCCGCGTCGACTACGAGGGCGAGCTCGGGCTGGTGATCGGCAAGCAGGCGCGCGGAGTCGCCGAGGCCGACGCCTACGACTACGTCAGCGGCTACTTCGTCGCCAACGACGTCTCCGCCCGCGACGTCCAGCACAAGGACAAGCAGTGGGTGCGCGGCAAGTCCTTCGACACCTTCCTGCCGATCGGCGACGTGGTCCCGGCAGACAGCGTCGAGGATCCCCAGGACCTGCCGATCCGCACCATCCTCAACGGCCAGACGGTGCAGGAGTCGAACACCAGCGACATGATCTTCGACATCCGCAAGATCGTCGCCTTCGTCACCGAGGCGATCACCCTCGAGCCCGGCGACCTGATCCTGACCGGCACCCCGGCCGGCGTCGGCGCCTTCCGCGACCCCCGGATCTGGCTCGGCGACGGCGACGAGATCACGGTCGAGGTCGACGGCGTCGGCTCCGTCACCAACCCGGTCCGCTCCGCCAACGGCGCCGGCGCCTGAGGCGCCGCGGGTCGAACCCCCTGCGCCGGGCCTAAGCCCGGCGCAGCGCCGCGGTCAGCTCGGCGAGGTCGTCGAGCTGCTCGAGGCGCATGATCTGGCGCTCGATCAGCTCCGCCTCCTCGGCGCCGAGCGCGAGCGCGGCGTTGCGGCGGAACTTCTCCCGCACCGCGTCGGCGCTGAGCGGGTTCTCGGCGCTGCCGGGCTGGTGCGGCAGGTCGCGGTTCAGCACCTCGCCGTTTTGCAGCTCGATCTCGATCCCGCCCGGGTAGGAGGCCGGGTAGGAGGGATAGTCGCGGACCTCGTACTCGACCAGGCGGGCGAGATCGAGCACGGCGGGGTCGGCGATCGCCGGCGCCGAGTAGGAGTCGAGGTCGACGCGGCCGTGGACGAGCATCGCCGCGACCGAGTACTGCATGCTGAACTTCGCCTCGTAGGCGGTCCGCGGGGCGACCTTCGCCGCCGCCGGCTCGAGCACCACCTCGACGCCGGGGCCGGGGGAGAAGACGACGATGCGGCGGATCGACGCCGGGTCGACGCCGCCGTCCTGCGCCAGCTCGCCGGCGCCGTGGACCGAGCTGTGGACGAAGTGGCAGGCGGGGTAGGCCTTCACCGCTATCAGCGGCAGCTCCCAGCGCCGCCCGAGGTCGTCGAGGTCGAGCTCCGCTTCGCGGCGGCCGAGGTAGGCGTCGTAGATGCCGAAGCGGCCCTCGAAGATGCTCGGCGGGCCGGCCGCGCCGGCGGCCGCGAGGGCGGCGGCGTGGACCCCGTTGCGGGCGGCGAACCCGGCGTGCAGGGGCTTCGTGTCGGTGCCGTCGGCGAGGTAGGCGAAGAGCCCGGCGGCGAGGCTGCCGGCGATGCCGAGGCCGCTGGCTATCGCCGCCGGGTCGAGCCCGCGGAGGCGCGCCGCGCCGGCGGTGGCGCCAAAGACGCCGAGCACCGCGGTCGGGTGGAAGCCGCGTTCGAGCAGCGCGACCGCGATGCCGTCGAGGCCGAGGCGGATCGTCACCTCCTTGCCGACCGCGGAGGCCGCCAGCATCTCGCGCCCGCCGGCGCCGGCCGCCTCGGCCGCCGCCAGCGCCGCCGCGCAGTTGACGGCGCTGACGTGGGTGATCGAGCCGGCGTGGGTGTCGTCGAAGTCGAGGGTGTGGAAGAGGACGCCGTTGGCGAAGGCGGCGTCGGCGGCCGGCAGCCCGCGCTCGCGGCCGATCACGCTGGCGGGGCCCTGCCCGGCCTCCTCGGCGGTCCGCAATGCGGCGGCCGCGGCGCCTCCGACATCGGCCCCGCCGGCATGGGCACCGAGGCCGACGCCGACGGTGTCGAGGAGCTGCAGCTTCGTCGCCTCGACCACCTCGGCGGGGAGCTCGTCGAAGCTCGTCTCGGCGGCGAACGTCGCCAGCCGCTCCGCCAGCTTCGGGGTGGTGGGCCGCTCGGCCTCCTGGGTCATTGCCCTATGATAAATCATATCTTTCGTCCTCCCCCGATGACGCCGAAGGAGCTTCGATGAACGCTGTCACCACTTCAGACCTCAAGCACTACGGCCTCTACATCGGCGGCCGCTCGGTCGCCTCCGCCGGCGGGCGCGAGTACGAGTCGGTCGACCCGGTCCTGGGCGAGCCCTGGGCGATGCTGGCCGACGCCGGGACCGAGGACGCGGCGGCCGCGGTCGCCGCCGCGGCCGACGCCTTCCGGGGCCCCTGGGCCGAGCTCTCGCAGACCCGGCGCGGGCGCCTGATGATGCGCTTCGGCGACCTGATCGCCGAGCACGCCGAGGAGATCGCCGCGGTCGAGTGCCGCGAGAACGGCAAGCTGCTGAAGGAGGTCGCGAGCCACGCCAAGCTGGCCACCGACTGGCTCTACTACTTCGGCGGCCTGGCCGACAAGATCGAGGGCTCGGTGATCCCGCTCGACCGGACCAGCGCCTTCAACTACACGCTGCGCGAGCCGCTCGGGGTGGTGGCCGTGATCATCCCCTGGAACTCGCCGGTGCTGGTCGCCGTGCAGGCGATGGCGCCGGCGCTCGCCGCCGGCAACACGATCGTCCTCAAGCCCTCCGAGGTCGCCTCCGCCGGCGTGCTCGAGGCGGTCGCCCTGGCCGAGCAGGCGGGCTTCCCGGCCGGCGTGATCAACGTCGTCACCGGCGGCGCCGAGGCGGGCGAAGCCCTGATCTCCGACCCGCGGGTGGCCAAGATCTCCTTCACCGGCGGCACCGACGTCGGCCGCGCGATCGCCGCCAAGGCCGGCGAGCGCCTGGCCCGGGTGACGCTCGAGCTCGGCGGCAAGAGCCCGCAGCTGGTCTTCGCCGACGCCGACCTTGAGGCCGCCGCCAGCGGCGTCGTCTCCGGGATCTTCTCGGCTGGCGGCCAGAGCTGCGTCGCCGGCTCGCGGGTCCTGGTCCAGGCCGAGGTCTACGACCGGCTGGCGGAGATGATCGTGGCGAAGACCGAGGCGATCCGGATCGGCGACCCGACCGACCCCGAGACCCAGATGGGCCCGATCGCCAGCGCCCCGCAGCTGGCCCGGGTCGAGCGCATGGTCGACGAGGCGAGGGAGGACGGCGCGGTCGTCCTGGCCGGCGGCAAGCGGGCCGAGGTCGGCTCCTCGGCCGGCTTCTTCTACGAGCCGACGGTGCTCGGCGAGGTCACCCGCAGCGACCGGATCGTGCAGAACGAGGTCTTCGGGCCGGTCGCGGCGATGATGCCGTTCGCCACCGAGGAGGAGGCGATCGAGCTCGCCAACGACACCGAATTCGGGCTCGCCTGCGGGATCTGGACCAACGACGTGCGGCGCGCCCACCGGGTCGCCCGGGCAGTCGAAGCCGGCATCGTCTGGATCAACACCTACCGCGCCGTCGCCTTCAACTCGCCCTTCGGCGGCTACAAGGCGAGCGGCATCGGCCGCGTCAACGGCGTCCACGCGGTCGACGAGTATCTGCAGACCAAGAGCGTCTGGACCGAGCTGAGCGAAGAGGTCGAGGACGCCTTCGTGATGAAGTCATGAGCGCTGTCGACGCGGTGGTGGACGGCCGCCTGATGGCGGCCGGCGAAGCGACGATCCCGGTTACCGACGAAGGCCTCCTGCGCGGCGACGGGGCGTTCGAGGTGGCGCGCCTCTACGCCGGCGTCCCCTTCGCCCTGGACGAGCACTACGACCGCCTCGAGCGCTCGGCGCAGGCGCTGCGGCTCGAGTTCGACCGGCCCCGGCTCGAAGCCGAGATCGCCGCCCTGCTCGAGGCCGCCGGCCCGGTCGACGGCGCCCTGCGGTTCCTCGTCACCCGCGGCGGCCGCCGCATCGGCCTGGTCGAGGCGGTGCCGGCGGTGCCGCCGGCGGTGGCCCTGGCGACGATCGAGTACGCGCCGATCGCGGTGCTGCGCGGCGTCAAGTCGCTGAGCTATGCCGCCAACATGCTGATCAAGCGGATCGCCGCCGAGCTGGGGGCCGAAGACGCGCTGCTCGTCACCCCCGACGGCGAGGTCCTCGAGGCGCCCACCTCGGCCTTCTTCTACGTGCTGGAGGGAGAGCTGTGGACGCCGCCGCTCGAGGCCGGGATCCTCGCCTCGATCACCCGCCGCCACCTCTTCGAGGTCAGCGACGCCCGCGAGCGGCGGACGACCCGCGCCGACCTCGAGCGGATCGAGGAGGCCTTCATCGCCTCCTCGCTGCGCGAGGTCTACCCGGTGGCGAGCATCGACGGTCGCAGCTTCGACACCGTGCCCGGCGAGATCACCGGCCAGGTCGCCGCGCGGATGCGCGAGCACGTCGCCGCGGCCGTCGCCGTCCCGGCCTAGCCAGGTGCCGGTGCGGTTCGGCCTGCAGCTGCCGAGCTACGGCCCGGTGGCCGGGCCCGAGGCGATCGCCGCCGCGGCCACCCGGGCCGAGCAGCTCGGCTTCGATTCGCTCTGGACCAGCGACCACGTCCTGGTGCCGTCGCGGATCGCCCGCTTCGCGACGATCTACGAGGCGATGACGACGCTGGTCTGGGCGGCCGCGCACACCGAGCGGATCCGCCTCGGCCCCTCGGTCGTGATCCTGCCGCAGCGCGACCCGGTCCTCGCCGCCAAGCAGCTCGCGATGGTCGACGTCCTCTCCGGCGGCCGCCTGATCGCCGGCCTCGGGGCGGGCTACGTCGAGGAGGAGTTCGCCTTCCTCGGCGCCCGCTACGCCGGCCGCGGCGCGACGCTCGAGCGGCACCTCGAGGTGATGCGGGCGCTCTGGGCGGGAGAGACGGACTACGCCGGCGAGTCGGCCTCCTTCGCCGACGCCCGCTTCGGCCCGCTCCCCGTCCAGGGCGAGCGGATCCCGATCTGGCTCGGCGGCAACTCGGCCCCGGCCCTGCGCCGCGCCGCCCGCATCGCCGACGCCTGGCACCCCGGCTACCTCGGCGCCGAGGCGCTGGCGGCGAAGGTGGGGGAGCTGCGCGAGCTGGCCGGCGAGCGCCGGGTCGAGGTCGCGATCAAGCTGCGGGTCTCGACCGGGCCCGGCGACGATCTCAGCCCGGACGCCCCGGCGCCGGACGTCGGCGGCACCCCGGCCCAGGTCCGCGATCAGCTCCGCCGCTACGAGGAGGCGGGGGCCGACCACGCCGTCGTTGTCTTCCCGGTCGAGACCCGCGCCGCCTTCGAGCGCGAGCTGGAGAGCTTCGCCGCCGAGGCGATGCCGGCCTGAAGGCGGGCGGCGCTCCCGCTCAGGGGGTGGGGATCAGGCCGAGCTGCCGCATCTGCGAGGCGACGTCGACGACGCCCCAGGTCTCGGCGATCCGCCCCTGATTGAAGCGGACGACGAAGATCTCGTTGTAGGCGACGGCTTTGCCGGTGGCGGCGAGGCCCATGTACTCGCCCTGGTGGGTGCCGGTGACGTGGTTGCGGCTGACCACCTTGTCGCCCTCGGCGATCATGTCTTCGATCTCGACGTGGAGGTCGGGGAAGGCCCGGTAGAGCAGCGCGAACACTTCCTTGTAGGCCTCGGCCCCGGTCGACTCGACCGGCAGCGGCGAGTTGATCTTCACGTCCGGCTCGACGAACTCGTCGATCGCGCGCCCGACCAGCTCGGCGTCGCCGCTGCTGCCGGCCGCCTCGAAGCGCCTCAGCGTCGCTTTGTTCTGCTCCTCAAGAGTCGGCATCGGTGTCCTCTCGGTTGGGTGTCTCTGCTGCCTCTCTGACAAGCAGGCGGCAGAGGCTGTGACAGGGCGCGGCGATGCCGCGACGCTCAGCAGGCGCAGCCGATTTCGAACTCGCGCTCGCGGCCGCTGAGGGTCTCGCCGTCCTCGATGTGCTCCTCGACGCGGGCGCGGTGGATCTCCCGGCCTTTGCCCGCGTAGAGCCCGCGGACGTCGTCTTCCCAGTCGCGGTTGCCGTCCTCCGACCACTGGAAGGGAAGGTCGTGGACGTGCCAGGGCTCGGCCATCGCGGCCCCGGCGGTGAGCGTCTGGCGCAGGATCTCGCGCTGCAGCTCGGGGTCGTTCGGCTTGCCGACGGTGGCGCCGAGCGGGAAGTCGAGGAAGACCGGCCGGGCGGGGCGGAAGGCCTCGGCCATCTCGCGCAGGACGGTCAGCATGATCGTCGGCAGGCCCTGTTTCTCGAGGCCGCGGGCGACGATCGCGGTCGCCCGGTGGCAGGCCGGGCAGAACGGCACCAGCAGGACCAGGTCGACGCCCTGCTCGCGGAAGCTGTGGGCGATGCCGGGGACCGTCTGCTCGGCGAGCTGGGTGTAGGTGGTGATCGAGCCGAGCATCGAGACCGCCTGCGGCGCCAGCTCCCCGATCACGCCCTCCTCCTCGAGCTCGACCAGGCGGTCGCGCGGGTAGGCGACGTTCAGGTCCTCGAGGGCGTGGCTGCGGATCGGCGAGGGATGCTCGAAGTCGAGCTCGGCGACCGGCGTCTCGCGGGGGAGGAGGCGGAAGGTGAGGTCGTTCTGCGGCTTGAACGGCCGATGGCTGGGGAGCAGGGCGCCGACGGTGGTGAACAGCCCGACCGTGGCGTCGGCGAGCGCCGGGCCGATCGGCGTCGGTGGAACGGCCTCGAACTGCGGCAATCGGGCGTACTCCTCGAGCCCGAAGCTGTTCATCATCTCGACGTAGCTGAACGGCATGCCTCTCTCCTTTTCTCAGCGGCCGACGAAGCTCGGCTCGCGTTTCTCCCGGTAGGCGGCGATCGCCTCGGCGAAGTCCTCGGTCGCGACCGCCTCGGCCTGGATCTCGGCCTCGAGCTCGAGCTGCGCCCCGAGCCCCTGCTCGAGCGATTCGCGCAGGGCCCGCTTGCCGAGCCCGATCGCGCGCGGCCCGGCCGCCAGCCGCTCGGCCAGGCCGGTCGCCTCGGCGAGCAGCCGGTCGGGCTCGACCACCCGGTTCAGCAGCCCCAGCTCGAGCGCCCGCGCGGCCCCGATCCGCTCGCCGAGCGCGATCAGCTCGAAGGCGCGGGCGGGGCCGATGAGGCGCGGCAGCATCCAGGTCAGCCCCGCGTCGGGGATCAGGCCGACGCGGCTGAAGGCGAAGGCGAACGAGGCGTCCGAGGCCGCGATCACCAGGTCGGCGGCGAGGGCCAGCGAGACTCCGGCCCCGGCGGCGACGCCGTTGACAGCGGCGACGACCGGCAGCTCGAGCTCGTGGATCGCCCGGATCAGCGGCGCGTAGTGGTCGCGCAGCACCCGCCGGGCGTCGGGGTCGGCCGCCTCGAGGTCGGCGCCGGCGCAGAAGCCGCGGCCGGCGCCGGCGAGGAGGACGGCGCGGACGCCCTCCTCCTCGCCGGCCGCCTCGATCTCCCGGCGCAGCCGGTCGACCGTGGAGTTCAGCAGCGCGTTCATCTTCTCCGGCCGGTTCAGGGTCAGGACCGCCACCGCACCGCGGCGCTCGGCGAGCACGTCCGCCGCGGCGCCGGGTGCCGTGAGGTCGGCGCTCATGCTCCGCTCGCCGCCGGCTCGCGGTCCTCGAAGCGCTCGCCGTCCGCTGCCATCCGGACCAGCAGCTCCGGCGGCTCGAAGCGCTCGCCGTAGCGCTCGGCGAGCTGGCGGGCGCGCGCGAGGAAGCCGGCGGGCCCGCCGTCATAGCCGTTCACGTACTGGAGCACGCCGCCGGTCCAGCCCGGGAAGCCGATCCCGAGGATCGAGCCGACGTTGGCGTCCGCGACCGACTCGATCACGCCCTCTTCGACGCAGCGGACCGTCTCCAGCGACTCGATGAAGAGCATCCGCTCGACCAGGTCCTGCAGCGGCGGCGCCTTCTCCGGGTCGGGCCCGAAGCCCTCGACCAGCCCCGGCCAGAGGCGCAGGCGCCTGCCCTCCTCGTATTCGTAGAAGCCGGCGCCCTCGAGCCGCCCGGGCCGCTCGAACTCGTCGAGCATGCGGTCGACCACCGCCTCGGAGGGATGCGGCTGCCAGCTGCCGCCGGCCGCCTCGACGGCGTCGATTCCGGCCTGCCGGACCAGCCGCATCAGCTTCAGGTTGATCTCGTCGGCCAGCTGCAGCACCGGGGCGGGGTAGCCGGCCTGCATCGAGGCCTGCTCGATCGAGGCGGCGGGAATGCCCTCGGCGAGCATCGCGATGCCCTCGTTGATGAAGGTCGCGATCACCCGGCTGGTGAAGAAGCCGCGGCTGTCGTTGACGACGATCGGGGTCTTGCTGATCTGCTTGGCGAAGTCGAGGGCGCGGTAGAGCGCCCCCTCGTCGGTCCGCTCGCCCTTGATGATCTCCAGCAGCGGCATCTTGTCCACCGGGCTGAAGAAGTGCAGCCCGATGAAGTCGGCCGGCCGGCTGACGTGCTCGGCCAGGCCGGTGATCGGCAGGGTCGAGGTGTTGGAGCCGAGCAGGGCGTCGGGCGCCAGCTGCGGCTCTATTTCCGCGAAGACCCTGGCCTTCAGGCCCGGGTCCTCGAACACCGCCTCGATCATCAGGTCGGCGCCGGCTGCGTCGGCGGGGTCCGCCGTCGGGGTGATCCGCTCGAGCAGCGCGCGGCCGCTCTCCTCGCTGCTCCGCCCCCGCTCGACAGCCTTGGCGACGAGCCGCTCGGAGTAGGCCTTGCCGCGCTCGGCGCCGGCCTGCTCGACGTCCTTGAGGACGACCTCGATCCCGGCCTTGGCGCAGACGTAGGCGATCGCGGCGCCCATCATCCCGGCGCCGAGGACCACCACCTTCCGCACCTGGCTGCGCTCGACCTCGGCCGGGCGGCCGCGGTCGCCGCTCACCTTCTGCATGTCGAAGAAGAAGGCCTGGATCATGTTCTTCGCGATCTGGCCGGTGGCCAGGTCGACGAAGTAGCGGCCCTCGATCGCAAGCGCCCCGTCGAAGTCGACCTGGGCGCCCTCGACCGCGGCGGCGAGGATGTTGGCGGGAGCCGGGTAGCTCGCGCCCTTCAGCTGCTTGCGCAGGTTGGCCGGGAACGCCGGCAGGTTGGCCGCCAGCTTCGGGTCGGCCGGGCTGCCGCCGGGCATCCGGTAGCCCTCGCGGTCCCAGGGCTGGGCGGCCTCCGGGTTGGCGGCGATCCAGGCCTTGGCGGCGCCGAGCAGCTCGCCCGGCTCTGCCACCAGCTCGTCGACGATGCCGAGCTCGAGCGCCTGCTGGGCGCGCAGCCGCTGCCCCTGCAGGAGCAGCTTGGTCAGGGCGTCGGCGATCCCGAGCATGCGGACGCTGCGGACGACGCCGCCGGCGCCGGGCAGCAGCCCCAGGGTGACCTCGGGGAAGCCGAGCCGGACGGCCGGGCTGTCGACCGCGACGCGGCGGTGGCAGGCGAGGCAGATCTCCAGGCCGCCGCCGAGGGCGGCGCCGTTGATCGCGGCGACGACCGGCTTGGCCAGCGTCTCCAGTCGCCGCAGCTGGTCCTTCACCCGCTCGGACATCGCCGCGAACTCGGCCGCGTCCTCGGGGCGGACGACCAGCAGGTCGTTGAGGTCGCCGCCGGCGAAGAAGGTCTTCTTCGCCGAGGCGAGGACGACGCCGGTGATCTCGTCGCGCTCGCTCTCGAGGCGCTCGACCGCGCGCCCCATCGAGGCGATGTAGTCCTCGTTCATCGTGTTCGCCGACTGGTTCGGGTCGTCCAGGGTGAGGACGACGACGCCCTCGGCGTCGCGCTCCCAGCGGATCGTCTCGGTGGTCTCGCTCATCGTCAGACCCTCTCGATCACGGTCGCGATGCCCATGCCGCCGCCGACGCAGAGCGTGGCGAGGCCGCGCTGCAGGTCCCGCCGCTCGAGCTCGTCGAGCAGGGTGCCGAGGATCATCCCCCCGGTCGCCCCCAGCGGGTGACCCATCGCGATCGCGCCGCCGTTGACGTTCACCTTGTCGAGGTCGAGCCCCATGTCGCGGACGAAGCGCAGGACGACCGCGGCGAAGGCCTCGTTGATCTCGACCAGGTCGATGTCGTCGATCGTCAGCCCCGCTTTCGCGAGCGCCTTATGGCTGGCCGGCGCCGGGCCGGTCAGCATGATCGTCGGGTCGCTGCCCGAGACGGCGGTCGCCAGCACCCGGGCGCGCGCCTCGAGCCCCAGCTCCTCGCCGATCCGCTGGCTGCCGATCGCCAGCAGCGAGGCGCCGTCGACGATGCCGGAGGAGTTGCCGGCGTGGTGGACGTGGTCGATCCGCTCGACCCAGTGGTAGCGCTGCAGCGCCACCGCGTCGAAGCCGCCGGCCTCGCCCATCGCGGCGAAGGAGGGCTTCAGCCTGGCCAGGGTCTCGACCGTCGTTTCCGGGCGGATGAACTCGTCGTTGTCGAGGACGACGATTTCGTTCAGGTCGCGGACCGGGACGACCGAGCGGTCGAAGCGGCCGGCCGCGCGGGCGGCGTCGGCGAGCTGCTGCGAGCGCACCGCGTAGGCGTCGACGTCCTCGCGGCTGAAGCCCTCGATCGTCGCGATCAGGTCGGCGCCGATCCCCTGCGGGACGAATGAGGTGTCGAGGTTGGTCTTCGGGTCGTTCATCCAGGCGCCGCCGTCGGAGCCCATCGGCACCCGCGACATCGACTCGACGCCGCCGGCGAAGACGAGGTCCTCCCAGCCGGAGGCGACCTTCTGGGCGGCGACGTTGACGGCCTCGAGGCCGGAGGCGCAGAAGCGGTTGAGCTGGACGCCGGCGACGGTGTCCGGCAGCCCGGCCTTGATCGCCGCGGTGCGGGCGATGTCGGCTCCCTGGTCGGCGACGGGGGAGACGCAGCCGAGCACGACATCGTCGATCCGGTTCGGGTCGAGCCCGTTGTGGCGGCCCAGCAGCTCGTGCATCAGGCCGACGACGAGGTCGACCGGCTTCACCGTGTGCAGCGAGCCGCCTGCCTTGCCCTTCCCGCGGGGAGTCCTCACCGCGTCGTAAATGAGCGCTTCGACCGCAGCCATCCTGCTCCTCTCCTTGAAGTCCTCGTTTCGAACATGGTAGTCGCTTTGCCAACTCAGTAGTTGAAACTCCGACCAGCAAATTGATAGCGTGCCCGGCCATGACTACCGGGAACCAGCAGCGATCCGTGCCGGCCAGCGACGAGGGGATGCACCCGCTCGAGGCGGCGATCAACTTCAACGAGAGCATGTACTTCAACCTCGCCGACCCGAGCTCGCGGCTCGGCGGCTTCTTCCGGATCGGCAACCGGCCGAACGAAGGCCACGCCGAGATGACCGTCGCCCTCTACCTGCCGGACGGGCGCGTCGCCTTCATGTTCCAGCGGCCGGAGATCGGCGGCAACGACTCCCTGCGCTGCGCCGGCCTCGAGATCGAGGTGGTGAAGCCGTTCGAGGAGATCCTCCTCAGCTACGAGGGCGAGGTGCTGATCCTCGACCAGCCGATGGACCTGCTCGACCCCAAGGCCGCCTTCAAGGGCGCCCCGCGCGAGCGCTGCACGATCTCGATCCGCTACGACGACGTCGCCCCGGCCTGGGGCGGCGAGCTCGAGTCCTGGGACTCCGGCGACACCGTCCTCTCCGACTTCTGGAAGGGCCACTACGAGGCCCACTGCCACGGCGCCGGCAGGCTGACGATCGGCGAGCAGAGCTGGGAGCTCGACGGCTGGGGCCTGCGCGACCACTCCTGGGGGCCGCGCACCTGGCAGAGCATCTCCTGGTACCGCTGGCTCTGCGGCAACTTCGAGCGCGACGGCCTGGTGCTCTCGCTGATCGGCTCCCCGGACAAGTCGGTCCGCGCCGGCGGCGCCCTGCTGATCGACGGCGCCTACCACCCGGTCCGCGAGATCGAGCTGGAGAGCGACTGGGACTCCCACGACCAGCCCTCCGCCCTGCGGATGACCGTCGTCACCGACGGCGGCAGCCACCGGATCGACGGCCGGATCCTGGAGACGATCCCGCTGCGCCACCGGCGCAAGGTCGACGAGGGCCTCGAGGTCACCCGGATCAGCGAGGGCTACACCGAGTGGACCTGGGAGGGGCGCACCGGCTTCGGGCTCTCCGAGTACCTGGACCGGATCGAGGACGGACGGCCCGCCGGGCTCGCCGCCTCGGTCTCCGGGTGAGGGC
>DASXOF010000027.1:0-5299 GCA_036494495.1 Solirubrobacterales bacterium | reverse complement strand
CGCCCTCGCAGGCTGCGGGCGACGACCCCTCCTCCACGCCACCCACGGGAGACACGCTTGCGGCCGAGGGTCAGACCGCCCCGGCCGCTGGTGGAGCTGACGAGGGTTCGGAGGTCGCTGGCGACCTCCAGGAGCTGCTGGCCGAGGCGGAGGCGAAAAGGGACGAATACCTGGACCTGGCCCGCCGCGCGCAGGCGGACTTCGAGAACTACCGCAAGCGGATGGCTGCCGAGGTCCAGGCCGCCGGGCTGCGTGGCAAGGCCTCGGTGGCCGCCGACGTGGTGCCGGTGCTCGACGACCTCGAGCGGGCGCTGCAGGCGGCGGGGCTCGACCCCGAGGGCGACTCCGACGACGGGCTCGCCCACGGCGTGATCCTCGTCTTCCGCAACCTGCGCGAGACGCTTAAGCGGAATGGGATCGAGGCGGTCGACCCGAGCGGCGAGCGGTTCGACCCGACCGAGCACGAGGCGCTCTCGACGATGCCGGTCGAGGGGGTCGAGTCCGGGACCGTGGTCGAGGTGATGCAGAAGGGCTACCGGATGGACGGGCAGCTGATCCGCCCGGCGCGGGTCGTGGTCAGCGCCTAGGGAAACGGACGAGACGGAAGAAGCGGAAGTGGCAGACGAGCTCTACAAGACCCTCGGCGTCGGCAAGGACGCCTCCGAGGACGAGATCAAGAAGGCGTACCGCAAGCTGGCGCGCCAGTACCACCCTGACCGCAACCCCGGCGACAAGGAGGCCGAGGAGAAGTTCAAGGAGATCTCGGCCGCCCACGACGTCCTCGCCGACCCCGGGAAGCGCAAGGAGTACGACGAAGCGAGCCGCTTCGGTGGCTTCGGCGGGTTCGGCGGCGCCCAGGGCGGCGGCCCGTTCGCGGGTGGCGGCGCCCAGGGCGGGTTCGGCGACCTCGGCGACATCTTCTCCGGGATCTTCAGCCGCGGCGGCAGCCGCACCCAGACCCAGGAGGTGCGCGGCCGCGACCTCGAAACCGAGGTCCAGCTGAGCTTCGACCAGGCGGTCAACGGCGCCCAGATCAGCGTCACCGTGCCGAAGCAGGAACGCTGCCCGACCTGCCACGGCTCCGGCGCCGAACCCGGCACCGCGCCGACCGTCTGCCCGCGCTGCGAAGGGCGCGGGGTCGAGGCCTCGAGCCAGGGGTTCTTCTCGATCAGCCAGCCCTGCCCGCAGTGCGGCGGCTCCGGCCAGATCATCGAGCATCCATGCCAGACCTGCGGCGGCTCCGGCGTCACCCAGCAGACCAAGCGCTACAAGGTGAACGTCCCCGCCGGGGTCAAGGACGGCAGCCGCATCCGGCTCGCCGGCAAGGGCGAGGCCGGCCCGCGCGGCGGCCCCAACGGCGACCTCTATGTGACCACCCGGGTCGCCGCCTCCCCGGTCTTCAAGCGGCTCGACGACGGCAACCTCGAGGTGACGGTGCCGATCACGATCCCCGAGGCGCTCCGCGGCGGCACGATCGAGGTGCCGACCCTGCAGGGCACGAAGAAGATCAAGGTCGCGCCCGGGACCAAATCCGGGACGATCCAAAGACTGCGCGGCGAGGGCCCGCCGAAGCCGAAAGGCAAGGGCAACGGCGACATCCGCTACCGCCTCGAGATCGCGATCCCCGCCGAGCTGAGCGAGGAGCAGAGCGAGGCGATCGAGAAGTTCGCGGAGGCGTCGAACGGGTCCGACCCGCGCGCCGACCTCCTGAAGCAGGCGGGTGCCTGATGGCGACCTACCGCCGCCGGGTGAAGGCGACCTTCGACGAGGAGCAGGGGGTGTTCATGATCTCGGTCGCCGCCGAACTGGCGGAGATGCACCCGCAGACGCTGCGGATGTACGAGCAGCGGGGGCTGATCGCCCCCAAGCGCTCGCCGAAGAACACCCGCCTCTACTCGCAGCGCGACGTCGAGCGCCTGCGCCGGATCCAGGAAATGACCGCCCAGGGCCTGAACCTGGTCGGCGTCGAGACGGTGCTCGCGCTGGAAGCGCAGGTCGCGAAGCTGAAACGGAGAGTGGAAGAACTGGAAGGCAAAGGAGACGCCGCCGATGCAGGCTGATCGATTCACGACCAAAGCGCAGGAAGCCGTCGCGGCCGCCCAGGAGCTGGCGCGCAGCCACCGCAACCCGGAGATCGCGCCGCCGCACCTGCTGGTCGCCCTGCTCGACCAGCCGGAAGGACTGGTGGTCCCGGTCCTGCAGCGGATCGGCGCCGACACGGCGACGATCGCGGCGCGCGCCAGCGAGGCGGTCGCGGCGCTGCCGAAACTCGGCGGCGAGGGCGAGGAGCCGCGGATGGCCTCCTCGATGGCGGCGACCCTGCGCCGCGCCGAGCAGGAGATGGCCCGGCTCGGCGACGAGTACATCTCGACCGACCACATGTTGCTGGCGCTGGCCGAGGAGAGCGCGCTCGGCGAGTTCCTCCCGGACCGGGACTCGATCGAGAAGGCGATCGGCGAGGTGCGCCCCGGCAAGATCACCAGCCCGGACCCCGAGTCGACCGCGCAGGCGCTGGAGAAATTCGGCCGCGACCTGACCGCCGACGCCCGCGCCGGCAAGCTCGACCCGGTGATCGGCCGCGATGAGGAGATCCGCCGCGTGATCCAGGTCCTCTCGCGCCGGACGAAGAACAACCCGGTGCTGATCGGCGACCCCGGCGTCGGCAAGACGGCGATAGTCGAGGGGCTGGCGCAGCGGATCGTCGACGGCGACGTGCCCGAGAGCCTGCGCGACCGGCGCGTGATCGCGCTCGACATCGGCTCGCTCTTGGCCGGCTCCAAATACCGCGGCGAGTTCGAGGAACGGCTGAAAGCGGTGCTGACCGAGGTGCAGGACGCGGAGGGCCAGATCGTCCTCTTCCTCGACGAGCTCCACACGATCGTCGGCGCCGGTGCTGCCGAAGGCGCGGTCGACGCCGCCAACCTCTTGAAGCCGATGCTGGCGCGCGGCGAGCTGCGCGCGGTCGGCGCGACGACGCTCGACGAGTACCGCAAGCACATCGAGAAAGACGCGGCGCTGGAGCGGCGCTTCCAGCCGGTCTACGTCGGCGAGCCGGACGTCAATGACGCGATCGCGATCCTCCGCGGGCTGAAGGAGCGCTACGAAAACCACCACGGGGTGAAGATCACCGACTCGGCGATCGTCGCCGCCGCGACCCTCTCGGAGCGCTACATCGCCGACCGCTTCCTGCCCGACAAGGCGATCGACCTGATCGACGAGGCGGCCTCGCGGCTGAAGATCGAGATCGACTCGATGCCGACCGAGATCGACGAGGTCAAGCGGCGGATCCAGCAGCTCGAAATCGAGCGCCAGGCGCTGGCCAAGGAGACCGACGAGGCGACGCGCAAACGCCTCGACGCGCTGGAGGAGGAGCTCGCCGAGCTGAACGAGCGCTTCAACGAGATGAACGCGCGCTGGCAGAACGAGAAGGACGCGATCGACGCCCGCAACGAGGCCAACGCGCAGCTCGAGCAGGCGCGGGTCGACCTCGAGCGGGCCGAACGGGAGGCGAACCTGGAGCGGGCCGGCGAGCTCCGCTTCGGCGAGATCCCGGCGCTCGAACAGTCGGTCGCCGACCAGGACGCGCGGCTCGGCGAGCTGCGCGCCAGCGGCTCGCTGCTGCTGGCCGACGAGGTCACCGAGGAGGACGTCGCCGCGGTGGTCGGCAAATGGACCGGGATCCCGGTCAGCCGCCTGATGGAGGGCGAGGTCGAGAAGCTGATCCACATGGAGGAGCGGCTGCACGACCGGGTGATCGGCCAGGACGAGGCGATCGAGGCCGTCTCCAACGCCCTGCGCCGCTCGCGCGCCGGGCTCTCCGACCCCAACCGGCCGATCGGCTCCTTCCTCTTCCTCGGCCCGACCGGGGTCGGCAAGACCGAGCTGGCGAAGGCGCTGGCCGAGTTCATGTTCGACACCGACCAGGCGATCGTCCGCCTCGACATGTCCGAGTACATGGAGAAGCACACGGTGGCGCGGCTGATCGGAGCGCCCCCCGGCTACGTCGGCTACGAGGAGGGCGGCCAGCTGACCGAGGCGGTGCGCCGGCGCCCCTACGCGGTGGTGCTGCTCGACGAGATCGAGAAGGCGCACCCCGACGTCTTCAACACCCTGCTGCAGATCATGGACGACGGCCGCCTCACCGACGGCCAGGGTCGCACCGTCAGCTTCACCAACACGGTCCTGATCATGACCTCGAACATCGGCTCCGAGCGGATCGTCGGCGAGCAGGTCGACGAGAAGATCCGCGAGGGGATCGAAGAGATCCTGGCGATGACCTTCAAGCCGGAGTTCCTCAACCGGATCGACGACACCGTGATCTTCCACCGGCTCTCGAAGCAGGACATCGGCCGGATCGTCGAGCTGCAGGTCGCGCAGCTGGTCGGTCGGGTGCGCGAGCGCGGGATCGAGATCGAGCTGAGCGACGAGGCGAAGACGCTGCTCGGGAACCTCGGCTACGACCCGGTGTACGGGGCACGACCGCTGAAGCGGGTGATCCAGAAGCAGCTGGTCGACAAATTGGCGCTGAAGATCCTCGAGGGAGAGTTCCAGGACGGCGACACGGTGCTGGTCAAGGTGGCCGGGGACGGCGATCTGGCGTTCGAGAAGGCCGGGGCCGCGGTCGAGGCTGCGGCCTAGCCCGCACCTGCCCGGCGATCGCGCGCTGCAAGGTTTTCATCCCCTATAGGGGGTGCAAGTGCTGCAGGGCGTGCGACGCCCCTAATTTCGGGGTCAATTGAGAGGCAGGAGATGCCGAAATTAGGGCGTACAGGCTTTATTTAGGGCGGTTCGAGACGATTTGAGCGGTGGCCCGTTTCGGGCTCGTTTCGGGCTTAAGCTTTTAGTTACAAACTTGTTACAGGCGGATTTATCGATACCCGGCAGATGAGCGACGAGATTCGGACTGAGGAGGGCATGCAGGACGCGGGCGCGGCGCGCGAGGGTGAGGCGCGGGCGCGGCGGCGGGTGCCTGAGGTGGCGGAGCCTTTTGAGGCTGCCGTTTTCGCGGTCCAGGAGCGGGTGATTTGGCCGCTCCAGGACCGGTTCTCGCTGCTGCCCGGACCGAGCCGGGCGGTGATTGGTGGCGGGGTGGCGGCACTGGTCGCGGTGGTCGTGGTGGTCGTGCTCCTCACTTCGGGCGGCGGCTCGTCGCCGACGACGACCGTGAGCGAGGTGGCGACGCCGAGCGAGACGCTCGTGGCGCCCTCGCAGACCGCCGCTGAAAAGCCCGAGCCGAAGAAGAAGAAGGCAGCGCCCCGTGAGACGTTGCACGGCGCGGCGCCGGTCTTCTCACCCCCCT
>DASXOF010000026.1:0-4551 GCA_036494495.1 Solirubrobacterales bacterium | reverse complement strand
GGCCGAGCCGGAGAGCTCGCCGACGATCAGGTCTTCGATCTCGTCGGGCTCGATCAGGACGAGGTCGGCGGGCGGCGGCTCGTCGGCGTCGGGGAGGTGGATGACGATGCCGTCGTCGGACCAGATCGCGTCGGCCTCGAGATCGCGCTCGTTGCGGATCTTGGCGGCGAGGGCGAGGCCCCAGGCGGCGTGGACGCGGCCGCCGTAGGGCGAGAGCACGCAGAGCCGCCAGTCGCCGATCTCGTCGCGGAAGCGCTCGACCACGATCGACTCGTCGGAGGGGACGACCCGGGTCGCCTGCTGCTGCTCGCGCAGGTAGGCGACCAGGTTGTCGGCGGCGCGCGGGTCGAGGTCGTACTCCCTGGCGAGGTCCTCGGGCTCGCGGGCGACCGCCTCGCGTGAGAACGCGCCGATCGCGCGGCCGAGCTCCGCCGGGCGGCCGATCCCGTCGCCGCGCCAGAACGGCACCGCGCCGGGGGCGCCGGGGGCCGGGGTGACGATCACCCGGTCGCGGGTGATTTCCTCGATCCGCCAGCTCGAGGAGCCGAGCAGGAAGGTCTGGCCGGGGCGGGCCTCGTAGACCATCTCCTCGTCCAGCTCGCCGACCCGGCGGCCGTCCGGCAGGTGGACGCCGTAGAGGCCGCGGTCGGGAATGGTGCCGGCGTTGGTGACGACCAGCTGGCGGGCGCCTTTGCGGCCGTGGATCGTGCCCTGGGTGCGGTCCCAGACGATCCGCGGCCGCAGCTCGGCGAAGCGGTCCGACGGATAGCGGCCGTCGAGCATGTCGAGGACGTTCTCGAGCTGCTCGCGCGAGAGGTCGCGGAACGACTCGGTGGCGGTGACCAGGCGCTCGACCTCGTCGACCTCCCACTCGTCGAGCGCCGCCATCGAGACCAGGTGCTGGGCGAGGACGTCGAGCGGGTTGCGGGGGATCACCGTCTCCTCGATCTCCGCTTCGCGCATCCGCTTGGCGACGACCGCGCACTCGAGCAGGTCGCCGCGGTATTTGGGGAAGATCCGGCCTTTCGAGACCTCGCCGAGGCCGTGGCCGGCGCGGCCGATCCGCTGCAGGCCGCGGGTCACCGACTTCGGCGACTCGACCTGGATGACGAGGTCGACGGCGCCCATGTCGATCCCCAGCTCCAGGGAGCTGGTGGCGACCAGGCAGGGCAGCTGGCCGGACTTCAGCATCTCCTCGACGACAGTCCGCTCCTCATGCGAAAGCGAGCCGTGGTGGGCGCGGGCGATCTCGACGTAGGGCATCGGCTCGCCGGTGTCCTCGTGGCGGGGCGGGTCGTCGTGGCCGCCGTGCTCGGTCGCCGGCAGCTCCTGCTCGCCTTCGCCGTTGGCGAGCTCGTTCAGGCGCTTCGCCAGGCGCTCGGCGGCGCGGCGGTTGTTGACGAAGATGATCGTCGAGGTGTGCTCCTGGACCAGCCGCAGCAGCTCCGGGTAGATCGCGGGCCAGATCGAGCGGACGTGGGCGCTGGGCTCGATTTCCGTCGGCGGCGGGCCGTTCTCGGAGGGGTAGGCGGGGGCGCCGGGGTCCGACATGTCCTCGACCGGGACGACGATCTCGAGGTCGAGCTCCTTGCGCTGGCCGGCGTCGACGATCTCGCACTTGCGCTTCGGGCCGACCAGGAACTGGGCGATCCGCTCCAGCGGGCGCTGGGTGGCGGAGAGGCCGATCCGCTGGACCTCCGGCTCCTCGCCCTCCTCGGCGTGGGCGCGGACGAGGTCGTCGAGGCGCTCGAGGGTCAGGGCCAGGTGCGAGCCGCGCTTGGTCTGGGCGACGGCGTGGATCTCGTCGACGATCACCGCCTCCACCCCGGTCAGGGTCTCGCGGACCTGGGAGGAGAGCATCAGGTAGAGCGACTCCGGGGTGGTGATCAGGATGTCGGGCGGGTTTTTCGCCATTTCCCGCCGTTCTTTCTGCGAGGTGTCACCGGTCCGCAGCCCAACCGCGATCTCGGCGCCGATCCCGCGCAGCGGCGCGCGCAGGTTGCGCTCGATGTCGTAGGAGAGCGCCTTCAGCGGCGAGACGTAGACGATCTTCACCCCGGTCCCGAGCTCCGGCTCGCGGGCCAGCTTGTCGATCCCCCAGAGGAAGCTGGCCAGGGTCTTGCCGGAGCCGGTGGGGGCGCAGATCAGCGCGTTGGCGCCGCCCGAGATCGCCTCCCAACCGCCGGCCTGGGCCGGCGTCGGCCCCTCGAAGGAGGCCTCGAACCAGCGCCGGACCGGCGCCGAGAACGGCGCCAGTGGGTCGGATTTGGCGCTGCGTTTAGAGCGAGTGGTCAACCCACCGATCTTACGCAGATGCCCCCGCGGGCAAGGCGTCCTAGTTCTGGAACCACCAGTGTTCGAGGCTGTTGTTGACGCCGCGAGCGACGACGTCGACCCGGCCCTGGCCCCAGGAGACCGCGCCCGGGCCGGAGGTGAGAGCGCCGCCCATCGGTTCCCAGTTCGACCACTGGCCGAAGCCGGTCGTGTACCAGCGGTGCCAGAGGCCGTTGTCGGTGCCGCGGGCGAAGACGTCGAGCATCCCGGGGCCTTGCGAGGAGATCGCCGGATCCGAAGTGAGCGTGCCGCCGAGGTTGTCGTAGACCCAGCCGCCGCCGTTCCAGTACCAGTGACCGATCGTGTTGTCGGTCATCCGAGCGACGACGTCGATGCGATTGGTCCCCCAGGAGACGGCGCTGGGGCCGCCGGCGAGGCTGCCGCCCATCGCTTCCCAGGCCGACCAGCCGGCGCCGCCCCACCATTTGTGCCAGAGGCCGCCTTCGACCCCGCGGGCGAAGACGTCGAGGCGGTTCGTCCCCCACGAGGAGATGTCGGGGTCGGCGGTGATCGTCCCGCCGAGATTGTCGGCCGCCCAGCTGGATCCGGTCCAGTACCAGTGGCTGATCGTTGAGGAGCCGTCGACCATCACCACGTCGATCCGACCCGAGCTCCAAGAGACGGACCCGGGGCCGGAGGCGAGCGCGCCCCCCATCGGCACCCAGCCGCCCCAGGTTCCTTTGACCGGGAAGGAGTTGATCCAGAGGCTGTTTTCGGCCCCGCGGCCGAAGACGTCCAGCCGGCCGGGCCCCTGCGAGGAGATGTCGGGGTCGGCGGTGAAGGTGCCGCCGAGATTGTCGATGTGCCAGCCGTTGGGGACGATCGAGAAGCCGGGCGCGTTGGGCCAGCTCGAGGCTGATTCCTTGAACCAGTCCTGACCCGGGAAGACGGTTTTGACCTTCCAGTTGCCTGCGCCGACCGGCCGGTTGACCTCAGAGTAGAAGCCGTTGTGGACCACCGGATGGTCGGTGCTGTCGAGGACGTAATTGCCGCTGGCGTCCTGCTTGTAGTAGTTGACGTTGAGCCAGCGTTCGTCGATGACGCCGCATTCGGGATTGGGAACGAGGACGTGCCCGCTGATGGTGATGAAGCCGGGTTGGCTGCCGATCGCGTTCGACGGCGTCACGAACGTTTCCGTCGTGCACTGACCGGGCTGGATGGTGAATTCCTTGTATTCGGAAGCCGAGCCTTCGAGCGAGCCTTCGCCGGCGAAGATCGCCCGCGTCCGCCAGCGCCCGACACCGACCCCCTGCGTGACCTGGTAGTTGCCGTTGGCGTCGAGGACCGGGTGCTGGGAATTGCCTTCGATCGTCGTCCACTGCCCGGAGATTTCCTTCTGGTAGTTCACGGTCACCGCTTTGCCTTGCGCATAGGCCCGGGGGTTGACGCCGCCGGCGACGGTGACCTGCCCCGGCGCGCCGTCGACCTTGCCGACGACCGCTGCCGAGGTTTCGGTCGGGATCGGGCCCGCTTCGACCGGTTCGGGGTGGAATGCCTGTTGCTGGGCGCCGCTGCAGGTCCACTGCTGGATCGCCGCCCACCCCTGGCTCGCACCTTCGACTTCCAGGCATTTGCCCGAATGATCGGCGACATATGCCGCGTATTCGCCGCCCCAGCCCCAAGCCTCATGGAAGCGCTGGTTGGCGCCACCGTTGCAGGTGTGCTCGACGAGGCGGGCACCGTCCGCGGTGGAGGCGTTGGCCACGTCGAGGCACATCCCTGAGTGCCTGGCGAGAATTTCCAGGCTCGCTCCGCTCCCAAACGGTCGCATCTCGTAGACCTGGTTCTGATGCGCCGCGGGCGGGTCCAGGCAGGTTCCATGCATGACCGGGGTGCCGTCGGCGTAGTGCCCGCCTTCGACATCCATGCACTTGCCTGAGTGCAGCGCCTTGAGGCGGACCCCGTCGCGGACCGTGAAGGTCTTGCGCGGCACCGTTTCCGAGGGGTCCCATTCGCCGCCGCCGGGGAATTCCGTGGAGACTTCCCATTCCCCCTTGCCGACTTCGATGTAGCCGGAGTCGTAGTGCCCTTCGGCGTTGGTCATCACGTCGACGAACCTCTGGAACTGACCGTTCCGATAGAGCCTCACGTGGACGTGCACGTTGCTGAGGCCGGGGAGAGAGCCGTCGATGTCTCCTTCCTTCACCCAGCCTTCGATCCAAACCCACCCAGGCTGGCCGTGCAGGACCCTCGTTACGTTCGTCGAGCTCGAGCTCG
>DASXOF010000025.1:0-21086 GCA_036494495.1 Solirubrobacterales bacterium | reverse complement strand
TCGACCTCGACTCCAACCCGACGAAGCTGATCGAGATCGTCGAGGTCGGCAAGCAGCTGCTGATCACCCGCGGCGCCCTGACCACCTTCTCGATCGCCAACGACGTCGCCAAGTACTTCGCGATCCTGCCGGCGATGTTCGTCGCGACCTGGGCCTCGGCGGGCGAAAAGGGCCCGCTCGCCGCGCTCAACGTCATGAACCTGGGCACCCCGGAGTCGGCGATCCTCTCGGCGGTGATCTTCAACGCGCTGATCATCCCGCTGCTGATCCCGCTCTCGCTGAAGGGCGTCCGCTACCGGCCGATCGGCGCCACCGCGCTGCTGCGCCGCAACATCCTGATCTACGGGCTCGGTGGCCTGATCGTCCCCTTCGTCGGGATCAAATTGATCGACCTCGTCGTCCACAACCTGCTGGGGGCCTGAAGTGGGCGCGGTCCCGGTCCAGCAGGAGGCGGCCCGCGACGGTCCCTGCAACCGCGGCCGCTACAAGATCTTCCTCGGGATGGCCGCGGGGGTCGGCAAGACCTACCGGATGCTGCAGGAGGGCCACGCCGAGCTGGCAGCCGGCCGCGACGTGGTGATCGGCTACCTCGAGCCGCACGAGCGCGAGGAGACGACGGCCCAGGCGCGCGGGCTCGAGCTGGTGCCGCGCCGCTCGGTCGCGATCCGCGGCGGCGCCGAGGTCGCCGAGATGGACCTGCCGGCCCTGCTCGAGCGGGCGCCGGACGTGGCGCTGATCGACGAGCTCGCCCACACCAACCCGCCGGGCCTCGAGCACGAGAAGCGCTTCGAGGACATCGCCGAGGTGCTCGGCGCCGGGATCGACGTCTTCTCGACCGTCAACGTCCAGCACCTCGAGTCGCTGAACGACCAGGTCGCCGAGCTGACCGGGGTGCGGGTGCGGGAGACGGTGCCCGACTCGGTGATCGCCGGCGCCGACGAGGTCGTCCTCATCGACCTCACCCCGGAGGCGCTGATCGCCCGCCTGCAGGCCGGCAAGGTCTACCCCGGCGAGAACGTCGAGGCGGCGCTGAACAACTTCTTCAAGATCGAGAACCTGGCGGCGCTGCGCGAGGTCAGCCTGCGCCAGGTCGCCGAGGAGGTCGAGTCGAAGCGGCTCGTGCTGAGCGAATCGGAGGTGCTGGGGACGCGCGCCGAGGAACGGGTCGCGAGCGAGGTGCCGAGGGCGGTCGGCGAGCGGCTGCTGGCGCTGGTGCGGCCGCAGGCCAGCTCGCAGCGGCTGGTCCGCCGCGCCTGGCGCTCGGCCCAGCGGCTCGGCACCGACCTCGACATCCTCTGGGTGAAGCCGCCGGGGCTGCTGGTCGAGCGCGAGGTCGAGCGCCAGGTGACGGCGCTGCGCCAGCTCGCCTCGGTGCTCGGCGCCAGCTTCCTGGTCGAGGAGCACGACGACGTCGTCGCCGCCACCGCCCGGGTCGCGCGTGAGCGCGGCAGCACCTACATCATGGTCGGCGAGTCGCAGCCACCCCGCGGGCTGGCGCGGCTGCGCGAACCGCTGCCGCAGCGGCTGATGCGGGCGACCCCCGGCGGCGTCGACGTCCGCATCGTCGCCCACCGCGGCGCCAAGGAGAAGGAGGGGGAACCGTGATCCACCTCGAGCACGTGCTGATCGCCATCGCGCTGGCGGTCGGCCTCGCCGGCGGCTTCCTGATCGCCCGCTCGCGCCTGCGCCACAGCGCCGAAGCGGTGACCGTGCACCGCATCCTGCTGCCCTTCACCGGGACCGAGATCTCGCGGCGGGCGCTCGACGCGGCGCTGCGGCTGGCCCGGGCCGAGGGGGCGACGCTGATGCCCGCCTACCTGGCCGCGGTGCCGAAGGACCTGCCGCTCGAGTGCGCGATCCCGGCCGAGGCGGCGAAGGCGATGTCGATCCTCGAGGCGATCGAGCAGCGCGCCGCCGCCAAGGGCGTCGCCGTCGACTCGCGGATCGAGCGCGGCCGCACCTACCGCCACGCCCTGGCGCGCCTCCTCGGCGAAGAGGACTTCGATCGCGTCGTCGTCTCGGCCACCGCGACCGGGACCAGCGGCATCTCCGGCGACGACCTCGTCTGGCTGCTGGAGAAAGCCCCGGCGGAGGTCCTGATCCTGCGCCCCGCTCCCGAGGACCACACCGTCCTCACCGCCGCCAAGACCAACGGCCGCCCCCTGGCCCCCACGGCCGCATAGAAAAAATCGGGGTACCGACATTTTCCCCACCGGGGTGGGGAAAAGATCGGTCTCGTCAAGCGGTGGCGAGGCCCATGCGCAGGGCGCCGGCGGCCTCGAGCATCGCCGCCCGGGCGGTCGGGCTGACCTCGGTGTCGTGGGCGAAGCTGTGGATCAGGCCCGGGTGGTGGCGCAGGGCGACCCGGGTGCCGGCGTCGCCCATCCGCCGCGCGTAGGCCTGGCCCTCGTCGCGCAGCGGGTCGAAGCCGGCGGTGATCACGTAGGCGGGCGGCAGCGAGGAGAGGTCCTCGACGTGCAGCATCGAGACCCGGGGGTCGTCCACGGCGGCGCCGTCGGGCAGGTAGGCGGCGTCGAAGGCGTCGATGTCCGCTTTGGTGAGGATGTAGCCCTCGGCGTAGGTGAGCCGCGACGGCATCGCCGCCTCGAGGTCGGTGACCGGGTAGATCAGCAGTTGCAGCGCCGGCCTGGCGCCGCCGCCCTCGCGCGCCAGCAGCGAGACCGCCGCCGAGAGGTTGCCGCCGGCTGAGTCGCCGCCGACCGCGATCCGGGCCGGGTCGGCGCCGAGCTCGGCCGCGTTCTCGGCCGCCCAGGCGAAGGCCGCCCAGGCGTCCTCGACCGCGGCCGGGAACGGGTGCTCGGGTGCCAGCCGGTACTCGACCGAGAGCACCGAGGCGCCGGAGGACGCGGCCAGGAAGCGGCAGACGCTGTCATGAGTGTCGAGGTCGCCGAAGACGAAGCCGCCGCCGTGGAAGTAGACGAGCAGCGGCGCCGGCACCTCGCGCGGCTGATCGTGCGGCACATAGAGGCGAGCCGGCAGCATCCCCGCCGGGCCGGGGATCCATCGCTCCTCGACCCGTGCCAGCGGTTGCCGCCGCGGCCCGCTGGCGACGGCGGCGCCGCGCCGGCTGAGCAGCCGCGCCTCGGGGGCCGAGATACCGGCGTAGAGGTCGTGGATCCCGTTCACCTTCGCCAGCCACAGCAAGGCTTGAATGTCGCGGGCGAGCGTCTGGCCCTCGCTCCGCACCGGCTTGCCGAGCAGCAGGCGGTGGGCGGCGGCGGGCAGCCCGCAAAACCACTTGAGAATCTGGTGCTCGACTGGGACCGGCAGTTGAACGCTCGCCATTTGCTGCGCAAGCGTATTGGGAACGGCCGTGGTACGGGACGAACGTCACATTAATTCGTGCAGCCCACAGCTAGGCTCCGGGGTCCGAGCTATGGAGGCGATGGCCAAAGCGGCTGCTCCGCCGACCGCTCCCGGGAGCGGCTCGATCAGGGGCGTGCCGCGCGGGCCGCGAATGTCCCGGGTGGTCCAGACCGCGATCTGGTCGCGCCGCGCCCAATGGCTGCTGGAGCAGTGCCGGGCGCGGCTGGGGCCGACCTTCACGCTGAAGATCGCCTATGAGGGCGAGTGGGTGATCGTCACCGAGCCCGAGGTGATCAAGCAGGTCTTCACCGGCGACCCCAAGGTGTTCCACGCCGGCGAGGGCAACCAGATCCTGCGACCGCTGCTCGGCGAGAACTCGGTCCTGGTCCTCGACGAGAAGCGCCACATCGGCCAGCGCCGGTTGCTGCTGCCGCCGTTCCACGGTGAGCGCATGCAGGGCTACGCCGAGCAGATGGAGGCGATCGCCGCCCGCGAGATCGAGAGCTGGCCGACCGGCACCCCGTACCGGCTGCGGCCGCGGATGCAGGCGATGACGCTCGAGATCATCATCGAGACCGTCTTCGGCGTCCACGGCGGCGCCCGCCTCGAGCAGCTCCGCGAGGCGCTGCGCGGCTTCCTCGACCTCACCACCGACCCCCGCTTCCTGGTGCCGATGCTGGCGATCGGCCCCGAGCGGGTCCGCTCCGTCTCCGCCTTCCGCCGCCGGGTCGAGCGGGTCGACGAGCTGATCGCCGCCGAGATCGCCGAGCGCCGCGACGCCGCCGACCTGGAGGAGCGCGACGACGTCCTCTCGCTGATGCTCGCCGCCCGCCACGAGGACGGCTCGCCGATGAGCGAGGCCGAGATCCGCGACGAGCTCCTCACTCTCCTGGTCGCGGGCCACGAGACGACCGCGACCGCCCTCGCCTGGGCGGTCGAGCGCCTGGCCCGCCACCCGGAGAAGCTCGAGCGCCTGCGCGAGGAGGTCCTGGCCGGCGAGGACGCCTACCTGACCGCGACGATCCAGGAGACGCTGCGGCTGCGGCCGGTGATCTCGATCGTGATCCGCCGCCTGACCGAGCCGGTCGAGATCGGCGGTTACGAGCTGCCGGCCGGGGCGGCGGTGGTGCCGGCGATCCACCTCGTCCACCGCGACCCGCGGATCTACCCCGAACCGGAGCGCTTCCTCCCCGAGCGCTTCATCGAGCAGCCGCCCGGGACCTACACCTGGATCCCCTTCGGCGGTGGCGTCCGCCGCTGCCTCGGCGCCGCCTTCGCCCAGTTCGAGATGACCGTGGTCCTCCGCGAGCTGGTCAAGCGGCACCGGATCCGGCCCTCCGACCCGGCCCCTGAGCGCAACTACCGCCGGGCGATCACCGAGACCCCGCGCCACGACGCCGAGGTCGTGCTCGGCTGAGACGCCGGGGCACGACGGCCCCAGCGTCTCAGCCGTAGGAGATCAGCTCGATCAGGCTGCCGTCCGGGTCACGGCAGTAGACGCTTTGGCCTGGGCCGCGAGCGCCGTTCCGCGGAACCGGCCCGATCACCAGCGGAGCGCCGACCGCCCGCACCAGGTCGATCGCCAGCTGCGGCGAGCCGGGCCAGGCGAAGCAGAGGTCGCTGTTGCCCGGTCGCACCGGGTCCTCCGCCAGCGGCGTCGCGGCCGAGTCGGCTTCGTGCACGTTCAGCAGCTGCTCACCGACCCGGAAGGCGATCCGGCCTTCGGGCCGCTCGACCACCTCGGCCCCGAGCAGGGTGGTGTAGAAGCGCGTCGCCGCGGCCCGGTCGGAGACCGCGATCACGACGTGGTCGAGAGGCACCGAGCCGACCGCCGATCGCCGGCGACCCCACTCGTCGAGCCTGAACAGCACCACAAGCGCCGCTCCGAGCAGGTACAGGGTCGCCATTACGCCGTAGACCTCGGGCGAGACCGAGAGCCCGTCCAACGCCACGTCCAGCGCGGCGAGGACGCCGAGCCCGACGACGATGAGGATCGTGCCCGCGCTGGCGCCCCGCAGGTAGACGGGGTCCTCGGGGCGATCGTAGGCCGCAACCAGCGAGGCCTGCCCCATCGTCAGCGCCAGGGCGAGGCCGATCGCCGGCAGCTCGGTATCGCCGCCCAAGAGGAATGCTTCGTCGAGCACGCGCCAAACGAACAGGGCAAACGCGAGCAGGCCGACGAGCGTCGTCAGGTAGCCGACCGGCGCCAGCCGGGGCCGCCGCTCAGCCAGGTGCAGCCCCGTCGCCGCGCTCGCGCCATAGACGATCAGCGCCACGGCGATGTACAGAACCCTGGCGGCCGTCAACTCCGAGCCGCCGGCGACCTTGACGATCAGAACCGCCGCGCCGACGCACAGCGCCGCCGCCAGCGCGAGGACCACGATCCGTCCCTCGCCAGCCTCCCGTCGCCGCATCGGACCCCTCCTCGCGCCCCAGCGCGGTTGGGCGCGGGCCTCTGCGGGGCCCGCGCCGGTCTAGATCAGCCTGCCTGAATCAACCGCAGCCGGTGTTGTTGCCGCACGAGCTGCACGTGTAGCAGCTGCCCGTCCGCTGCATCATCCCTCCGCACTGCTCGCAGGCCGGGCCGAGCTCGAGGCCCTGCATCCTCGCCGGTCGGACCGGGGGCGAGTCGGTGAAGGCCGCCGCGGCGGGGACCGCCTGGCCGGCTTTTGCCGCCGGCTTCGCGGCGCCCTCCTTGGCGTGGCCGTTCCCGTTGCCGCCGTTGCCGCCGTTCGCCGGGCCCGCGGTGTCGGTGGCTATCCCGAGCCCGAGCTGGGAGACCTCGGCTTCCTTCTTGTTGCGGACCTCCTGGGTCATGATCCCCAGTTCCTCGAGCGTCTCGGTGTCCTCGATGAAGCGGCTGGCGACCCAGCGCATGATGTAGTCCGGCATCGATTTGGCGAACGGGATCTCCGGGTTGTTGGTCATCCCCTCCGGGTCGAAGCGCATGTAGCTGAACTTGCGCACGAAGTCCTCGAGCGGAACGCCGTACTGGAGGCCGAGCGAGATCGCCGTCGCGAAGGCGTTGAGGAGCCCGCGCATCGTCGAGCCCTCCTTGCCGATGTCGGTGAGGAAGATCTCGCCGACCGAGCCGTCTTCGTATTTGCCGGCGGTGATGTAGCCCTCGTGGCCGGCGATCGAGAACTTGTGGGTGATCGATTCGCGCTCCTGCGGCATCCGTTTGCGCTCCGGCGGCAGCACCACCACCTCGGGCTCGGCCTTTTCTTCCTGGGCGTCGGTGCGCAGCGCCTGCGCCGTCTTCGAGCCGTCGCGGTAGATCGCGAGCGCCTTCAGGCCGCCCTTCCAGCCGCGCGTGTAGGCGTCGGCGATGTCCTCGATCGTCGCCGACTGCGGCATGTTGACCGTCTTCGAGATCGCCCCCGAGAGGAACGGCTGGGTCGCCGCCATCATGTCGATGTGGCCGGTGTAGGAGATCGCCCGCTCGCCCACCGCGACGTCGAAGACCGGTAGGTCCTCCTCTTTCAGGCCCGGGGCGCCGACGATCGTCCCCTTCTCGGCGATGTAGGCGTCGATCTGGTCGACCTCCGCCTCCGAGTAGCCGAGCGTCTGCAGCGCCAGCGGCACCGAGCGGTTGACGATCGTCATCTGCCCGCCGCCGACCAGCTCCTTGTACTTGACCAGCGAGAAGTCGGGCTCGATCCCGGTCGTGTCGCAGTCCATCAGGAAGCTGATCGTCCCGGTCGGCGCGAAGACCGTGGCCTGCGCGTTGCGGTAGCCGTGCTCGTCGCCGAGCTCGACCGCTTCGTCCCAGGAGCGCCGCGCCGCCTCGAGCAGGTCGCCCTTGATCCCGTCAGCGTCGACGTCGTAGGCGGCGTCGCGGTGCATCCGCATGACGCCGTTGTGCGGCTCGCGGTTGCGCTCGTACTCGTCGTAGGGCCCGGTGGCTCCGGCGGCGATCAGCGCCGACTGGCGGTAGGCGCGGCCGGTCATCAGCGCCGTGATCGCGGCGGCGATGTTGCGGCCCTCGTCGGAGTCGTAGGGGAGGCCGTCCGACATCAGCAGCGCGCCGAGGTTGGCGAAGCCGAGGCCGAGCTGGCGGAAGCGCCGGGCGTTCTCGCCGATTTCCTCGGTCGGGTAGCTCGAGGGGCTGACGACGATCTCCTGGGCGAGGAAGACGATGTCGACCGCGTGCTCGAAGTCCTCGCTGTCGAAGCTGCCGTCCTCGCGACGGAATTTCATCAAGTTGAGCGAGGCGAGGTTGCAGGCCGAGTTGTCGACGTGCATGTACTCGCTGCAGGGGTTGGAGGCGTTGATTCGGCCCGACTCCGGGCAGGTGTGCCAGCGGTTGATCGTGGTGTCGTACTGGATCCCCGGATCGGCGCAGCGCCAGGCGGCGTCGGCGATCTCGGTCATCAACTGGCGGGCGTCGAGGGTTTTCGTCACCGAGCCGTCGGTGCGGGCGGTCAGGTGCCAGTCCTCACCGGACTCGACCGCCTCCATGAAGTCATCGGTGACCCGCACCGAGTTGTTGGCGTTCTGGTACTGGATCGAGTTGAAGCCCTCGCCGTCGATCGACATGTCGAAGCCGGCGTCGCGCAGCGCCCCCGCCTTCTCCTCCTCCTTGGCCTTGCACCAGATGAAGTCCTCGATGTCGGGATGGTCGACGTCGAGGACGACCATCTTCGCCGCCCGGCGGGTCTTGCCGCCCGACTTGATCGTCCCCGCCCAGGCGTCGGCGCCGCGCATGAAGCTGACAGGGCCGGAGGCGAGGCCGCCCTTGGAGAGGTGCTCGACCGAGCCGCGGATGTTCGAGAGGTTGATCCCCGAGCCGGAGCCGCCGCGGAAGATCATCCCCTCCTTGGTGTTCCACTCGAGGATCGACTCCATCGTGTCGTCGACGCTCAGGATGAAGCAGGCCGAGCACTGCGGCTTCTCCTCGAAGCCGACGTTGAACCAGACCGGCGAGTTGAAGGCCGCCTTCTGGTTGAGCAGGATCGCGGTCAGCTCGTCCTCGAAGGCGTCGGCGTCCTCGGGCGAGGCGAAGTAGGCGCCCTCGCGGCCCCAGTTCGCGATCGTCCCGGCGACGCGGCCGATCATCTGTTTGACCGAGCTCTCGCGCTCGGGGCTGCCGAGCTTGCCGCGGAAGTACTTCTGGGCGACGATGTTGGTCGCGTTCTGCGACCACGACTTGGGGAACTCGACGCCGCGCTGCTCGAAGGCCGGGTTGGCGGGATCGCCGATCACCGCATCGCGGATCTCCCACTCGATCTGGTCGAAAGGATGCACGTCGGAACTGGAAAACTTGCGCTCGACCGAGAGGCCCTGGAGACCGTTTTTGGGAGTACTAGTGGCGGTCTTGGACATCGAACTGCTCCTCTCGCGGCGTCTTTGAAGGGGTTGAGGAGGATGGCGCGCCCCCCGGACGGAAACAGGCCGCAAATCCGCAAAAAGCGGGGGTGATAGAGCTGGCGCCAGCTCTACATATTGTGTCAACTCCGCATCCTCGGGCTTTTTGCCGGGTAGCCTCTAAGACGATGATGGAGGAGCTGCGCAAGAGCGCGGAGAGGATGGGGGAGAAGGCGACCGCCGCCCGCGAGTCGATGAACGACCGCGCGGCCGCCGCCCGCGAGGCCGTCAACGACCGCGCCGCCGCCGCCAAGGAGGCGGTCGGCGAGCGGGCGACCGCGGCCAAAGAGGTGACGGCCGAGGCGATCGCCCTGGTCAAGCCGAAGCTGCGCGGCGTCTCCCACGAGTGGGCCTTCTTCGCCTCGCTCTTCTTCGGCGCCGCCCTGATCCTCCTCGCCTCGACTCCGAAGGCGACCCTCGCGGTCGCCATATATGCGGTCAGCCTCTCGGCCCTGTTCGGCACCAGCGCCCTGTACCACCGGGTCAACTGGAAACGTCCCAACGTGCGCCGCTGGATGCGCCGGCTCGATCACTCGATGATCTTCCTCCTCATCGCCGGGACCTACACCCCGTTCGCCCTGCTCGCCCTGCACGGGGCGCTGGCGACGGCGATCCTGGTCGTCGTCTGGGTCGGCGCGATTGCCGGCGCGGTGGTCGAGATGATCTGGATCGAGCACCCGAAATGGGCCTCGGTGCTGATCTACATGGCCCTCGGCTGGGTCGCCGTCGTCTGCTTCCCGGCGCTCTGGACCTCCCTTGGTGTGGCGGGGGCGATGCTGCTGGTCGCCGGCGGCGCCCTCTACACCGCCGGCGCGGTGGTCTACGCGATCCAGCGCCCGAACCCGAACCCGGCGATCTTCGGCTACCACGAGGTCTTCCACCTGTTCGTGATCGCCGCCGCGCTCGCCCACTTCTCGGCGATCGCCTTCTTCGCCCTGCCGCACGCGTAGTCGCCGAGGTGGGTTTCGCCAGGCCCTCCAGGGCGGCTCGTTGCGCCGCATGCGGCGGTCCTGCTAGAACCGCCGCATGCGCAACCCGAAGCCGAGTGCCAAACCGTCCGTCCGCCTCTGCGCCCGTCTCGTCGCCGGGCTGACCGCCGTCTCGCTCCTCCTCGCCATCCCGGCCGCCGCGCAGGCCGCGTGGGGGGCGATCGCCGTCGACCCGATCACCGGCAAGTACGGCACCTCCTTCGACTACAACACCGCCCGCGCCGCCCAGCACCGGGCCCGGGTCGAGTGCGGGACCAGCCACTGCAAGGTCGCCGTCTGGGTCGCCAACGGCTACGCGGCGCTGGTGCAGAAGCGCAGCAACGGCCTCTACTTCGCCGGCTACGGACGCACCAAGCACGACGCCTTCAAGGTCGCCACCCACCGCGCCCACGAATCCGGCGCCCGCCGCGTCGCCTCGGTCTTCAGCGGCTACTAGCGAGCGCCGGGCCGGCTAAGCGGCGACGGGCTGGGGCACCGCTTCGCGGAGCTCCTCGACTTCGCCCAGCAGCTCGGCGAGGATCTCGTCCAGGGCCGAGGCCTGCTCGGGGCTGAGATGCAGCGCGCCGTCGGCGTAGGCCTGGGCGGCGTGGGGGATCGGCAGCTCGGCGTCGACGACGCGGCCGCCGAGGGCCCCGAGCACCTTGCGCAGGTCGGCCTGGGCCCAGACCGCGCCGAACATCCCGGTCGAGGCGCCGATCACCGCCGCCGGCGTCCCGGTCAGGGCGCTCTCGCCGGCCGGGCGCGAGGCCCAGTCGAGCGCGTTCTTGAGCACTCCGGGGATCGAGTGGTTGTACTCCGGGGTCGCGATCAGGACCGCGTCGGCCTCGCGCATCGCCTCGCGCATCGCCTCGACCGGCTCCGGAGCAGGCGCCCCGCCCTCTTCGAGGTCGGCGTCGTAGGGCGGGATCTCCCGCAGCCGATCGAACTCGACGAGCTCGGCGCCGGCGGGCAGCCGCTCGGCTGCCCGCCGGAGGAGCGCGTGGTTGTAGGAGTCCCGGCGCAGGCTCCCGGAGATGCCGAGGACCCGCATCGTTACGACTCCTGGGCGACGAGCTCGAGCTCGACGTTGATCGCGACCTCGTACTCGAGGACGTTGCCGCCCTTCGGCAGCTCGGCGTTCCAGCTCATGCCGAAATCGCGACGGTCAAGGGCCGTCGCCAGCGAGAGCCCGACCCGCTCGTTGCCGCCGAGGTCGGCGCCGAGCTGGCCGAACCTGCCGGTCGCCTCGACCCGGCGGGTCTCGCCGTGGAGCTCGAAGTCGCCGGCGAGGCGGACGCTGCCGTCGTCCTCGACGCTGAGCTCGGTCGAGCTGAACCTGACCTGCGGGAACCTTTCCGCGTCGAAGAAGTCCGGGCTCAGCAGGTGGCCCTTCAGCTGCGGCTCGTCGACCTCGATGCTGCCGACCTCGACGCTGCCGGCGAGCTGCGGGGCCTCGCCGCCGGTGAGCGTCACCGAGTAGTCCTCGAAGCCGCTGCGGTAGGTGGCGATGCCGTTGTGGGTGATCGCGAAGTGGATCCCGGAGTGGACGGGGTCGACGGTCCAGGTGCCCGCCGGAACCTGCTGGTTGAGGGTCTCGGTGCTCATCTCTCTCGCTTGCCTTTCGTTGAAGTTCCTTGGAAACAGTTGACCTAGAAACAATCGTAGCAGAAAAGCTTGAGCCAACAACTATTAGCTCCGCAACCATTTGTGCGATAATCGCTGCATGAGCGACGAGAGCACCCCGACCACCCCCGGCACCGTCCTCGACGCAAACGTCGACGCCTGCCACGCGCCCCACCAGGTCGCCTGGCGCTCGCTGGTGCGCACCCACGCAGCAGTCAGCATCCGCGTCCAGGAAGCGCTTACCGACGCCGGCCTGCCGCCCCTCTCCTGGTTCGACGTGCTCAGCACGGTGGCCGAGCACGATGGCCGGATGAAGATGGGGGAGCTGGCCGAGGCGCTGATCATCACCCGCGGCGGCCTCACCAAGCTGGTCGACCGCCTGGTCAAGGCGGGCCTGCTGGAGCGCGTCTTCTGCGAGACCGACCGCCGCGTCTCCTACGCGTCGCTGCTCCCGGCCGGTGCCGAGCTGCTGAACGAGATGCTGCCGGTCGTCTCCGGCGAGCTCCAGGTCGCCTTTGCCGCCAACATCACCAGCAACGAGGCCGAGCTGTTGACCGGGACGCTCGACCGCGTCCGCGGCGTCGCCTGCAGCCTCGGCTGAGCTTCCGGCCCGGTGGCGCCAGGCCTAGGCCGCGAGCGCGCCCTCGGCGCGGACCTTGGCCGCGGCGATGATCTCCAGCACCTCGGCCTCGCGGCCCTCGCGGACCAGCTCGACCGGGTCGGGGTCGCCGTTGACGATGCCCTCGAAGAACTCCTTGCGGTCCTGGTAGGTCGGCAGCGTCCCCTTCGCCCAGCCGCGGGCGTCGTTGAGGATCACCGCCAGCCGCGCGTACTCCTCGCCGAAGAGCTCGGAGACCTCGCGCTTCATCCGCTTCGCCAGCGCCGGCGAGGCGCCGGCGGTCGAGATCGCGATCGCCAGCGGCCCGCTGCGGACGATCGCCGGCAGGATGAAGTTGCAGAGCGGCGGCACGTCGACCACGTTGACCAGCATCGCCCGCTGCTCGGCGTCGTCGTAGACCTCGATGTTGACCTCGGAGTCGTTGGTCGCGGCGATCACCATGAAGACGCCCTCGAGGTCCTCGGGGCCGGCGTAGGCGCGGCGCTCCCAGGCGATCGAGCCCTCCGCCGCCAGCGACTCCAGCTCGGGATGGGCGTCGGGGGCGAGCAGGGTGACGTCGCCGTCGCAGGCGAGCAGGCCCTCGACCTTCTCGAGGCCGACGTCGCCGGCGCCGACGACAAGGCACTTGCGGCCGGTCAGCTTCAGGCAGGCGATATAGAACGGCGTCTCCAGCATGTCGCGCACGCACGACTGGTCGCAGATCCCCTTGCGGAACTGGCAGACGCACTCCTTGCCGGCGTAAGCCTGAGCTGGCATTGCAAACAGGTTAATGATCGGGGCGAATCGGCCGGGCGCGCCAGTCGCGCCTAAATCGACTCGAGCGTGAGCCGCATGCCCTCGCGCAGGTCGGTCTTCGCGGTCCAACCCAGCACCTGGCGGGCGAGGCCCGCGTCGAGCGCGATCTGCTGCACCTCGCCCTGCCGCGGCGGCGCGAACTCGGCCTCGAAGCCGTCGCCGTCGCCGAGCTCGCCCAGCACCGCGATCAGGTCGAGCACGCTCGACTCGACGCCGGTGCCGATGTTGACCGCGCCGACGTGGTCCGAGGCCGCGGCGGCGAGGGCGGCGTCGACCACGTCGCCGACATATATGTAGTCCCGCGTCTGGGTGCCGTCGCCGAACACGGTCGGGCGGCCGCCGTCGCGCAGCTTGCCGCAGAAGATCGCCACCACGCCTGCCTCGCCGAGCGGGTCCTGGCGCGGCCCGTAGACGTTGCCCAGCCGCAGCGCCATCCCCGAGACCCCGTAGAGCCGCTCGTAGAGCGCCAGGTAGCCCTCGGCCGCGTACTTGCTCTGGCCGTAGGCGGACATCGGGGCGATCTCGGCCGACTCGTCGAGCGGCAGCTCCTTGCCGGCGCCCTCGCCGTAGATCGCGCCGCCGGTGGAGACGAAGACGACCCGGGCGCTGCCGGCCTCGCCCGCCGCCTCGAGCACGTTGGCGGTGCCGCCGACGTTGACCGCGGCGTCGAAGGCCGGGTCCTCGAGCGACTTGCGGACGTCGATCTGGGCGGCGAGGTGGAAGATCGCCTCCGGCTTGCGCTCGGCGGCGGCCGCGCTCAGCGCCGCGGCGTCGCGGATGTCGAGCTCGAGCAGCTCGGCGCCGGCCGCCAGCGCCCCCTCGAGGTTGACCCGGCGCCCGGTCGAGAGGTCGTCGACGACCGTCACCTGGTCGCCGCGATCGAGCAGCGCGTCGACCAGATTCGAGCCGATGAATCCCGCTCCGCCGGTTACCAAGCACCTCATCAGGGCGCGCATCCTAGTGCGGAATGCCGTGGCCGGGTGTTGGGCGACCTCCAGCTCGGCCGAGAAGTGCGGCCCAGCGCCCCTGCTACCCTCGCCGCCCGATGAGACTGATCGTGACCGAGAAGAACAGCAGCGCGAAAAAAATCGCCGAGGTCCTCGGCGCGCCCAGCGGCGGGCCGAAAGCGGACAAAACCTACAAAGTCCCCTTCTACACCTGGACCGACCCCGACGGCGGCGAGCAGATGGCGATCGGGCTCAAGGGCCACGTGCTCGGCCCCGCCTTCCCCGAGGGCTACTCGAACTGGCAGAAGACCGACCTGCACGACCTGATCGACGCTCAGCTGATCAAGGAGCCGACCGACAAAAACGTCGTCAAAGCGATCAGGAAAATGGCCAAACAGGCGGACGAGCTGGTGATCGCCACCGACTTCGACCGCGAGGGAGAGCTGATCGGGCTGGAGGCCCTGGAGGAGATGCTCGACGCCAACCCGGCGCTCGGCAGCCGCGACGAGACCGAGGCGGGGACGCTGAAGATCCTCCGCGCCCGCTACTCGGCGACGACCAAAGAGGAACTGCTGCGGGCCTTCGACGAGCTCGACTACCTCTCCTACCCGCTTGCCAACGCCGGCGCCGCCCGCCAGGACATCGACCTGCTGTGGGGCGCGACGCTGACCCGCGCGGTCTCGCTGGCGACCCGCCGCTTCGGCTCCAACTTCCTCTCGGTCGGCCGCGTCCAGAGCCCGACCCTGGGCCTGATCGTCGAGCGCGAGATGGAGCGCCGCGCCCACGTCCCGAAACCGTTCTGGGAAGTGTTCGCGAAGTTCGAGCACCCCGACGGGGTCTTCGAGGCCCACCACACGGTCGACAAATTCTGGGAGGAGGCGGAGTCCAAGGCGGCCCTCGCCGGAACCTCCTCGCCGGGCACGGTCAAATCGGTGACGGCGCGGAAAAACACCCGCAAACCGCCGACCCCCTACAACACCACCGCCTTCTCGACCGACGCCTCCAGCCGCCTCGGGATCACCCCCGCCAGCGCGATGCGGATCGCCGAGGACCTCTATATGGACGGCTTCATCTCCTACCCGCGGACCGACAACACGGTCTACCCGTCCTCGCTGCCGGTGCACGAGCTGATCTCCTCGCTGGTCCGGATCAAGGAGTTCTCCGCCGCCTCCGGCCTGCTCGAGGGCCCGCTGACGCCGACCCGCGGCAAAAAAGAGACCACCGACCACCCGCCGATCTACCCGACCCAGGCGATCCACCCCGGCGCGCTCGAGGGCTCCAAGAAACGCGTCTACGAACTGGTCGTGCGCCGCTTCCTCGCCACCTTCAGCCCGCCGATGATCACCGAGTCGACCCGCGCCGACATCGAGGCCGGCGACCAGACGTACTTCGTCCGCGGCTCGGTCCTCGTCGACGCCGGATACGCCGGCATCTACACCTACGCCCGCTCCGCCGACGAGGAGATCCCGGCGCTGCAGGAGGGACAGACGCTGGCGCTCTCCAATGCCGAGGAGTTCGTCGGCGAGGACGCGCCGGCGACCAACCCGTGGAGCATCGGCAAGGAAACGCCGCCGCCGTCGCGGATCTCGCAGGCGAAACTGATCGAGATGATGGAGGAGCGCGGCCTCGGCACCAAAGCGACCCGCGCCGACATCATCCAGAAGCTCTTCGACCGCGGCTACGTCTACGGCAACCCGCCGATCCCGACCGAGACCGGCGTCGCCCTCTACGAGGCGTTCAAGAGCTTCGTGCCGGCGATGGCGACGCCGGAGATGACCGCGCTGCTCGAGGCCGAGATGGACCGGATCGCAGCCGGCGAGGGGACCAAGAAAGCCGTCGTCGGCGAGAGCCGCGAACTGCTCCACAAGACCTGGTCGGAAATCGACGAGAGCCGCGAAGACCTGGCCAAAGTCGTCTGGAAAGGGATGGACGAGGACCGCATCCTCGGCCCCTGCAAGGTCTGCGAGGAAGCGGGCCGGACGAAGGAGGACGGCTCGCCGAACATGCTGCGGATCATCCGGGCGAAAAAATCGGGCAAACGGTTCGTCGGCTGCAGCGGCTGGAAAGCCGAAGCCGAGCCCGACGATCCCAACTCGTGCGATCAGACCTTCCCGCTGCCGCAGCGCGGCGACGTCTTCCGGCTCGAGGAGCGCTGCTCGATCTGCGACCGCACCCCGCGCCTCAAAGTCCAGCCCTTCCGCGGCCGGCCCTGGAACCTCTGCCTGAACGACGACTGCGAGTCGATGCAGGAGATGAAGAAACGCCGGGCCGAGCGCGAAGCCGCCAAAGCCGCGAAAGAAGAGATGGAGAAGAAACCGAAGCCGAAAGGCGACGAGGACGCGGCGGCGCCGGCGAAGGGCAAAGGCTCGAAAGTCAAAGCCTCGAAAGCCGACACGGCGACCCGCGGCGTGAAACGCAAACGCGCCAAAGCCGGCGCCAAAAGCTAGCCGGTCCGGCTGCATGTTCATCTCGCTCGAGGGCGTCGACGGCTCGGGCAAGAGCACCCAGGCGCGGCTGCTGGTCGAGGCGCTCGGATCCGAGACGGTGGCGATCCGCGAGCCGGGGGGGACCGAGGCGGCGGAGCGGATCCGCGGCCTGCTCGCCGACCCCGCGCTGCCGCTCGAGCCGCTGGCCGAGCTGCTGCTCTTCCTCGCCGCCCGCGCCGACCTCACCGAGCGGGTGATCCGGCCGGCGCTCCACGCCGGCCGCGACGTCGTCGCCGACCGCTTCTCGGACTCGAGCGTCGCCTACCAAGGGGCGGCGCGCGGGCTCGGGGTCGGCGAGGTGATCTCGCTCTGCGACCGGGCGACCGACGGCCTCTGGCCCGACGTCACGGTGCTGCTGAAGATCGACCCCGAGGACTCGATCGGCCGCGCGGAGGGCGAGGACCGCTTCGAGGCCGAGGGCCTGCTCCTGCAGCAGACGGTCGCCGCCGCCTACGACGAAATCGCCCAGATCTCCGACCGGATGGTCGTGATCGACGCGACCGGCAGCGTCGAGCAGGTCCACCAGCGAGTGCTCGCAGCGGTCGAGGCGGCGCGGTGAGGGCGACCCACAGCGCCCCTCCGTTCGTTTTTTCTCCCTCATATGGAGTAGAAAAAGCGAACGGAGCGGGGGTGGGCCGGTGAGCGCGGCGCTGGAGCAGGCCACGGAGCACCAGGGGCGGGCGCGGGTGGCGCTGCAGGCGGCGCTCGCGGCCGGTCCCTCGCACGCCTATCTGTTCCGCGGGCCGCGCGGCTCCGGCAAGCGCGCCGCGGCGCGGGCGCTGGCCGCCGAGATCCTCGCCGCCGGCGCCGCCGATCCCGAGGACGCGCGCCGCCGCGCCCTGCTCGACCCCTCGCCGCACCCGGACCTGGTCTGGATCGCCCCGCGCGGCGCCCAGCACATGGTCGAGGACGTGCGCGAGCGGGTGATCCGCGCCGCCGCCTACCGGCCGTTCGAAGGCGGCAAGCGGGTCTTCGTGATCGAGGCGGCGGAGGCGCTCCGCGACGAGAGCCAGAACGCGCTGCTGAAGACGCTCGAGGAGCCGCCGCCCTACGCGCACATCGTCCTCCTCACCTCCGAACCGGAGATCCTGCTGGAGACGATCGCCTCGCGCTGCGCGCCGGTCGAGTTCGCCCCCTACCCGGCTGAGGTGCTCGAGGCCGAGCTGGCGGCCTCGGCCGCGGGCGGCGACGCCGACCCGGCGGAGATCGCGGCGGCTGCCCGGCTCGCCGCCGGCGACAGCGAGCGCGCCCGGCTGCTGCTGACGCCGCTCGGCCGCGAGCTGCGGGGCGAGGCCGACGCCTGCGTCGCCGCCGCCGCGAGCTGCGGGCTCTCCTCCGCCCCCTGGAAAGCCCTGCTCGAGCGCGCCACCGCGGCCGGCGAGGAGGCCGAAGCGGCCGCCCGCGAAGCGCTCGAGGAGGAGGCGAAAGCCGGGATCAAACGCTCCGCCCGCGAGCTCGCCGACGAGGCGAAACGGGTCGGCCGCCGTCGCCGCACCGAGATCCTCGACCTCGGCCTCGAGCTCTGCGCCGCCCACCTGCGCGACCTGGCGGCGCTCGCCGCCGGCGCCGAGGAGGTGGTCTTCGCCCGCGATCGCCTCGATCGGCTCCGCGCCGAGGCCGGCCGGCTCGCTGACCCCGCCGCGCCCCGCCGCGCCGCCGCGGCGGCCGAAGAGACCCGCCGCAGCCTCGACCTGAACGTCAGCGAGGAGCTTGCCCTGGAGGCGCTTTTCTTCCGCCTGGCTCGGGAGCTGGGCCCGGCGTAGCGCCGCCCGGCTCGCCGCCGTTCAGTCGCTGCGCCCGCGCTTTCTCGAGCGCCAGTTCCTGCGCCAGGCGGGTGATCTGGTCGGCCTGGCGCGACATCAGCACGCTGAAGTTGAGCGCCAGCCCGAGCAGCAGCAGGAGCACGATCGAGAAGAGGGCGACGTTGGTGTCGCGGACGCCGAGGATGTTGGCGACCAGCTCCAGCAGCCCGGGGAAGGCAGCGCCGGCGAGCATCCCGATCCCGGCCACCAGCCAGACCACGCTGTAGCGCTCCTGCAGGCGGTCACGGCGGATCATGTCGAGGATGAAGGCCATGAAGGCGAGCGCGATCACCGCGGCGACGATCCGCGTCTGCGCGGTCAGGTGGACCTGGTTCGCCTTGTCCGCGGCCAGCGGCAGCAGGGAGGGGCGCATCCGGCGATTGTCCCATGGCGGGCCGATTCAGATTGTGTTAGTAAACCTTCATGGCGACTGTGACCGAGATCTCGGCCAAACCGCAGCCGTCGACGCCCCGGATCGGGATGCGTCTGTGGCTGACCGGTGCCTTCGGCGTCGTCAGCCTGATCACCGCCGCCGCCGTCTACCTGTTCGGCGACAACCCGCAGGCGCTGGTCGCGGCGGTGATGATCGGCGTCCTCGCCGGGTTCCTGATCGCGGTCGCGATCTCCCATCGCGTCGTCCGCCTCGCCCGCGCCGCCGGCGAGATGGCGGGCGGCTCCTTCGACGCGCCGCTGGCGGTCTCCGGTCCCGACGAGATCGGCGACCTCGCCCGCGCCCTCGACTCGATGCGGGCCTCGCTGAAAGAGAGCTTCGGGGTGCTGACCGCCGACCGCAACAAGCTGGCGGCGATCTTCGACGGGCTGACCGACTCGGTGATCGTCGTCGACTACGAGGGGCCGGTGCGGTTCTCCAACAGCGCCGCCTCGCGCCTGCTCGAGGCCGGGACGAAACCGCCGCAGGTGATCCTCCCGCAGCTGCAGCGCGCCTCCGAAGTCGGCTTCTCCGCCCACCCGGCGCTGCGGATCGGCGACCGCGCCTACGCGCTCACCGCCCGCGCCCTGCCCGACGAGCGCGCCGTCCTCGCGGTGCTCCGCGACCGCACCGACGAGCTCCGCCGCGAGCTGGCCGAAGCCGACTTCGTCTCCAACGCGGCGCACGAGCTGCGGAACCCCTTGGCGGGGATCTCGGGCGCGATCGAGGTCCTCCAGAGCGGCGCCAAGAACACGCCCCACGATCGCGACCACTTCCTCAACCGCCTGGCCGAGGACGCCGAGCGGATGAACCGGCTGACGCAGTCGCTCCTGACCCTGGCCCGGGTCGAGTCGAGCGGCGCCGCCGAACGCGAGATCGTCGACGTGCCGCTGGCGATCCGCGACGTCGTCGCCGCGGTCGAGCCGCCGCCGCACGTGGCGCTCGAGGTCGAGGTCGAGCGGGATCTGGCCGCGACCGGCGACCCGACCCTGCTGCGGCAGGTGATGATTGGCCTGCTGACCAACGCTTTCAAGAACACGCCGCCGCCCGGCACCGTTACGGTTCGCGGCAGACATGACGGCGAGGCAGAGGTAATCCTCGAGGTGGTCGATACCGGCACGGGGATCCCCGCCGCGGAGATCGAGCGCGTCTTCGAGCGGTTTTACCGGCGCAGCGAGTCGCGCAAGCAGGAAGGCTTCGGCCTCGGCCTGGCGATCGCCCGCCGCATGGTCGACGTGATGGGGGGCCAGATAGGCGCCGAATCCGTCCTCGGCGAGGGCAGCACGTTCTGGGTCCGGCTGCCCGTCGCCCAACCGAGCCCGACCCCGGTGGCCTGAATGCGCGGCCGTTCGAGATGAGCAGCGGACGTATCCTGATCGCCGACGACGAGCCCTCGGTCCGCGACTCGGTCGGCTACGCGCTGACCCAGGAGGGGTTCGAGGTGACCGCGGCCGCCGACGGCGACGAGGCGGCGGCGCTGCTCGGCAACGGCATCCCCTTCGACCTGCTGATCCTCGACATCATGATGCCCGGCCCGAGCGGCCTCGACATCTGCCGCGACGTGCGCTCGCGCAGCGCGGTCCCGATCATCGTCCTGACCGCCAAGGACGCCGAGGTCGACAAGGTGGTCGGGCTCGAGGTCGGGGCCGACGACTACGTGACCAAGCCGTTCTCGGTGCGCGAGCTGCTGGGACGGGTGCGGGCCCAGCTGCGCCGCCGCGAGCTCGACCGCTCGCCACTGGCGCAGGCGGTGAAAATCGAATCGGGGCCGGTCTCGATCGACCTCGTCCGCCACGTCGCCACCGTCCGCGGCGCCCCGGTCAACCTGACCCGCTCCGAGTTCCAGCTGCTGCGGCTGCTGGCCGGCCGCCCCGGCGAGGTCTTCGCCCGCGCCCAGATCATGGAGGAGCTGTGGCAGACCGAGTTCGAAGGCGACGAGCGCGCCTGCGACGTCCACATCTCGAACCTGCGGCAGAAGGTCGAGCGCGACCCCCAGCGGCCGGAGCTGGTGCTGACGGTGCGAGGAGTGGGCTACAAGTTCTCGGCGGAGGGCGCCTGAGTAACTCTGGGGCGCATTTGTTCGGCTATGTCGAACAAATGCGCCCCAAGAAGACCGTCAGCGGGATAGGAGCCGGCGCAAGCCATCCAGGCGCTGGTCCCACTCGGCGCCGACCGAGCCGATCCAGGCGACCGCCTCGCCGAGCGGCTCGGGGTCGAGCTCGAACAGGGACTCGCGGCCGCGGCGGCGGCTGGAGACCAGGCCCGCCTCGCCGAGCAGCTTCAGGTGCTTGGCGACCGCCTGGCGGCTGATCGGCAGCGTCGCCGCCAGCCCGGTCGCGGTCGCCCCCGGCTCGGCCGCGAGCAGTTCCATCAGGTGCCGCCGGGTCGGGTCGGCGAGGGCGCCGAAAACGAGGTCGACTCGCTCCTCGATCGGGCCGGGGAGGGGGGAGGGCTGCGCGGCCACCGGCGGCCTAGGCGAGGACCAGGCGGCCGAGCACGAGCGGCAG
Organism: Solirubrobacterales bacterium; assembly: GCA_036494495.1. GTDB lineage: Bacteria > Actinomycetota > Thermoleophilia > Solirubrobacterales > 70-9 > VAYN01. Next base: position 215 of record DASXOF010000025.1, on the reverse strand, counting down.
CGCCCGCAGCTGCGGCGCCCAGCCGGCAGCCGCGAGCAGCGGGCCGGCCGGGGCGGCGGTCTCGATCACGGTCAGCCGGGTGCCGTCGGCGACGGCGTCGACGATCCACTCGACCCAGCTCTCGCCGCCTTCCTCGCGGCGCCAGGTGAAGGCGAGCCGTTCGGCCTCCTCGACCACCGCGACCTCGCCGCGGCGCTCCTCGCCGTCCTCGAAGC
>DASXOF010000024.1:0-35107 GCA_036494495.1 Solirubrobacterales bacterium | reverse complement strand
CGATGACGCCGCCCTGGTTGCCGGTCAGGTCCTCGTGGGTGAAGCGCCAAGCGGCCTCGACGTCGATGATGTTGACGCCGGCTCCGTCGCCGCCCGGCTGCGTCCAGGCGTAGCGCGCGTCGACGCCGCCGGGGGCTGCCTCGAGATAGGCCTGCCGCGCGGTGAAGTCCGGCGTCGCCAGCGGCGGCTCCTCGGTCAGCGGGGCGTTCTCCCGCGGCAGGGTCGGCGGCTCGGCGGGTGGCTTCACGTAAGCGGCCTCGACGAAGTCGAGAGCCCTCACCTCCTCGGCCAGCGCGCCCGGGTCCTTGGCCCCCTCGACCCGGTAGTAGACGGAGAGATCGGGCTGCGGCGCCCCGGTCGCCGCCGCCGCCGCCGCGGCCTCGGCCCGGAGCCGGTCCTCGCTGGCGCCGAACAGCGGCTGCAGGTCCGCTTTGGCGTTGTCGATCAGCTTCGCCAACGGCCGCGCGTCGGCCTCCTCGGCTTCCAGCTTCTGCGGGCCGGCCCGCAACCCCGCCTCAGGACTGACGACCACGACCAGCTCGGGCGCGGGAAGCTCGTATGGCGGCTTTGCAGCTTTCTTTCGTTTCCCTCTCGACGGCGGCACGGCTCTCCCCCCCTTTGGCGGTTTATGGCGGCTCCTCGGAGGGCTTCACATAGGCCGCTTCGACGGCCTCGTGCTCACGCAGGACGGCGATCGCCCGGTCTGCCGCGGCGGCGTCCGGAACCTCGACCGTGAAATAGCTGGCCAGCGCAGGGTCGCTCTCGCCCGGGTGCATCGGCTCGAGCGAGCGCCCGAGCTGCTCCAATCCAGGCAAGGTCCGACCGGAACCCGTCGCCTCTCGGCGAACGAGCTCGGTGGCAGCCTCGTGGTTTAGCTGGACGACGACGGTCTCCATGCAGCCCCCCTCTCCCGCGTGAGGAAGCTCTCGGCGCCGAAGCTAACACAGAATCGTGTACCGCTTAGAAGTAATTGAGTGTTTGCGGCCAAGGGGTGGTCTACGCCGGCCGGCGCTAGCATCTGGCGCGATGAAGGGAAGCGCGAAAGCCGCTCCGCCAGCTGCCACACGGATGGAGAAGATCCGGATCGAACGCCTGAGGGAAGACGCGCGGCGGCCGCTCAGCGTCAACCTGTCCGAAGGAATCGCGCTCAGCCACAAGCTGCTGCGATTCACCGGCGCCGTGCTCGAGCGTTGAACGAACCAGCCTTCGACGAGCTGCTTCGCTCCCTGGCCGACGCGGACGTCGAGTTCGTCGTGATCGGCGGTCTCGCTCTAAATGCCTGGGGAGTGGTGCGAGGCACGAAGGACGTCGACGTCGTGCTGGCGGCGGAGGCTGACAACTTCAAGCGAGTTGCGGGCGTCGCGGTGGCTGCCGGCGGACACGTTCAACAGGGCGAAGCACTTCTCGGCAGCGCGTTCTCGATTGCGGCGGCCCTCGCAGCAGGCGAGCAGGTTGTCATCGAGACTAACCTCGGAAGACTCGACGTCGTCCAGGGACTCGATGGCGTGCCGAGCTTCGAGGATCTCCGCTCACGCGCGACCGAAGCCGAGATCCTCGGATCGAGGGTCTGGATCTGCTCGCGCGAGGACTTGAAGGCGATGAAGAGAGCCGCGGGACGGACCCGCGACCTGGCGGACCTCGAGGACCTCGACGCTATCTCGGGCTAGTCGAGCTTCTCCACTGCAGCGTCACCGACAGCTACATCGAAGCCGCCCGCCGGGGATCCGAGCCCCCGGCGAGCGGCAGTAATTCAGCTCGCCGCTGGAATCCGCGCGATAGCGGCGCGGCCCGCGTTGAGCTTCCGTTCGAGATCGTTCAACTGGTTCACGCGCCGGGCCTGGAGGGTGCGAACCGTGCTGTTGTAGATCCGCTGGCCCCGATTGCGCAGGGTCAGGATCGCTTCGGCGTCGTTCTGCTGCAGGCTCTGCGTGGCGGATCGCTTGCCTTCGCGGATCGCCGCTTTTTCCCGCCCGTAGCCAGCCTTCAGGTCGGCGACTTCTTCCTGCAGGAGCTTGCGATTTTCGCTCCCGCGCTTGGTCCGCCGGTCGATCGCTTCCTGGATCGTGGCCTTGCGGAGCGGGCTTTCGGCTTCGGCCTTCTGCTTTCGCAAGCCGGTGACCTGACGGCGCAACGCCGCGTTCCGGCTGTCGAAGAGATCTTCGACCCGGCCGAGCGAGTGCCCGTAGTCGGACGCGGCCCGGTTCATCCGCGCGTCGTAATCGCGGCGCAGGGCGGCGAGTTCCCCCGCCTCCGTCTGCCGGATGGTCCGCACGCCGATCGCAATCTGGCGCTGGGATTCGACCTGTGCCGCCCGTTTGCCGCGATTGAAGAGCGCCGTCGCTTTGGCGACCGTGGAGTCGTGCTTGTTCTCCAACTGGTCCTCGTAGGAGGCTTTCTGGGCAGCCGTGGCCGGCGTGCGCGAGAGACCATCGACCTTTTCGACATAGCCGACCAGCGCTTTGTACTGGGAGGTCGTAACCAGCGGCGGGATCTCGGCGGCCTTGACAGCCGGCGCGATCAGGGCAACCGCGAGCAAGGCGCCGGCGATCGCGGGTGCCAGCCGGCGCACCTTTCGGGACGAGTTCATCGGAATCAGGACACTCCTTGGACAAGCGCCGAACGGCGCGGGGGGTTATCTCTCCCCCATTTTCGGCCGCCCGCCGGATTTCCTTCGCACCTGGACGAGAAGATCCACGGTCGACATCCGGCCCGAGCGACCCTCGGCTACGGTTCCGCGCGTGAATCTGCACCGGGGCATCGCTGCTCGTTCGGGCGGGTTCCTGCTCTTCGCAGTGACTCCGCCGCGACTGACGACGAGCACGCCTGAGGCAACAGAGATCGGCCGGGTCACCCTCGAGCGGCTGCGGCCGTTGGCGATCGACGGCCTCGTCCTCTACGACATCGACGACGAGAGCGACCGCAATCCCGACGAGCGCCCGTTCCCGTTCCTGCCGACGATGGACCCTGCCGATTACCTCGTCCGCAATCTTGCCGGGCTGGAGGTCCCCGCGATCGTCTACCGCGCGGTGGGCAAGTACCGAGAGGATCGCTTCCGCTCCTGGCTGGAGCAGCAGGATCCGTCCCGGGCGCTGGCGGTGTTCGTCGGCTCCTCCTCGCGCGAGAAGGAAGTTCTCACCTCGCTCGCCCGAGCCTACGAGCTGCGCGAGGAGGTGCAGCCGGAGCTGCCGCTCGGTGGGGTTGCGATCGCCGAGCGACATGCGCGCTCAGGCGACGAGCACCTCCGGCTGATCGCGAAGCAGGCCGCAGGCTGCTCCTTCTTCGTCACCCAGATCGTCTACGACGTCAACGCGGCGAAGAACCTGATCTCCGACTACCACCACGAGTGCGCCGCGCAGAAACTCGAGCCGGTGCCGATCGTCTTCAGCTTCTCGGTCTGCGGCTCGCTCAAGACCCTGGAGTTCCTGCGCTGGCTCGGGGTGACCGTTCCGCGCTGGATCGAGAACGAGCTGCGCCATGCCGACGACACCCTCGACGCCTCCTACGAGCAGGCCGTCGCGACGGCCGTCGACCTGATCGCGTTCTGCCGGCGGTTGGGGGTCCCCTTCGGGCTCAACGTCGAGAGCGTCTCGATCCGCAAGGCCGAGATCGAGGCCTCGGTGCGACTGGCCAGTCGGCTGGGAGCCGAGCTGCGCCGTTGAACCCACTCCCTGTGCGGGAGGTTGGTGATCGGCCTGACTGGACGGTATTTGAACCGGGTTGACGGGATCTGGCGTGTCTCAGAGGCGATCGAGGTGGACTTCGGGAACGGCTCAGAATGCGCTGGATAGCGGAATCGACTGGGACGCCGCAGAGGGGACTAGGTTGTCGGCCCATGGGGGCAGTGCCTCATCCGATTCCATATCAAGGCAGCAAGCGCCGACTGGCGCCTCAGATACTCGACTTCGTCGATGGCCTGACCTTCCAGACTCTTTACGAGCCATTCGCGGGATCCGCGGCATTCACGATCGCCGCCAACAGTCGCGGACTAGCCGAGCAGTACGTGATCGGGGACTCACTGGAGCCGCTGATGGACATCTGGAGGGCCATGCTTGGCACTCCGACTGCCTTGGCCTCTGCATATGAAAATCTTTGGGAGGAGCAGAGCAGGGAACCACGAGAGCACTTCAATCGCGTTAGGTCTGAGTACAACGAAAAGGGTGGAGCCGCCCGATTGCTCTACCTCCTAGCCCGTTGCGTGAAGAACGCTCCGCGGTGGAACAAGCGTGGCGGCTTCTCACAGTCCGCAGACCATCGACGCAAGGGGATGCATCCTTCGAGGATGAGAGCCCAGATCAGTGGTTGCCACGAACTGCTGTCCGGCAACACCACCCCGCTCGCGAAGGATGCCTCAGCAACTTCCGCCATGGCAGGGTCTATGGACCTTGTTTATCTCGATCCGCCATGGCAGGGAACTAGCTCAGGCCCTGATACTCGCTATCACGCAGGCTTCGACAGGATCGATCTAGAAGCCATGCTTGCTTCGCTGAATACGCGACGCGTGCCTTGGATCCTCAGCTACGACGGGAGGCACGGCGAAAAGACCTATGGCCCATCGTTGCCGCGCGATCTCGTTGGGGCTCATGTCGAACTTGCGGCTGGTCGCTCATCTCAGGCCACTCTCAATGGCCGGTCAGCCGAAACGTTCGAGTCGCTTTATTTGTCCCCGACCCTTGTTGACGGGATGCCGACGAAGCAAGTTGAACACCATTTAGTTCTCGCGCTCTAGGCGTTTTCGCAGGAACTCGTCCAGAGACCGATCCTCATTCATAGCGGCCTTCTTTAGTCGATCAAAAAGGTCCGCTCCTTCAGGCCCGTCGAGCACAATCGTGATTCTTCGACGCAGGCGGGACGCGATGTGCTCGTAATCCTCCGGATCGGCCCACATGCAGGTCTGGCAAAGAGACGGATCGCGTAGCTCCCAATTCGGGCATTCGCGCTCACACGTCCATGACTTTGACCTGTTGCAGGAGCCGCACAGCATCTGATACTCCGCCTCAACTTCGTCGCCACTTCCCGGATCAATCCCATAGGGGATGCGATGATCGATTTGAAGCTGGCGATCGACTTCCGGCGCTCCGCAGATCTCGCACCGTCCTTCGGCCCTTGCGATTAGTTGCTGACGGAAAGACTTCTTGAAGGTCTTCCTCCCCGATCGGCCGGCGCGGAAGGTGCCGTCCGCGTCGAGCGTCCAAGCTCCAATTCCGCCACCGGGAGATTTCGTCCTGATGATCGGGAACCCGAGGTCGCGGCAGTCCATCACCGCCCGTCGATGCTCCCTGTAGCCCTGTCTTTGGATGTCATCGGCAGTGATGATCCCGTTGGCCAGAATGAAATCGAGCACGAACCGGGCGCGCTTGTTCGTGACTGCCTCGACTGCCGCTTTGAGTTCTGGGGAGACCTTGAGGGGAGGCATGGTCCAAAGAGTATTTGGAACTTCTCGCTCACTGATGCGCTGCCGATTGATCCCCTCGATCTGAGGAAGAGCGTCTTCCTCAAATGCCGGAGAAACTGATCGCCATCATCAAGCCGCCGAGACCCACTGCAGCGACATCGGCGACACCTCGTCCCACACGAGCGCATCCCCTACGGCGAGCCCTTGAGCCGAATCGACGTCCGCGGACGGTCTTCCCGCGGCAGCCAGCTACTGATGCTCGCGGCTAAACCATGTGAGGTTCTGTATCGCCCTGACCGGAAGGTGTTTGAACCAAACGCGTAAAGCCCTCTTCGCGCTTGGCCACCAATCGCAGGCGCCCCAATCCGATCGATTTCCCTGAGCGCTGCGTTCTCCGTCTCAGACCCCGTCCCGCGCCTCCAGTTCGCCGCCGGCAATCGCCCGCCGCAATCGCAGGTGGTCTCGTTCATTCTGGTCCGCGTAGCGCCCGGAGAACTCGGCAATCGCGCGGTCGACCCGGTCGCTTTTGCCGAGGTAGGCGGCAATCGCCAGGCGGTCGCCTGAGCGCGCGTGCGAGCGGGCCAGCGACCAGGCGCAGGCGCGCGTGTAGGCAAGGAGCCCACGCTTGTCCATCCGCGCCAGGTCGGCCGAGGCCTTCCAGTCCCAGAGCTGGCGCACGTAGAAATCGTGATCGAGGCCGTCGAGGCCGGTGCTGCGCTGCCAGCTGAGGAAGATGTCGGTCGCGGCCTGCATCATCCGCTGCCCGCGCACCACTCGCTCGCCGTGGTTCTCATACTCGCTCGCTCCGAGGTGGGGCTCCAGCACCGAGGCCACGGCCTCCTTCGCCTGCAGGACCAGCGGGTCGCCGGCGCCCCTGGAGGTGAAGAGAAAGACCCAGGCTCGAGTGCCGACGCTTCCGACCCCGACCACTTTGCGTGCCAGGTCAGCGAACTCGTAAGAGCGGAAGAGGTGCTCGACATCGGCATGGAGGCCCGTGGTGTAGGCGTCGAGCAGCTCGCGCACGTAGCCTTCCCGCTCCTGCGGATCCTCGCTCGCATACAGCTCGCTCAGCGGGGTCAGGAGCGGCGGCGCGCTGGTGAAGTGGAGCCGGCCGTCGATCACCTCGGTCAGCTTCCTCGCCGCGCGGACGCTCGTCTTGCGCCTGCCCTTGGCGAACGTGCTCTCGAACAGCTCGCGGCCGTCGGCGTCGAGGCGCGTCCCGAAACGGGCCGTCAGCTCATCGGCGTCGAGGCGCTCGTACCAGGCCTCGAGCATCGGCTCGGCCGCGAATTCCCGCATCCCGTCGCGGTACTGGCGCACCGCCGCCGCAACCATGGCCCGCCGCCCCTTGGCACCGAGGCCGAGCTCGCGGGCGGCGATCTCGATGCTCGCCGCCATTCGCTTCAGATCCCACTCCCAGGGCCCCGGCAGCGTCTCGTCGAAGTCGTTGGGGCCGAAGACGAGGCGCCGATCCGGGGCGGCGAATCCCCCGAAGTTGGAGATGTGGGCGTCGCCGCAGGCCTGCACGACGAGGCCCGAGGTCGGCGTCCCGGCGAGATCGGCCGCCATCACGGCCGCGGCGCCGCGGAAGAAGGCGAACGGGGACGCAGCCATCCGGCCGTATCGGATCGGCAGCAACTCGGGAAGCCGCGTCTCCGCTTGACGGCGCAGGATCGCCAGCGGATCCTCGCGCCCGGCCGCCGGTGCCCACTCGGCGTGGCTCGCCCGCGGCGCCCGAGCGCGGCCGAGGCGGCCGCGCTCCGGGCTCTCGCCATGTTCGAGGCGGGCAATCTTCATCGCCACCGACGCTATCGCCCGGCAACGCCAGCGGCTGGCCGCGCCCCGGCCAACCCGCCGGGCCGTCCGGGCTGCGCTGCTGGCGCGATCAGTCTTTCGGCTGCCGCGCGGAGCTCGTGAGGGCGATCGGTGCCGATCGCATCGGGGGCGAACTCGAGCACCCGGCTGAGGATTTCCGGCTGATTCACGGTGCCGGTGTTGACGCTCAGTCCGGCGTCCCGAAGGACCCCGACCAATCGCTCAGAGAGCAGAAAGTGCTCGACGGAGACCCCCTTCACCCCCGTCCGCTGAGCCCAGGAAGAAAGCGCCTCGGGCGCATAGTCGGCCCAGATGACCAGCCGCGCCGAGAATCCGTGCGCGGAGGCCACCGCACACGCCTCCGCGTGGAAGCTCAGCACCTCGACTCGCTCGCGGTTCGGGTCCCTGCGAAGGCGCTCGCAGAGCACCTCGGCGGTGCGTCCGGCGAGGACCGGGTCGGCGTGCGCCTTGACCTCGAGCTGAAGTCCGACCGCGTCCGGCAGCAGCTCGAGCAGTTCCTCCAGCAGCAGCGGGCGCTCAGTCGTCGGCTCTCCGCGGGAGTCGCGGATGAGTCCCTGACGAATCTCATCGGCAGACCGTTCGCGAGCCCAGCCTTCCAGCGTGGTGCCGAGGGTGAGCAGTGGATCGTGCAACAGGACCAGTTGATCGTCAGCGGTCAGACATACATCGGTCTCTACGCCCTCAACCGGGCTGGAAAGGGTGTGACGAAGGGCGGCCGCCGAGCTATCCGGCCCGTAGTGCCGGCCGAGCCGATGGGCGTATAGCCGGGGCAGGGTCGCATCCATCTCCTGCGAATCGGATCACGAACCCGCGCCAGGGTTGTAAAGGCCCTGGAAAGCAGGTGTTTCTCTGCTGTGAAATCGGGGCCGGTTGCCGCGCTCACGCCACGGTTAGTCGAGCGGAGCGGCGCAGAGCGACCCGATCACCCGCGGATGGCCATCGATGACCGGGGAGTCGATCAGCTCAAAGCCCTCGAACCCCGCGTGGCGAGCCATGGCGTCGAGGCTCGCCGGGGTGAATCCCCAGTAGACGAAGTCATCGTGGGCGTAAACAGCTCCCGGCGAGGGGATGTGAACCGCCGCCGAATCGAGTGTCCGATCCGCCGCCCCGTGCGTCTCGAGGATCACCCTTCCACCCTCGGCCAGGCGCCGCCGCATGACTTTCAGCAGTCCCAGCGGATTCTCAACCCGGTGCAGGATCCCAAAGCAGAGGACGAGGTCGAACGCCTCATCGAGCCGGTCAAGCTCGAATGCGTCGAGGAGCCGGTAATCGACCTCCGAGCCGAGCACTTGCCGCATTGCTGCGAACCCCTCTCCACCCTGCAGCTCGACACCCCAACGCGAGCTGATCCACTCCTTGTACTGCTCGTTGTCGACCGCAACCACGCGGGCCGCGCCGCGCACCTCCGCAAGAAAGGCGTAGAAGCCGTCGAACGTGCCGATGTCGAGAACCCTCAAGCCGCTGAAATCCTCGGGCAAGGCCGGAATCCGGTAGCGGTGATCGCGGGCGATGCCATGCGTGTAGATGCCCCGGTAGCGGTCCAACCCGAACGTGTGGAACCAGATCGGCACCCGCTCGAGGACTTCGGCAACGGTCTCTGGATCCGACTCGATCGGGATCAAATCGGCTACCTGACGCTCAGCGTCCGTGGGCTCGGGAGGGGTTTCCAGAGCCAAGCGATCCTGGGCTCTCACATCGTCGGTGATCGTGATGGTGTCTCCTGTGGAGTGGGACTCGGAGTCGGACCTCATGCTCGAGGGCGGGCGGCTGCGGCATGCTGCCGACCGCTCGCTCGAGCCAAAGCAGACGGGCGAATGAGGAGTCGAAATGTTCGCGAGCGGCGCGCCTGTCGCCGCTCGCCGGGGCGACCGACGCTGGCCGCCCGCGACCGCTCAGCTACAGCGGTCGAACGTTTACTGCTTTAGGCCCCTTGTCGCCGCTCGCGGCCTCATAGGTGACCTTGGCGCCTTCGATGAGGGACTTGAAGCCCTCGCCGTCGATGTCGTTGTGATGGACGAACAGGTCCTTGCCAGCATCGTCGGGGGTGACGAAGCCGTAGCCCTTGTCGTCGTTGAACCACTTCACGGTTCCCGTTGCCATGTGACATACCTCCAGTGCTTGTGTGCTGCGTACGCGGAGGGATGCTGCAAAGCAAACGACTACGAGCGCCACACTGCTTTGCCGGGAGATTCCCGGCTCGAATGACAGTCACCGTAGCAGGCCCCCGGTTTGGGTCGCCGCTCACAAAGCGCTATTGCCTAAGCGCATGCCGGAGGTGTCGTGAGGGCAGCGGGCATCGAGCGGTTCGGAGGCGACACGCAGGAGCTGTCGCTCCCGGATCCGCGTCCACCCCGCCCTGGTGAGGCGCTGATCTCGGTCCGCGCCGCGAGCGTTGCGCCCTGGGATGACCTCGTCCGGCTCGGATCGTGGGAGGTGGGACTGCAACTACCCGCGGCGCTTGGCGTCGCGGCGTCAGGGACGGTTGCCGCCGTTGGGGCAGCCGGCGAACGCTGGTCGGTCGGCGACGAGGTGATGACCCACCCGGTTCCCATGCTGGGCCAGGGTTGCTGGAGCGAGCTGCTGCTGGCGCGCGGCGATCTGCTGGCCGAGAAGCCGTCTGCGATGCCCTGGGAGGAAGCGGCTGCGTTTCCGGTGCCGGCGCTGACCGCGGACCAGGCGCTCTCTGCAGCGATTGGGGATTCGCCTTCAGGCCGGCTGCTCGTTCACGGCGCCGGTGGCGTGACCGGGCAGCTGATCGCGGCATTGGCGGTGGTGACCGGAGCCGAGGTCGCCGCGACAGCCGGGCCGCGGAGCGCCGAGCGACTACGGCAGCTCGGGGCGAGCGCCGTGTTCGACTATCACGACGACGACTGGCCCACCGCGGTCCGCAAATGGGCTGGTGGGAATGGCGTCCCGGCGGCGATCAACGCCGCCCCGGGCGGCGAGGCGGATGCCCTCTCCGCCCTCGCCGACGGCGGGCGGCTGGCCACGATCACCGGCGACCCGCCGCCGCGGGAGCGCGGAGTGACGATCGCCGATGTGTATGTGGCGGCCAACGGTGACCGGCTCGGGGCGACGGCCGAGCGACTCGGCGATGGCGAAGTCGGAATCTCCGTCGGCGAGACCTACGGGCTGACGGAAGCCTCGGAGGCTCTGCAAAAGGCGGTCGGCGGGGCCGGTGGCCGCGCGGTCGTACTGCGCCTGTGAGCCCCTTGTTCCCTGCTGAATCAGCCCTGCCCTGATCAGGGCAAATACTTAGGAACTTGTCGTCTGCATCGGGGAGACAGGATTTGAACCTGCGACCGCTCGGCCCCCAGCCGAGTGCGCTACCAGACTGCGCCACTCCCCGTGGGGTGATGGCTGCATTCTGACGCATCCGCGCACGAGGCGAAGGAACGCTTCTCCTCTGCACCAGGCGAACGTCCGTTCGCATGTCTAGCCTTGGCCGCGGGAGGAGATGCGGCCGCTGCGGGGAGACGAAATCGATCGAGGAATTCGCTTGGAGGCGGAAGCTGAAGGGCCAGCGGGACAACTACTGTCGCCCCTGCCGGGCCGACTACAAGCAGGAGCACTACGCCGCCAACCGCCAGCGATACATCGACGCGGCGCAAGCGAGACGGCGGACCGTGGTCGCGAAACGCATCGGCCTGCTGCTCGACTACTTCGCGGACCACCCCTGCAAGGACTGCGGCGAGACCGACCCGTTGGTGCTCGGGTTCGACCACCTGCGGGACAAGGAGTTCAGCATCTCCAAGGGGTTGGTGGACCGAAATTGGCAGAGCGTCCTCGACGAGATTGCCAAGTGCGAGGTGGTTTGTGCAAACTGTCACCGTCGCCGCACCGCGAAGCGGGGCGGCTTCGCTCGCGCGGTGGTAGCTCAACGGTAGAGCCTCGCCCTTCCAAGGCGATGATGCGGGTTCGATTCCCGTCCGCCGCTCTTTTCCCGCGCGGTGCGACTGCCGATAGGAGAGCGATGGGATTTGCCTGGGTGAGACGGCGGCTGCTGGTCTGTGGCGCCGTGCTGGCAGCCTTGGCGGCGCTCGCGGGCTGCGGCTCCGGGGGATCCGGGACGACGGGTGGCGGCACCGGGACGCGCGGCGAACCGGGAGAGATCCCGGCGATGACGTTGACGCCGGGCTTCGAGGACTGGCCGTATTTCGGCCGGATCCCGGAGCGGACGCATTACATGCCAGACGATCCGGTCGACCGGATCGATCTCGACCCGCCGCTGCGGCAGGCGTGGTCGATCAATACGCACGCGCTGATCGAGTTCCCGCCGGCGATCCACCAGGGCGTCGCGTACCTGATCAACAAGTACGGCAACGGCAAGGCGGTGCGGCTGCGGGATCGCAAGGTGCTGTGGGAACTGGATCTGGACCCGAGCAACAAGGGCGAAACGCCGGTCGACGTGACCGGGCCGGTCTATTACAAGGGGAAGGTGTTCGGGGCCTTCCTCGACGGCAACCTCGCCGCCGGCGACGCGGCGAACGGCAAGAAGGTCTGGGTCGAGAACCTCCACGCCCACCTCGAATCCTCGCCGTTGGCGGTCGAAGACACGCTCTACATCGGAACCGACAAGGGGCAGCTGCTGGCGCTCGACCCCGAAGACGGCAAGGCGGTGTGGAAGTTCCAGACCCCCGGGGCGATCAAAGCCAGCCCGAGCTTCCACGACGGCGTCGTCTACGTCGCCGACTACCAGAGCTCGATGTTCGCGCTCGACTCCAAGAGCGGCAGGACGGTATGGCGCACCAACACCAGCAAGGTGCCGCCGTTCGGCAAGGGCGGCTTCTTCTCCTCCCCCTCGATCGCCTTCGGCCGCGTCTACGCGGCCCGCGACGACGGCACCGTCTACGCCTTCGACGAGAAGACCGGCAAAGTCGACTGGTCCTTCCCGACCGGCGCCGCCGTCTATGGCTCCCCGTGCGTGGCGAAGGTCCCGGGCACGCCCGCGACCGTCTACATCGGCTCCGAAAACGGCACCTTCTACGCGCTCGACGCGCAGACGGGCAAGCCGCGCTGGAGCTATGAGGTCGGCGGCCCGATCCCCGGCACCGCGACGGTGATCGGCCACACCGTCTACACCTCGAGCTTCAAGACCCAGCGAACCGTCGGCCTCGACGTCCACACCCACAGGAAGGTCTTCGAAGTGAAGACCGCCGGCTACACCCCCGTCGTCTCCGACGGCAAACGCCTCTACCTGGTCGGCTACTACACCCTGCTCGGCCTCGAACCGACGCACAAAGCCGCCGGCTGAGCGGCGCCCGGGAGGCCCCAAGGGCCCGCCCCGAGCGACTAAGGGGTCGCCGTCGCCGCCTAAGGGATGGCGCCGCGAAAGATTAGGCATTTCCCCGATGTGGAAATGCCTCCTCAGGCCTAGCTTGGGATCACACCCAGAAAGGAGGCCGGAGATGCAACACAACCCGATGCTTTTGGCGAACGTGGAGATCGACCGGGCCCAGCGGCAGGCGCGGGCCCGAGACGAGCGCCGGGCGCGCAGCGCCCGCAAGGGCCGCTCCGAGGGCGGCGGCTTCTTGGCGCGGCTGCGGAGGCGATAATCGAGCGGTGGCAGCCCGAGTCAGCGCCCGTGAGCTGATTGGGCGAGCGGCTGAGCTCGCCGAGCTGGAGGCAGCCTTCGCCGAGGCCGCGGCGGGCTCGGCGGGGCTCGTCTTCATCGCCGGCGAATCCGGGATCGGCAAGTCGCGGCTGCTGGGCGAGCTGCTGGAGCACGCCCAGGCGGCAGGGGGACGGTGCTTCGGCGGCGAGTGCATCGAGCTCGGCGCCGACGAGCTTCCCTACGCGCCGCTGGCCGGGGCGCTGCGGGCCCTGGTCCGCGACGGCGACCCGGCCCTGGAGGAGCTGGCGGCGAGCGACCGGGCGGCGCTGGCCCGGCTGGCGCCCGAGCTCGGCCCCTCGGCCGCTGCGGACCCCGGGGGCGCCGCAGCGGCGGAGGGGCAGCGACGGCCGCTGGAGGCGCTCTTGACCCTGCTCGAACGGCTGGCCGAGGACGCGCCGCTGGTGCTCTGGATCGACGACGCCCAGTGGGCCGACCACGCCACCCGCCACTTCCTCGCCTACCTGGCCGGCAGCCTGCCGGAGGAGGCGCGGCTCCTGACCGTGATCGCCTACCGCTCCGAGGAGATCAGCCGCCGCCACCCGCTGCGCGCGCTCGTCGCCGAGCTCGGCCGCGGCGCCGGTGTGCGGCGGCTGGAGCTGGCGCCGTTCGGCCGCGAGGAGCTGGCGACCCAGCTGCGCGACATCGTCGGCTCCGAGCCCGCGCCGGCGGCGGTCGACCGCCTGTTCGAGCGCAGCGAGGGCAACCCGCTCTTCACCGAGGAGCTGCTCGCCGCGGGCTCGGACGGCCGCGGCGGCCTCCCCTCCACCCTCCGCGACGCCCTGCTGCTGCGGGTCGAGCGGCTGCCGGATCCGGCGCTGAGCGCGCTGCAGGTGCTCGCCGCCGCGACCCGCGCCGACCACCGGCTGCTGGTCGAGGCCTCGGGCCTCGAGGAGGCGGCGCTGGCGGAGGGGCTGCGCGAGGCGGTCTCGGCGCAGGTCGTTCTCGTCGGGCGTGACGATCGGTACGGCTTCCGTCACGCCCTCCTGCGCGAGGTGATCTACGAAGACCTGCTGCCCGGCGAGCGCTCCGAGCACCACCACTGCCTGGCGAACGCGCTGGAGCGGCGGCTGCCGACCAGCGACGACCCGGCCCTGCTCGCCGCCGCCGTCGCCCACCACTACCACGCCGCCGAGGACCAGCCGGAAGCGCTGCGGAGCGCCGTCGCCGCGGCGCGGGCGGCCGAGGGGGTGCAGGCGCCTGGCGCCTCGGCGGCGCTGCTCGACCGTGCCCTGGCGCTCTGGAAACGGGTCCCCGAGCCGGAGGAGCTGGCCGGCATGGACCGCGCCGAGCTGCGCTGGATGGCGGCCCGCGCCCACGGCTTCGACGCCGACGAGACCCACGCGATCGCCTTGTACGAGCACGCGCTGGAGGAGCTCGACGAGAGCGCCGAACCGGTGCGGACCGCCCGCATCCTGATCGACCTCGCCGCCGCCCGCTGGGGGATCGGCCAGGCCGACGCGGCGCGCGCCGACCTCGACCGCGCCCTCGAGCTGCTGCCGGCCCGCGACCCGACGCCGGAGCGGGCCCGCATCCTCGAAGGCAAGGCGCGGTTCCTGATGCTGCAGGGGCGCTACGAAGAGTCACGCGACGCGGGCGAAGAGGCGCTGCGCGCGGCCGACGCGGCCGGGGTCGAGGGGACCAAGGCCGGCGTCCTCAGCCGGCTCGGCCTGTCCCGCTTCTTCTTCGGCGAATCCGACGAGGGGCTGGCGGCGATGGCGGAGTCGATCGAGCTGGCGCGGCGGGCCGGCTCCAACGACGAGGTCGCGACCACCTTCCTCAACTACGCCGACGCGCTGCACTTCGCCAACCGCACCGAGGAGGGGCTGCGGCTGGCGGAGCGCGGCCTCCGCGAGATCAGCCCCGGCGACCGCTCCGAGGTCTGGCTCGACTGCCTGCGCTCGGAACTGCTGTTCGAGCTCGGGCGCTGGGAGGAGGCGCAGGCGGTGCTGCCGAAGCGCTCGCGGGTCTCCTCGGGGACCACCCGCTTCTTCCTCCTGCTGCGGCACGCGACGCTGGCGGTCGGGCGCGGCGACGCCGAGATGGCGCGGCAGGACGTCGAAGACCTGCAGCGCTCGGTGGTCGACTCGGTCGAGCCCCAGTACATCGCGCCGGCCGGGGCGCTCGCGGCCGAGATCGAGCTGCGGCGCGGCGACCTCGAGGCGGCGCGAGCGGCGATCGACCTGGCGATCGACCGGATCGAGTACTGCTCGGAGGAACCGGTGCGGATGGCGCAGATCGCCGCGGCCGGCGCCGCGGTCGAGGGCGACGCGGCGGCGGCGGCCTGCGACGTCGGCAACGAGGAGGGGCGCGAGCTGGCGCTGAGCCGGGCCGAGCTGATGACCGCGCGGGCGCGAGCGAGCGAGCCCGAGAGCCCCACAGCCCCCTACGGACAGCTGGCGGCCGCCTATCGGCGGAGCGCCGAAGCGGAAACGGCGCGGGCCAGGGGCGAGGGGGCGGCGGCGCTGGCGCTCGAGGCGGCCGCCGCCTGGGAGGAGCTCCACCGCCCCTACCCCGCCGCGATCCACCGCTGGCGGGCGGCCGAGGCGCTGACCGCGGACGGCGATCGCGGGGCGGCGGGCGAGGCCGCGGCGGCGGCGCGAGCGGCGGCGGCGAGGCTCGGCTCGGCCTGGCTCGAGGCCGAGGCCGAGGGGCTGATCCGGCGCGGCCGGCTGCCGGCGGGGGCAGCGGCCGCCGCTGGCAACGGGGCGAGCGCCGGCGGGGCACGCAGCGGCGGGGCTAAGGGCGGTGGGCCGAGAGGCGAGGCCGCAGGTGACAGCGAGGCGGATGCCGACGGGGCGAGCGTCGACGCAGCCGAGGACCCGTTCGGCCTGACCCCGCGCGAGCGCCAGGTGCTGGCGGCGCTCGCCCGCGGTGCCACCAACCGCGAGATCGCCGCCGAACTGTTCATGGCCGAGAAGACCGCCAGCGTCCACGTCTCCCGGATCCTCAGCAAGCTCGACGTGCGGAGCCGGACCGAGGCCGCGGCCGTCGCGCACCGGCACGGGCTCGGCGCCTAGCGGCAAGCCGCCCGTTGGCGCATTGGTCGCCTATCTGGCGACTTTTGCGCCACGCCACTCGTCCTCGAGGATCGCGAAGACGAGTTCGTCGCCCCACTCGCCCTTGAACACCTCGGCCTCGCGGAGGTGGGCCTCCTGGCGCATGCCGAGCCGGCGCATCAGGGCCGCCGAGGACTCGTTGCGGGCATCGGTGCGGCCGAAGACGCGGTGGGCGCCGAGGTCCTCGAAGGCGAGCACGAGCAGTTTGCGCGAGGCCTCAGTGGCGTAGCCCTGCCCCTGGGCGTCGGGGTGGAAGACGAAGCCGATCTCGACCTGGCGGTGGGCGAGCGAGCGCAGCCAGATCGAGAGGTAGCCGAGCAGCGCCGCGTCCGCCCGGCGCTCGACCGCAAACGAGATCGAGTCGCCATCGCCCTCGATCGCCGTTGCCGCGATGTACTTGGCCAGCGCCGGCTCGACCTCCTCCCGCCCGCGCGCCTCCCAGTAGAGGAAGCGGGCAACCTCCGGCCGCGACTGGATCGCGGCGAGAGCGTCGAGGTCGTCCATCGCGAACCGCCGCAGCCGCAGCCGCTCGGTCTCGATCGGTGCCTCGACCCGGAGCACGCGCCGATCATCGCAACAATGCGCGGATGCGCCGCAACCCGAGCCATGCGGTCGAGGACCCGGCGGTCGTCGCCGAGCTGATCCGCGCCAATCCCTGGGCGACGCTGGTCAGCCAGGGCGAGGGCGGGATCGTCGCCTCCCACTACCCGGTCCTGCTCGATGATGAAGCCGAGGAGCTGACCGTGCTGACCCACCTCGGCCGCCCCGACGAGGTCGTCCACGACCTCGGCAACGGCGAGATGATGATCATCGTCCAGGGCCACCACGGCTACATCTCGCCGAGCTGGTACGCGCCGGGCGCGACCCGGGCGCCGACCTGGAACTTCACCGTCGCCCACCTCTACGGGACGCCGCAGGTGCTCGCCGAGGAGGAGAACGTCGACGTCCTCACCCGCCTGGTCGAGCGCTTCGAGCGCGAGGTCCCCGAGCCGCTCTACCTCGACCGCGAGTGGGCGACGCCCGTCGCCCGCGGCACCGTCGGCGTCCGGCTTCGGGTCGACCGCTTCGCCTGCAAGCGCAAGCTCTCCCAGGACAAGGACCCGGTCAGCCGGCGCCAGGCGATCGCGGCCTTGCGGGAACCCGGTCCCTACCACCACCCCGAGCTGGCGGCGGAGATGGAGCGCGAGCTCGGCGACTAGACCGGAGAAAAGGCTTCGTGCATCAGCCAGCGGCCGTGTTCGCGTCGCAGCATCAGGGGTCGCCTCTGGCCGATCCCCTGGACGTAGACCGTCGCCCGCTCGCCTTCGATCACGACTTCGAGGACCTGCGGGTGGGCTTCGCCGTAGATCGAGAGAACACCCGGTTTCGGCTTCCAGCCGAGCGGGGTGTTGTCGCTGTGGAGCCAGCGCTCCCGGCAGATCCTGGCCGGTCCCCAGCGCGGAAATTCGGGATCGACCTGGTGGTACCGGGCGTCCGTCAGGCGGCAGGCGAGGCGGACGTCGGACCTGCTCATCGCCTGCAGCCATCTGACGGTGACGCGTTCCGCTTCGCGCGCCGAGGCGGATTCGCCTGATCCACCGCCGCAGCCGGCGACCGCTCCCGCGAAAAGGAGCAGCCCGAGGAGGATCACCAGCGCCCGCCGCACGCGGGGATGATTACGCGAAGGACGCGAGCGCGTCGGCGACCGCCTCGGCGAAGCCGGCGATCTCCTCCTCGGTGGTGACGAAGGGCGGCGAGAACTGGAGGGCGCCGCTGGCGAGGAGGCGGCTGAGCTGGCCGCGCTCGCGGACGGCGACGGCGGCCGCGGCAAGCGGCACGCCGCGCTCCTCGAACCAGGGGGCGTCGAGCTGGACGCCGGCGAGGAGGCCGGTCGTCCGCACCTCGGAGATGCCGTCGACCTCGGCCAGCGGGCCGAGCAGCCGCGTGACCGCCGGCTCCAGCTCGGCCACCCGGTCGACCAGCCGCTCCTCTTCGATGATCTCGAGGTTGGCGACCGCCGCGGCGCAGGCGGTGGCGTGGCCGGAGTAGGTGTAGCCGTGTTTGAGCCAGGCGCCGTCACCGGCGAAGAAGGGCTCGGCGACCGCGCCGGCGACCGCGACCGCGCCGAGCGGCTGGTAGCCCGAGGTGAGGATCTTGGCCAGGACCAGCAGGTCGGGGGTGACGCCGAAGCGCTCGCTCGCGGTCCATCGCCCCAGCCGCCCGACCCCGGTGATGACCTCGTCGCAGACCAGGAGCACCCCGTGGCGGTCGCAGACCTCGCGCACCGCCGGCAGGTACCCCTCCGGCGGCGGGAAGACGCCACCGGCGCCGATCACCGGCTCGGCGAAGAAGGCGGCGACGCGCTCGGCCCCGACCTCGCGGATCTTCTCTTCCAGCGCCTCGGCGTTGAAGGCGGTGACCTGCTCGACCTCGCGGACCAGCGGCCCCCAGCCGTCGCGGTTGCCGGGGATCCCCGCCAGCGAGGTGCCATAGGCGTGCATCCCGTGGTAGGCGCCCTCGCGCGAGATGAAGACGGTCTTCTCCGGTTCGCCGCGGAGGGCGAAGTAGCGGCGGATGATCTTGCCGGCGCTGTCGATCCCGTCGGAGCCGCCGCTGGTGAGGAAGACCCGGGCGCCCTCCATCGGCGCCAGCTCGGCCACCCGGTCGGCGACGGCGAGGGTGACGTCGGTGGCGTAGACGTCGAAGCAGGTGGTGGCGGCGAGCTTCCGCGCCTGCGCGGCGACCGCGTCGGCGATCTGCTCGCGCCCGTGGCCGACGGCGTTGAACCAGAGGCCGCCGGTGGCGTCGAAGTAGCGCTTGCCCTCGCTGTCGGTGAGGTGCGAGCCCTCGCCGGAGACGAAGACGACGCGACCGCGCGCCTCGGTCTCCGCCATGTTGGCGAAGGGGTGCCAGAAGCGGCTGATGTCCCCGGTGACGGCGATGTACCGAACCCTATGGGGACCGCGCCCGCCCGTCCACGGCCGCGACGGCGAAGGACCCGAACGCGCTTACTCCGCCATGGCAGCGATCAGCTTTTCAGGATCCTCTCCACCGCTTCTTCGAACACCTGCGGTTCTTCCAGCCCGAAGTGCCGGAGCGGCCGCGCCCGCCCGCCCGACGGGCCGATCAGGAACGAAGGGGTGCTGTCCAGGTTCTCGGCTTTGTGCAGGTCCTCGTCGGCTTCGATCTGCGCCGTCCAGCGTTCCGGCGGGTTGCGCGCCTGGCTCCAGGCGTCGAGGTTCACTCCCGCCTTGACCGCGATCCGGTTCAAGAACGGCTCGTCGACGTAGCCGGTGAACTCCGGCCCCTGGTCGCGGTAGAAGACGTCGACGAAGTTCCAGAGCTTGCCCTGCTTGCCCGCCGCCAGCGCCGCGCCCTGCTGGGCGCGGAATTCGAACCAGCCGCCGGCCCCGTGGGTGTCGGTTTCCATCGAGCGATAGCGGATCTTCAGCTCCCCCGTGCGCACGAAGCGACGGATCAGATACGGCAGGGCACCGAGCATCACCTGACGCGACTCTTTGCACTGCAGGTCGCCGAAGAACTGCAGCGTCACCGGCGCCTTCGGGTCGCCAAGCGTTTCTCCGTGCTGCGGGATGCCGGCCAGGAGCGCATAGGTCCGCCGTACCGCGTTCGGTTCGGTCGGGACGACGACGTGGCTCGCCTCGGTCGCCGATTGGCCGCACCCAGAGGCCGCCACGGTCAATCCAACAACCAGCCCAATTGCAAGGAGAACCCACAAACATTTCAGTTTGTTTCTCCTTACTACTTGCATCTACCTGATCATAGCGTTACCTTAGGCCAATGGTCAAGGATCCCTACCTTTACGACACATCCTGAGCCATGACCCTGCGGGCCAGAGCCCTTGCCGTCGCGCTCCCGGCCCTCCTCGCCGCCTACGCCCTTACCGCCGTCTACGCCCTCGCCTGCCCGGTCGAACCTCCGGTCAGTAAAAAAGAAAAATGGGTCTGCAACATCGCGACGGGCAAATGGGTGAACGTCTGCTTCGACGCCGAGCCGGTCAACTCGATGAATGGCAACCTGGTCGAGGAACAGACCGACCTCGCCCTGGGCGGCCGCGGCCCCGCCCTCAGGATCACCCGCAGCTACAACTCACTCGCGGCCACCGAAGCCAAATCGGCCGGCGCCTGGGGCTACGGCTGGTCTGGCCCCTACGGCTCGCATCTGGAAATCAGTAAAGAATCGGGCGCGATCACGGTCGTGCAGGAAAACGGCGCCACCGCCGCTTTCAGTCTCTCGGGCGGCAAATACGTCTCCGGGGTCTATATCCAGGCGACCCTGGCAAAAGAAGAAGCCGAAGCGAAAACCTTCTACGCCTTCACCCTCCCGACCCAGGAAAAGCTGAAATTCAACTCCGAAGGCCAACTGATCGAACAGAAGGACCGAAACGGCAACGCGATCACCCTGACCTATGAATCGGGCAAGCTGAAAACGGTCAAAGACGCGGCCGGCCGCGAACTCAAATTCACCTTCACCGGCTCCCAGGTGACCCAGGTCGAAGACCCACTCGGCCACAAAGTCAAATACGCCTACGAATCCGAAAACCTGAAATCGGTGACCCTGCCGGGCGAAGAAAGTCCGCGCTGGAGCTTCAAATACGACGCCAGTCATCAGCTCACCGAAATGACGGACGGCCGCAGCGGCGTCCTCAAAAACGAATACGACGGCTCCCACCGAGTGATCAAACAGACCGACCCCGCAGAACGGGTGACCAAATTCGAATACGGCGAAACCGAAGGCAAGAAGACGACGACGATCACGATGCCGAACGGCTCGACGACCTACGAGAAGTTCAACGAAATGGGCGAGCCCTTGGAACTGATCAAGGCCAAAGGCACCGCGCAAGAACAGAAAACGACGACCGAATACAACGAAGCCTATGAGGCGATCAAAGTCACCGACGCCTTGAGCCACTCGACCACCTTCGAATACAACGCCGCCGGCGACCGGACGCTGGAAAAAGACGCCGAAGGCGACGAACGCAAATGGACCTACACGGCGACCCACGACGTCGAAACCGAAACCACGCCGAAGGGCGAGAAAACGACCTACGTGCGTGACGAACACGGCAACGTGAAAACGATCGAACGCCCCGCCCCGGGCGAAACGACCCAGAAAACGACCCGCAAATACGCCGCCAACGGCGACCTCGAATCCGAAACCGACCCGCTCTCCCACGAAACCAAATTCGAATACGACTCCTACGGCGACAAGAAAGCCGAAACCGACCCAGAAGGCGACAAGACCACCTGGACCTACGACACCGACGGCTACCCGATCACCAAAGTATCTCCTCGCGGCAACGAAGAAGGGGCGACGGCCTCCGAATTCGAAACGAAAATCGAACGCGACGCCCAAGAGCGGCCGATCAAGGTCACCGATCCGCTAGGGCACGAAACCAAATACGCCTACGACAAAAACGGCAATCTCGAAAAGACGACCGACGCCCTCGGCCACGAAACCAAATACACCTACAACGCCGATAACGAGAAAACCAAAACCGAAGCCGCCAACGGGACCACGACCGAAACCGCGTACGACTCCGAAGGCAAGGTCAAATCGAAGACCAACGGCAACGGCAAAACGACCGAATACAAACGCAACAACCTCGAGCAGCTGACCGAAACGATCGACCCCCTTGAACGCAAAACGACGCGCGAATACGACAAAGCCGGGAACCTCGAAAAGCTGAAAGACCCCGAAGGCCGGACGATCACCTTCAGCTACGACAAAGCCAACCGGCTGACGAAAAAGGACTACTCCGAAGTCGCGACGACCGACGTCACCTACGAATACGACAAAGACTCCCACGTGACGAAAATGGTCGACGCCACCGGGACGACGACCACGACCTACGACAGTCTCGATCGCATAACCGAAACCAAAAACGGCAACTCAGAAGTCGTCAAATACGAATACAACCTCGGGAATCTGACGACCAAAATCACCTACCCCAACTCCAAAGCCGTCAGTCGCGAATTTGACAACGCGAACCGGCTGAAGAAGGTCACCGACTGGAACTCCCACGCCACCAGTTTCTCCTACAACCGCGACTCGCGGTTGAAAGGCACGACCTTCCCGACCACCGCCGCGGGTGAAGACACCACGGAATACAACCGCGCCGATCAGCTGACCAAACAGACCTTCAAGAAGGAAGCCGAAACCCTCGCCCAGCTGACCTATGCCCGCAGGGCTGACGGCTCGCTCGAATCGACGACCCAGACCGGCCTACCGGGCGCCGAAGTGGCAAGTTACGAATACGACAACGCCAGCCGGCTGACCAAAGGCGCCGGCACGACCTTCGAATACGACAACGCCGGCAACCCAAAAAAAATCGGCGCCACCGAACTCGAATACGACAACGGCTCACAGCTGAAAAAAGCCGGCGCCACCAGTTACACCTTCGACAACCTCGGAGAGCGGACGAAAGCCGGCGAAGGGGCATCGGCGATCAAATACGGCTGGGACCAGGCCGGCAACATGATCTCGGTCAAACGCGAAACGCCCTCGCTCGAAGACAGCTATAGCTACGACGGCAGTGGCCTGCGGCAATCGGAAACGATCTCCGGCACGACCAAGCACCTCGCCTGGGACAGTGCCGAAACGCTGCCGCTCCTGCTCTACGACGGGACCAATTACTACATCAGTGGGCCCGAAGGCCTGCCGATCGAGCAGATCGCCTCAGAAACCTCGACCTACCTGCACCACGACCAGGCCGGCTCCACGCGGCTGCTCACCGCCCAAGCCGGGACCACCTCAGGCGCCTACACCTTCACCCCCTTCGGAGAAACCTCAGGCCACAGTGGCACCGCGACCTCGAACCTTCTCTACGACGGCCAGTACACGAGCCCCGACACCGGCCTCCTCTACCTGCGGGCGCGGGTCTATGACCCGGCGACGGCGCAGTTCATGAGCGTCGACCCGATCATGGCCAGCACCGGGGAAACGTATGGGTATGCGGGGGAGAATCCGGTGAATTCGGGGGATCCCAGCGGGTTGTGTGCCGGACCGGAATCGTGGGAATGCGCCTTTGCGAAAGCCTCTGTGTTCACCGCGCAGGTTGCGCTTGGCGCCTCTCTCGGCACCCTTGTCGGTTCGGCAATCGCCGCCGCCGCCCTGCCACCCACCGCGCCGATTACTCTTCCCGCTGCTGCTATTGCTGCTGGTATTTCCGCCGTCTCTTACGGGGCTCTTGTACTGGCATATAGGTGGGAAGCAAGCGCCTGTAAATGATCGCGCCTACTGAGGCTCTTCTGGGAAGGACTTCGAGGCAGCCAGGCAAATCTCAATTGGGGCGGCACAGGACGTTGGCCCCCTGAGTAGCTGACCAGGTTAGATGCGCTCCAGCGCGACGACCGTGAGCAGTGCGCAGTTGAGTGGTCGACGCCAGCGGAAGCAGCGCGGCCGGCAAGAGCGCTGCCGACCTTCACTGCTATCAGTCCTGCGCCACCAGCCCGTGCCGGTACGCGTAGCCCACAGCCTGCGCCCTGTCGCGGGCGCCGATCTTGGCGAAGAGGTGGTTGACGTGGCTCTTCACGGTCGCCGGGGAGACGACCAGGCGGTCGGCGATCTCCTGGTTGGAGAGGCCGCCGGCGATCAGGCCCAGGACCTCGGCCTCGCGGGCGGTGAGATCGTCGGGGAGCTCTGGGGTCTCGCCCTCGCTGGGTGACGGGTCGGCTTGGGCGCCGGCGGTCACCGCCTCCACCACCTTGGTCTGGATCGCCTCGTCGAGGCTCGCCTCGCCCTTGGCGACGCGGGCGATTGCGGCCGCGATCTGCTCGGCGCTGGCGTCCTTGGTCAGGTAGCCGCGGGCGCCGGCGCGGAGGGCCCCCAGGACCGAGGCGTCGTCCGCGTAGGTGGTGAGGGCGATGACGCCGATCCGGGGACGACTCGCGGTCAGCCTTCGGGTTGCCTCGATGCCGTCGACGCGGGGCATCCGCAGGTCCATGAGGACGACGTCGGGGGCGAGGCGCTCGGCCAGGGCCACCGCCTGCTCGCCGTCGCTTGCGGTCTCCACCACTTCGACGTCCTCGAGCAGGTCGAGGATCAGGGTGAGGCCCTCTCGCACCACCCGCTGGTCGTCGGCGAGGAGGACGCGGATCGGCTCGCTCATGCCCGCGCCACTTCGGGCAGCCAGAGCTCGACCCGGTAGCCGTCCTCGGTCGGCCCCGCTTCGAGGCGGCCGCCGAGCAGCTCGGCGCGCTCGCGCATGCCGCTCACCCCGTAGCCCGCCCCGGCGTCGGCGAGCGGGCCGCTGCCGTTGCCGTTGGGGCAGTCGCGGTCGCCGTGGTCGGCAACGATGAGGCGGGTGCCGGCGGCGGCGTAGTCGAGGTGGAGCTCGACCCACTTCGGCTCCGCATGCTTGCGGACGTTGGTGAGCGCCTCCTGGGCGGTGCGGTAGATCGCCAGGCGCGCCTCCGAGGGGAGCGGCCGCGGCGCGCCGGTGACCTCGACCTCGCAGCCGACCTCCCAGCCGGCGGCGAAGCTCTCGGCAAGGGCCGCCAGGCGCTCCGGCCCCGGCAGGTCGTCGCCGCGCAGGGCCTCGATCGCCGCCCGCGCCTCGTCGAGGCCGCTGGTCGCGTGCTGGTGCGCCCGCTCGATCGCCGACTCCAGCTCCGGCGCCGCGTCGTGCCGGCGGGCCAGGAGGCGCGCGCCTTCGAGCTCCACCGCCAGGGCCGAAAGCGAGTGGGCGAGGACGTCGTGCATCTCGCGGGCGATGCGGCCGCGCTCCTCCAGGGCCGCGGCTTCAGTGCGCGCCGCCAGGGCCCGCTTCTCCTCGTCGATCAGCGCCCGTTCGCGCGCGCTCTGTTCCTCGGTGATCCGGGCGAGGCGGGAGATCATGAAGGTGAAGGCGAAGCCGAGGCCGACCCAGAGGGCGACGAAGACCGTGTTTTCGCCCCCGACCAGGACCAGGGTGTCGACGATGAGGACGGTCGGGATCAGGACCGCAAGGGCGTTCAGGCGCGGCAGCCGGCGGGCGGCAAGGCCGACGCCGACGTAGCAGCCGATCACCGCGGTGCCGCCCTCCTGCACCAGGGCGACCGCCGCCGAGCCCATGCAGATCCCGAACGCCAGCACCATCACCCATCGGACCGAGCCCGGGTTGAAGGCGAACTCGACGAACAGCACGCCGGCGACGGTGAGCAGGCCGAGCATTCCGACCAGGCCCTTGCCGTGGAGCGCCGGCGTCGGCAGCTGCAGGACGAGCCCGGCCAGCAGGACCGACAGCGCGACTACCCCCAGCACCGGCCCGAAGCGGCCGCGGCCGTCGCCTCGGTGGGAGACGCGGCGGATCAGGTTCGGCTCGGGCGCCGGGCTGTCGTCCCAGATCGCCTTCAGGAACCCCTTCGCCTGGCTCAGGGCGGCTTCGCTCATCGACAAAGCGTAGGAGTTGGCGGGCCGGGCTTCATCGGCCCGGGGGGTGATCGCCCCGCGACCGGGTCCACCCCCGGGTGGAGCCGCAAGTTCGGCTCTGGCGCCGATGAAGCGGCGCCGGGCCGTCCATATCTTGGCCGCCATGGACACCACCACGCAGATCCGCCCGCAAGCGGCGGCGCCAGACCTCGGAGCTCGGCCCCGCGCCGAGGCGGCGATCTCAGTCAGGGGCCTGCGCAAGTCGTTCGGCCCGGTGAGGGCGGTGCGCGGCATCGACCTCGACGTCCCCCATGGCGAGATCTTCGCCTTCCTCGGCCCCAACGGCGCCGGCAAGACGACCACCGTTGAGATCCTCGAGGGCTTCCAGGAGGCCGACGCGGGCGAGGTCTCGGTGCTCGGCGTCGACCCGGCGCGGGCACCGCGCAGCTGGCGCGAGCGGGTCGGGATCGTGCTGCAGGAGTCGCCGGGCGAGATCGAGCTGACGGTGCGCGAGTGCATGGAGTTCTACGCCGGCCTCTACGCGGCGCCGCGCGGGGTCGAGGAGACGCTGGCCCGGGTCGGCCTGCAGGACGCCGGGGAGAAGAAGTCGATGGACCTCTCCGGCGGCCAGCGGCGGCGGCTCGACGTCGCCCTGGCGCTGATCGGCGACCCCGAGCTGCTTTTCCTCGACGAGCCGACCACCGGCTTCGACCCGGCGGCGCGGCGCGAGGCCTGGGAGATGCTCTCCGGCCTGCGGGCGCTCGGCAAGACTATCTTCCTCACCACCCATTACATGGAGGAGGCGGAACGGCTGGCCGACCGGATCGCGGTGATCGCCGCGGGCGAGATCGTCGACGTCGGCACGCCGCGGACGATCGGCAACCGCGACCGCGCCGACACCGAGATCGCCTTCACCCTGCCCGCGCAGCTGCGGGCGCGCGACCTGCCCGCCGACCTGCTGGCGCTGGTCGACGGCTCGGCAGAGGGGCGCGAGGTGCGGATGCGGAGCATCGCACCGCTCCCCGACCTGCAGCGCCTCGGCGCCTGGCTCGACGGCCGCGGCGCCGAGATCGCCGACCTCGAGGTGCACCGGCCGAGCCTCGAGGAGGTCTACCTCGACCTCACCGCGGCGGCCCAGGCCGAGGGCGCCGCGAACCGAAAGGAACGCTCATGAGCCTCGTCCTCCACACCACCAGGTACGGCCTCCTCGCCTTCCGCCGCAACCGGCGGGCGCGGCTGCTGACGCTGGTCTTCCCGATCCTGCTGCTGGTGATCTTCGACGGCGTCTTCCACGGCGGCCACGTCGAAGTCAACGGGGTGACGGTCGACTACGGCGCCTTCTTCGTCCCCAGCGTGATCGTCTTCACGCTGACGGTGACGAGCCTGGCGATGCTGCTGAACATGGTCGTCGCCCAGCGCGAGCTGGGGATCCTGAAACGGCGGCGGGCGACGCCGCTGCCCTCCTGGGCGCTGGTCCTGAGCCAGTCGCTGACGGTGATCGCGATGGCGATCTCGGCGGTGGTGCTGCTGGTCGCGCTGGCCGGGATCGTCTTCGGCACCACTCCGGACGCGAGCGGCATCCCGACCCTGGTCCTCGGGGTGATCTTCGGCAGCGCCGCCTTCTGCGGCCTCTCCTACGCGCTCAGCACCTTCGTCGACTCGGCCGACTCGGCCCAGCCGATGATCCAGCTGATCATGTTCCCGCTCTTCTTCATCAGCGGGATCTGGGTGCCGACCTCGGAGCTGCCGAGCTGGCTCAACGCGGTGGCCTCGGTCTTCCCGGTCGAGCACGTCGCCGACCTGGTGCACCGGGCCTACGTCGGAGTGGTCCCGGTCGGGCCGATCCTGCTCGACGTCGCGATCCTCGCCGCCTGGGCGGTGGCCGGAGCGGCCGTCGCCTCGCGGCGCTTCCAGTGGTATCCGTCGCGCAAGGGGTGACGGGCGCCACCGCGTCTAGAGCACGTGGCGGCGGGCGAAGGTGACCAGGAAGCCGACGGCGGGGGCGGCGCAGGCGAGGGCGACGCCCACCCGCCAGCCGCCGGACTCGACCAGGGGGCCGGCGAGGGCCGAGCCGACGCTGGCGCCGATCGCGATCGAGACCGTGACCCAGCTGAAGGCTTCGTTGCCGGTCCCCGGCGGCAGCGACTTGCGGACCAGCTCGCTGCGGACGCTGACCAGCGGCGCCACGCAGATCCCCGAGATCGCCGCGAGCACGAACATCGCCGCCACCGAGGGTGCGAAGAGGAGCGGCAGGGCCAGCACCGCCTGCAGGGCCGCGAGGCGGAGGATCGCAGTCCGCGGCGGGCCGAGGGCGCGCGGCCGGGCGCCGTAGGCGACGCCGGCGAAGGCCGAGCCGAAGGCGAGCGCAGCGGCGAACGGGCCGCCGAGGGCGGCGCTGCCATGGGCGACCCCGAAGGCGGGCAGGGCGACGTCGAGGGCGCCGAAGCTGGCGCCGACCGGGATGCCGCCGAGGACGAGGATGCGGATCGCCGGCGAGGAAAGGGCGCCGCCGCGGGGGCGGGACGCCAGGACGTCCGGGTCGGGGCGATGCGGCGGCATCAGCGCCGCGAACCAGGCGCTGCCGGCGAGCCCGAGCAGCGCCGCCGCCAGCAGCGCCTCGGCCGGTCCCGCGGTCGCCGCCAGGCCGCCGGCGAGGAGCGGCCCGGCGATGAAGAAGATCTCGATCAGGATCGAGTCGACGGCATAGGCGGTCGGGACGTCGGCCGGCGCGACCAGGTCCGGCAGGCGGTGGCGAAAGACGCCGCCGAGCGGCGGCTCGGCGGCGCCGGCAAGCCCGGCGGAGGCGACCAGGAGCCAGGTCGCGGCGCCGGCCGAGCCGAGCGCCACCACCCCGGCCAGGGCCAGCGAGGAGACCAACGCGGCGGGGAAGATCAGCCCGCGGCCGCGATGGTCGACCAGGCGTCCGAGCACCGGCGCGGTGAGGCCGAGCCCGACCGCGAAGGCTGCCGCCGCGGCGCCGGCGGCGGCGAAGGAGCCGGTCTCGTGCTGCAGGTAGAGGACCAGCGCGATCGCCCCCATCCCGATCGGCAGCCGCGCCAGCACCGCGGCGGCGGCCAGCGGCACGACGCCCGGGGCGTGCAGCACGCGCCGGTACGCCGCTGCCCCGTGCTCGGGCGCGGTCTCCTGAGCCGCGGTCTCCGGAGGTGAAGTCGCCATCCCCCTTGTGTAGAGGATCGGCGGCACGGGGGCCCGCCGCGCGGTGCCGGAGGCTCAGCTGGTCGGGCCGAAGCGCTCGGTCCGCACCCGGTCTGCCGCGTAGCCGGCGCCGAGCAGGAGCGTGGTCGCCGCCTCGACGAAGGCGTTCGAGCCGCAGACGAAGGCGGGGCCGGAGTCGAAGGCGACCGCGGCGACGAGGTCGGCGTCGATCCGGCCGCTGGCGCCGGTCCAGCCCGGCGGGGTCGAGCGGGTCAAGGTGACGGTCGCCTCCTCGCCCAGCTCCTCGGCGTAGATCACTTCCTCGGCGGATCTCGCCGAGTAGAGGAGCCGCATCGGCAGGGCCGGGTCGGTGCGGCGGCGGTGGCGGAGCATCGCCATCAGCGGCACCACGCCGGAGCCGCCGCCGACGAGCAGGGCCGGGTGCTCGCCGCGCCAGACGAAGTAGGAGGCGAAGGGGCCGCGGACCTCGACCTGGTCGCCCTCGACGAGGACGTCGTGGAAGTAGGTCGAGACCTCACCGTCGTCGAGGCGGTCGACCGTCAGCTCGACCACGCCCTCGTCCAGCGGCGAGGAGGCGATCGAGTAGGAGCGCTGGGCGGCATAGCCGTCGGGTGCGGTGAGGCGGACGTCGTAGTGCTGCCCGGGCAGGTGCGGCATCCACATCGGCAGCCGCAGGCGGAACGTCTTCACCCGCGGCGTCTCGCCCCGGATCTGCTCGACGGTGGCGATCTGCCAGCGCCCCGGCGCCCGCTGCTCGACGGCCGCGGAGGGGCCGGAGATCCCTAATCCGTCCAATACCGCTGCTCCTTCCAGGGGTCGCCGTGGTTGTGGTAGCCGTTGGCCTCCCAGAAGCCCGGCTCGTCGTGGTCGGTGACGCGCAGGCCGGCGATCCACTTGGCGCTCTTCCAGAAGTAGAGGTGCGGGACCAGCAGCCGCGCCGGGCCGCCGTGCTCGCGCGGCAGCGCCTCGCCCTCGTGCTCGGTGACGACCCAGGCCTTGCCGTCGCTGAGGTCCTCGAGCGAGTGGTTGGTCGTGTAGCCGCCGTAGGAGTAGGCCATCGCGTAGGCGTCGAGCGGCTCGACCGCCTCCAGCAGGGTGTCGAGGGAGACGCCGCGGAAGCTGGTGTCGAGTTTCGACCACTTGGTCACGCAGTGGATGTCGCAGGGGATCTCTTCGGCCGGCAGGGCGGCGAACTCGGCCCAGCTCCACTCGGTCGGGCTGGCGACCATGCCGTCGATCCGGAAGCTCCACTCGGCGCTCTCGACCTGCGGGGTCGGGCCGGCGGTGAGGACCGGGAAGCCCGGTTCGAGGTACTGGCCGGGCGGCAGGCGCCGGCGGAGGTCGTCCGGCGTGCGTCGCCGACCCCCGAACCCGCGCGAGACGAACCCGCCGTTCATCGTGCAGCGAGGATATCGCCGGCACGGGCCAAATCCGAGCGATCGTTGACGTTCAGCAGCAGCTCGGCGGGGTCGCCGAACTGCGAGAGCTCGGCGTCGCCGAGGAGGCGGGGCGAGAGCGAGGCGACGGTCCGGCGCAGCGGCTCCTCGCGGGCGAGCGCGGCTTCGAGCTCGGGGAGGATCTGCGGCGCGTAGCGGCCGAGCAGCGGCTGCGGCTCGCCGCCGGGGCCGGCGAGGACGAGCGGCTCGGGCGCGGGCCCTGGCGCGGCGGCAAGCGCTTCGAGCAGTGCCGGTGTCAGCAGCGGCAGGTCGCAGGCGACGACGAGCACCGGCCGGCCGCGGGAGTGTCGCAGCGCCGTGACGATCCCCGCCAGCGGATGGCGCGGCTCCTGCGGCTCCGTCACCACCGGCACGGCGAGCGCCGGCAACTCGGTATCCGCCTTCGCCACCACCACCGCCTCGATCCCGGCCGCGGCGAGAGCCGACAGTGGGTACTCGATCAGCGCCCGTCCCGCCAGGCCGGCCGTCGCCTTGCCGCCGCCGAGCCGCGACCCCGCCCCGCCCGCCAGCACCGCCCCGAGCGTGGTTGTCCTTTGTAACGGCATCCGTTACGAAAGACAACCACGCCGGCCGGGGCGGTTGCCGGCGCGGCGCGTGGTTGTCCTTCGTAACGCCGTCCGTTACGAGGGACGACCAGGGTGGCGGGGTGCGGGAGAATCGGGGAATGGCTGAGGGGGTGATTTCGCTCGATGACGCGCGGGCGGCCGTGGTGGCCGCGGCCACCCCGCTGGGCTCGGTCGAGGCGGCGCTGGGAGAGGCGCTGGGGCTGCATCTGGCGCAGGACGTGGCGGCCGACGCGGCGCTGCAGCCGTTCGACAACTCGGCGATGGACGGGTACGCGGTCCGGGCCGCGGACCTCGCAGCGGCCCGTCCCGCGGCGCCGGTGAGCCTTGCCCTGGCGGGCGAGTCGCGGGCCGGGCAGCCGGCAAGCGCCGCGGTCGGGCCCGGCGAGGCGATCGCGATCTCGACCGGGGCGATGCTGCCGGAGGGTTCCGATGCAGTGGTGCGGGTCGAGGACACGAGCCGGGCCGACGGTCGGGTCGAGTTCCTCGTCTCCCCCGCCCCCGGCGCCAACGTCCGCCGCGCCGGCGAGGACGTCGCCGCCGGCGCCACCGTCCTGCGCCGCGGCGCTGCGCTCGGGCCGGCTGAGCTGGGACTGCTCGCCGCGCTCGGGATCGAGACCCTCGACTGCCACCGCCGCCCCCGCGTCGCCGTCGTCACGAGCGGCGACGAGCTGGTCCCGCCCGGCGAGCCGCTTCCGCCCGGCGGCATCCGCGACTCGAACTCGACCATGGTGGCGGCGCTGCTGGCCGCAGCCGGGGCCGAGCTGCACTCGCTCGGCCGCGCCGGCGACAGCCTCGGGAGCACCGTCGCCGCGCTCGAGCCGGCGCTCGCCGCCGACGCCCTCGTCGTCTGCGGCGGTGTCTCGGTCGGCGAGCACGACCACGTGAAGGACGCCTTCGAGCAGCTAGGCATCGAGCGGGTCTTCTGGCGGGTCGGGCTGCGGCCCGGCGGCCCGACCTTCTTCGGCCGCCGCGGCGAGACCCTCGTCTTCGGGCTGCCGGGCAATCCGGTCTCGGTCTTCGCCACCTTCACCCTGCTGGCGGCGCCGGCGCTGGCGGTCCTTGCCGGCGGCTCGGCGACCCGCCGCCGGACCGCCGCCACCCTCGCCACCGCCTACGAGAAGACCACCGACCGCGCCGAGGCGGTCCGCTGCGAGCTCGCGCTGGCCCCGAACGGCTGGGTCGCGACGCCGCGCCCGCGCCAGGGCTCCCACGTCCTCACCTCGCTGCTCGGCGCCGACTGCCTGGCGATCGTCCCGCCCGAGGCCCGCCGGCTCGAGGCCGGCGCGACGGTCGAGATCGAGCTGCTGGCCTGAGTCCTCTCAGCCGACCGAGGAGAGAGCCGGCGAGAACGAGGCCTGCTCGCCGATCGGCCGCACGTCGACGGCCACCACCTTGTACTCGGGGCAGGAGGTGTTGACGTCGGCCGATTGGCCGACCAGGAGGTTGGTGCGGGTCTCCGGGAAGTGGAAGCTGGTGAAGACGTGTCCCGGCTCGATCCGCTCGGTCACCCGCGCCTCGATCTCGGTCCGGCCGACCCGGCTGCGGACGGAGACCCGGTCGCCGTCGCCGATCCAGAGCCGCGCCGCGTCCTCGGGGTGGATCTCGAGCACGTCGCGGTCGACCAGCTCGGCGTTGGCGGCGCGCCTGGTCATCGTGCCGGCGTTGTAGTGCTGCAGCACCCGGCCGGTGACCAGCACCAGCGGAAACTCCGCGTCGGCCGCGTCGCCGGGCGGCTTGTAGGGGAGCGCGGCGAAGTGGCCGCGGCCGCCGGGGCGGTCGAAGGTCGTGTCGTAGAGGGTCGGCGAATCGGAGCCGTCGGGGCGGACCGGCCACTGCAGCCCGGAGCGCCCGAGCCGCTCGCGGCTGACCCCGGCGAAGTGCGGCGTCAGCCGGGCGATCTCGTCGAGCGCGTCCCAGGGCGTCTCCCACCCCATCTCGTAGCCGAGCGCCCGCGCCACGGCGCCGATGATCTCGAAGTCGGTCCGCGCTTCCCCGGGCGGCTCGATCGCCGGCTCGACCACCTGGAAGCGCCGCTCGGCGTTGACGAAGGTCCCTTCCTTTTCGAGGAAGGCCGAGGCCGGCAGGACGACGTCGGCGAATCTGGTCGTCTCGTTGAGGAAGATCTCCTGGCAGACGAGGAACTCGAGCCCCTCCAGCGCCGCCGCGACGTGGGCGATGTCCGGGTCGGTCTGGGCGACGTCCTCGCCGAAGATGTACATCGCCTTCAGCTCGCCGGCGACCGCGGCGTCGAACATCTCCGGGATCTTCATCCCCTTGCGGCGCGAGAGCGGCACGCCCCAGGCGGCTTCGAAGGAGAGCGCCACCTCCTCGTCTTCGACCGAGCGGTAGGCGGTGTAGGTGTCGGGGAGGGCGCCCATGTCGGAGGATCCCTGGACGTTGTTCTGGCCGCGCAGCGGCAGCAGCGCCGAGCCGGGCTTCCCCACCTTGCCGGTCATCATCGCCAGGTTGCAGAGCAGCTGGACCACCTCGGAGCCGTACTTGTGCTCGGTCACCCCGAGGCCCCAGAGCAGCGAGCCGCTCGCCGCCTCGCCGTACATCCGGGCCGCGGCTTCGAGGTCGGCGGCGGGAATGCCGGTGATCTCCTCGACCGCAGCCGGGTCATAGCCCTCGAGCAGCTCCTCGACCGCCTCGTAGCCTTCGGCCCGCGCGGCGACGAACTCCGCGTCGACGAAGCCGTCGCGCCGCACCACGTGGCAGAGCCCCAGCACCACCGCGGCGTTGGTCCCCGGCCGCGGCGCCAGGTGGATCGCGCCGTAGTCGGCGAGCTCGATCCGGCGCGGGTCGATCGTGATCAGCCTGCAGCCGCGGAGCGCCGCCTGCTTGATCCGGGCGCCGACCACCGGGTGCCCCTGGGTCGGGTTGACGCCGAGCAGCAGCGCCACCTCGGCGTGGTCGAGGTCGGTGAAGGAGCCGGTCGCGCCGGAGAGGCCGAACGATTTGCGCAGCGCGAAGGAGGTCGGCGAGTGGCAGACCCGCGAGCAGTTGTCGATGTTGTTGGTGCCGACCGCGGCCCGGATCAGCCGCTGCATCGCGTAGCAGTCCTCGTTGGTCGCCCGCGAGGAGGCGAGCCCGGCGATCGCATCGGCGCCGTGGTCGCGCTTGATCCGCCCCAGCTCGGCGGCGATCCGCGCCAGCGCCTGCTCCCAGCTGGCCGGCTGCAGCTCGCCCTCGGCGTCGCGGATCAAGGGCGTCGTCAGCCGGTCGGGGGAGCGGGTGAAGCCGTGGGCGAAGCGCCCCTTGAGGCAGGTGTGTCCCTCGTTGGCCGGCCCATCGAGAGCGGGCGTGATCGAGAGGATGCGGCCGTCCTCGACGTGGGTCTCGAGCCGGCATCCGACACCGCAGTAACCGCAGGTGGTCGTCATCTCACCCCTCCTCCCCCGATTGTCGCAGCAGGCGGGTCTCGGTGATCGCGCCGGTCGGGCAGGTGTCGGCGCAGGCGCCGCAGGAGACGCAGGTCGAGTCGGCGAAGCCGGCGTCGAGACCGGCGGCGATGTTGGCCTCGAAGCCGCGGCCGGTGGCGGTCAGCGCGAACGCGCCCTGGACCTCGTCGCAGGCGCGGACGCAGCGGCCGCAGGAGATGCAGAGCTCGTGCCGCAGCGCCAGGTAGGGATGGCGGAGGTCGTCCTCGCCCCGGTGGACGGCGCCGCCCCAGCGCGGCTCCCCCACCCCGAGCCGCGCCGCCACCTCGGCCAGCTCCGTATCCGGCGCGGGCGCCTCGGGCAGCTCGGAGAGGACCAGCTCGACGACGGCGCCGGCGACCCGGCGCGCGGTCTCCTCCTCGGTCGCGATCTCCATCCCCTCGCGGCAGGGCGTGGTGCAGGCGGGGACCGGCCCCGGCGCGCCCGCGACCCCGACCAGGCAGACCCGGCAGGCGCCGAACGGCGCCTGGCGCTCGTCGAAGCAGACGGTCGGGACCCAGCGGCCGGCGGCGCGGGCGGCATCGAGCACCGTCGCCCCCGGCGCCACCTCGACCGCGACCCCGTCGACCGTCACGCTCATCGCGTCTCCCGCGCCCATCGCCTCACCGGCGCTCATCGCAGCCCCAGCTCCTCCGGGAAGTGGGCGAGCAGGCTGCGGAGCGGCGCCGGCATGCCGCTGCCGTGGGCGCAGAGGCTGCCCAGCTCGAGCGCCTCCAGCAAGGCTTCGAAGCGCTCGCGGTCGACATCCTCCGGCCCGGCGAACTCTTCGTGGGCGCGCCGCAGCCCGATCCGGCAGGGGAAGCACTTGCCGCAGCTCTCGTGGGAGCCGAAGCGGAGCAGGTGGCGGGCGACGTCGCGCATGTCCGTCGCCTCGTCGAAGGCGAGGATGCTGCCGTGGCCGACCATGCAGCCCTCGGCGGCGAGGGCGTCGAAGTCGAAGCGGGTCTCGAGCCGCGAGGCGGGCAGGATCCCGCCCAGCGGACCGCCGATCTGGACCGCCTTGATCGTGCGGCCGTCACGCAGCCCTCCGGCCACCTCCTCACACAGCTCCCGGACGGTCATGCCGAAGGGCACCTCGTAGACGGTCGGCCGCACGAAGCGCTCGTTGAAGCACACGAGCTTTGAGCCGGTGGTCTCGGTGTCCGGGCTGAGCGCCGCGTAGGCGTCGGCACCGGCTACGGCCACGAACGGCATGTTGGCGAGGGTCTCGGTGTTGTT
>DASXOF010000023.1:0-10325 GCA_036494495.1 Solirubrobacterales bacterium | reverse complement strand
ACCACTTCGAGCAGAACTTCCACGTCGCCCACCGGCTCGAGCGCTACGGCGCCGGCCGCCGCATGGACTTCGAGGAGTCGACGCCGGAGGTGATCGCGGCCGCGATCGGCGCCGAGATCGGCCGCGAGGTCGAGTACCGGGACGTCGAGACCGACGGCGCCGCCCGCGCCGCCACCCGGATCGCTCAGCTGCTCTGAGGGCCGGGGCGGGGCGGGGTGGGCCGCCGGCCGCGGGCCCCGCCGCGACTGCGGCCGGCGCCCGCCGCCCGTCGCGCTGCTTGGTCCGGCGCTCGCCGGGCGCGGACGCGGGTTTCGCCCCTCCCGCCTAGGGCCGGCGCCGCTGGCAGCCGCTGAACCGGTCGGCGCCGCGGCCGCCGCGGCAGACGTCGAAGCCGCTGCCGCCGCGCAGCAGGTCGGCTCCGCCCTGGCCGAGCAGGACGTCGGCGCCGCCGTTGCCGGCCAGCCGGTCGCGACCGCCGCCGCCCAGCAGGCGGTCGGCGCCGGGGCCGCCGAAGACGCGATCGGCCCAGATGCCGGCCCGGACCCGGTCCCGTCCCTTGCCGGCGCAGATCAGGTCTTCGCCGCTGAAGGTGCGGATCACGTCGTCCCCGGCCAGGGCGACGACGACGTCGTTGCCGCGGGTGCCGATCAGCCGGTCCGGCCCCGGCGTGCCGACGATCGTCGCCGGCACCCCGTCGCAGGCATAGGCCCGGCCCTTCACCACCCTGGTCGACTCGGTCGCCAGGTCGTTGCCATGTACGGGGTCGACGGTCGGGCTGGAGACGCTGGCGGTGTCGGTGATCCGCCCCGGCCGCGTCGCGGTGCCGCTGATGACGACGGTCGGCACGCTCGCCGCGGTGCCGACGCCGATCGTCCCCAGCTTGCAGCTCACCGTGCGGCCGGCCACCTTGCAGCTCCCGGTCGACGGCGTCGCCGACGAGGCCAGGTACCCGTGCGGCAGCTTGTCCACCACGGTGACGTCCCGCGCCGGGTTCGGCCCCCAGTTGGTGACGCTGACCGTGTAGGACAGGGGCGCGTTCAGCCCGACCGGATCCGGGTTGTCGGCGATCCCGACGCCGAGGTCGGCCCGCGGCGCCGGCGCGGGCGCCGCAGCCGCCGGACCGCCGCCCGCCACCCCGATGGCCAGCGCCACCAGCCCTCCGGCCAGGGCCGCGGCCAGCGACAGCCGCCCCTTCGGCCTTCGATTGCGAAGCTTCGGTCCGCCGCCAATCCTCATGCGCAACTCCCTTTGCGTCGTGGCGCCTGCCTGGGTTTCGCTTCCTCTACCCCCTTGCAACACCGATACGATGGGAAGTCGCGGCTGGGTAGCTCAGTTGGTAGAGCACACGACTGAAAATCGTGGTGTCGCCGGTTCGATTCCGGCCCCAGCCACTGGCGCCTGCCGCGGCGCTCAGCAGAGCGCGGGGGGCATCGCCTTCGGCTTCGCCCAGGCGTTGAGGAAGGCGTTTGCCATCGCGATGTACCCGCAATCGGTCGGATGGAAGCTTTCCGGGAGCCGCGCCGTGTCGTAGAAGAGGTTGACCCAGAGACTCGCGTTGCCGACCGCTTCCGCGTCGCCGAGCAGGTGCCCCTTGAGCGCCCCTTCCGAGGCGGGAACGGTCTTGACCGGAACCCCCGCCTTGAAGGCCGCCGTGACCTTCTTCTGGATCGCCTGGTTGAGGCGCTTGACGAAGGCTTCGAGCGCCTGGGCCGGGGTCATCGCCCACGGCACCTGGATCACGTTGCTGATCGTCAGCTGGGCGCCGAAGAAGGTGCCGACTTTGATCGGGTTCTTGGTCGCGTCGACCAACTGGGGGTAGTAGGGGATCCTGATCTCGGCGTTCGGCGCCGAGGCTCGGATATGGGCGAGGAGCGCCGGGAGCTTCGCTTCGACCGCGGCGATGCCTGGACCCCCTTCACTGGTGATCGCGTCGAAGCAGGCTGTCTGCTTGTTTCCGAACGCGCGGGAACCCTCGACGCACGCTCTCGCGATTTGCGCGAATTTGGCGTCGTTCCCGCCGATCGTCAGCGTCACCAGTTTGATTTCGCGGTTGGGGACGACAGGGTTGGTCAGGGTCCCGCCGGGCTTCGAGAGCCAGAGATCCTGGGAGGGCGTTTCGAACACCTTCTTGTTGGCGCCTTCGATCGTTTCCTCGTCATACCGCCCGCTCTTCGGGTTCGGCGGCACCGCCGATGCCCAGAGGTTGGCGATCGTCGACCCCTGGCAGGCGCGGAAGATGAAGGAGTCCGGCTGCTGCTTGAACACTTCTTCTTCTTTCAGCACTTCTTTGCCGTAGAAGGCCTTGGCGGTCAGCCCCGGCCAGCCTTTGCCCGAGCGGTAGCACTGGTTGCCGTTGGGAAGCACCACGGTCGGCGCGTAGTAGGAGCCCGGCCCGGCGCCGAGACCTGACGAGAAGGAGTCACCCAGGGCCGCGTACTTACTCAACGGAGGGGCGACGACCAGTTCCTCTTCGGCGCATTCGCTCACCGCCGGCGGGTTTCCGCCGCCGCCCGAGTATTCGGCCTGCCAGAAATAGATCCCACCTTCGAGCACCTCTTCGTCCGACGGTTCGACTTCGGGGCCAGCCACCGCGACTTCGCCGGCTTCGTCGATCAGGTCTTCGCACTGGCTGTCTTCGTAGACGAAGTAGGTGACCGTGCCGGTCGCTTCGGCGGCGTGGGGGCCGTGGAGTTCGACGGCATCGGTGACGCCTGCCCCTTCGGTCACTTCGAGGAAGTCCGCCGATTCTTCGCCGCTGGTCTGCTCGGAGGTGATCGGTCCCCAGACGGCCTCGACCTCCGACCCGCAGGCGCTCTCAGCGCCCTGGTTCTTTTGGTCGCCGTTGTATTCGGCCTGCCAGTAGTAGGTGCCGATCGGCAGCGTCTGTTCTTCGGAGGGCGGCACCACACCGCCTTCGGCTTCGACCTGGCCGGCGAGCGCGACCAGTTCGGTGCATTCGGGATCGGCGTAGACCGAGTAGGACACGATCCCGTTGGCGCCGCCGGCGTTGGCCCCGGAAAGCGACGCCTGGTCGCTCACCGCGGTGCCCTGCTCGACTTCGATTTCTTCGCCTTCTTCTTCGCCGCCGGAGAGGGTGGTCGTGACCGAGGTCGAGGTCTGCACCGACAGCGCCTCGTCGCCGCATTCGCTCACCGCCGGCGGGTTTTTGCCGTCGCCGGAGTACTCCGCCTGCCAGAGGTAGCTGCCGGCGGGGAGGTGGAGTTCTTCGGAGGGCGGGGCGGTGGCGCCGGCGACGGTGACTTCGCCCGCCGCTTCGACCAGTTCTTCGCATTTTTCGTCGGCGTAGACGAAGTATTCGACGGTCCCGGTCGCTTCGGCCGCGTGCGGTCCGTGCAGGGTCGCGGTGTCGGTGACCCCGGTGCCTTCCACCACCTGGATCTCCGGTTCGGAGGCTTCGCCGTCGGAGAGCTCGGTGGTCAGCTGCGGCAGCACCACCGCGCCCTCGGAGCCGCAGGGCGAGACGGAGGCGTGGTTCACGCCGTCGCCGGAGTAGCTGGCCTGCCAGAAGTAGATGCCCGGTTCCAGCGGCACTTCACTCGACGGCGGGACGGTCCCCGCCGCGACGGACACTTCGCCGGCCGCTTCGACCAGTTCGGTGCATTCGGGGTCGGAGAAGACTTCGTAGCGGACGGTGCCGGTCGCTTCAGCCGCTTTCGCGCCACTCAGGGTGGCGGTGTCATGAACGCTCGCGCCTTCGGCGACGGTGATTTCGGTCCCTTCCTGCCCTTCGCCGATCAGTTCGGTTTCGAGCGCGGTCGGGGAGTCGACGACGAGGATCTCGTCGCAGGGGCTGGTCGCGGCCTGGTGCAGCGTGTCGCCGGAGTAGACGGCCTGCCAGTAGTAGACGCCGCCGGCGGGCGCCACTTCTTCGGAGAGCGGGATGCTTTCCCCGTCCAGGGTGATTTCGCCGGCGCCTTCGGCCAGTTCTTCGCAGCTGCTGTCTTCGTAGAGGGCGAATTCGACGGTCCCGGTCGCGGTTTCCGCCTTGGAGCCGCCGAGCACCGCCTCGTCGCGAACGCCCGCGCCCGCGGCGATCGTGAGTTCTTCGCCTTCTTCCCCTTCGGCGTGGAGCAGGGTCGCGAGCGAGGTCGCGGCCCGGACCGTCGCCACCTCGGTGCAGGGGCTGGTCGCCGGTTCGTGGTTGCCGTCGCCCGAGTAGACCGCCTGCCAGTGGTAGGTGGCGCCACCTTCCAGTTCGAGCGATTCCGAGTCCCCGGCGATCCCGCCCGCGACGCTCGCTTCGCCGGCTTCGGCCACCGGTTCTTTGCAGCCGGCGTCGGCGTAGACGAAGTACTCCACGGTTCCGGTGGCTTTGCCGGAGTTGGTGCCGCTGAGCGTCGCCTGGTCTTTGACTTTGGCTCCCTCGAGCACGGTGATGGTTTCGCCGGATTTGGCTTCGCCGGAGAGCGAGGTGGAGAGGCTGACCGCGGCCTTCACGTGCTCGACCTCTGCGCCGCAGGCGCCGGTCGCGGCCTGGTGCAGGGAGTCGCCGCCGTAGCTGGCGCGCCAGTAATAAGTCCTGCCGGCTTCCAGCGTCTTTTCTTCGGAGCTCGGAGCCGAGCCCGCGGTGACGGTGACTTCACCCGCCGAGGTGACGAGTTCTTTGCATTCGGAGTCGGCGTAGACCGAGTAGGTGACGGTCCCGGTGGCGCTGCCGATGCCGGTACCGGCGAGCGTCGCTTTGTCTTTGACTTTGGTGCCGGCGGGGACGGTGATCGTTTCCCCGGATTTTTCTCCCCCGGAGAGCGAGGTCGAGATCGAGGTCGCCGCCTTCACCGTCAGAACCTCGGTGCAGCTCGAAGTCGATTCCTGGTGCAGCGAGTCGCCTTCGTAGTGCGCCCGCCAGTAGTAGACCGCGCCGGCGGTGAGCGTCTTTTCTTCCGATTCGGCACTGCCGCCCGAGACACTGGGTTTGCCGGCTTCGGTGGCGAGTTCTTTGCATTCGGAGTCTTTGTAGACCTTGAATTCGATTTTGCCGGTGGCGGACGAGGAGTTGGTCCCCGAGAGGGTCGCTTTGTCCTTGACTTTCGTCCCCTCGAGGACGGTGATCGATTCGCCGGATTTGGCTTCGCCCGAGAGCGAGGTCGAGATCGAGGTCGCGGCCTTCACGCTCAGCACCTCTGAGCCGCAACTCGAGGTCGATTCGCCGTCGAGCGAGTCGCCGCCGTAGTGGGCCTGCCAGTAGTAGACCTTGCCCGCTTCGAGCGTCTTTTCTTCTGAGGCCGGGACTTTGCCTTCTTTGAATTCCGATTCGCCGGCTTTGGTGACGAGTTCTTTGCAGAGGCTGTCTTTGTAGACGGCGTAGCTGATTTTGCCGGTGGCTTTGGCGGCGTTTTTGCCTTCGAGCGTCCCCTGGTCTTTGACTTTGGTGCCTTCGAGCACGGTGATCGAGGCGCCCGATTTGCTTTCGCCCGAGAGCGAGGTACTAAGCGTCGTCGGTTCGGCTGCGGGCACGCAGGCGAGGGCCACCGCGCTGAGGGCAAGGAGGACAAAGAGGGGGATGGCGAGAGCGCTGATGGCCCGCAGCGCTCGCTTGGCGAATGCGCGGGCCGGGGAGACCATGGATCAACCTGTGTTGAAAGGGTAGGGATCCTTGACCATTGGCGCAGTATGCGCCTATCCTCAGCGAAATGCAACCAATCAGGGGAAGAGCTCTGCGTCTCCTCTTCCACCTGGGCCTGCTGGCGGTGCTGATGGCAGTGGCCGTGGTGGTAATCCAGCGAGAATCGCCTCGAGGAAGCTACGAGACCACGGTCTCTGCCTTCAGGGTTCATTCACACCGGGTGCGTCCGCCGCTTGCGCAGCCCCATGTGCAGCAAGTGGTCGAGCGCACCTTCTCCGGCATTCCCCAGCGGGGGTCGACCCTGGGGAGAGCGAGAGCACCGGTGACGCTTCAGTTCTTCGCTGACCCGGAGTGCCCCGAGGCCCGCCAGTTCGCAGTGCAGCTGCTGCCCGTCCTGGTGCAACGCTGGGTTCGGGACGGGAGATTGCGGATCGAATACCGGGGCGAGCGCGCCGAGACGATCTGGCCCGACGTCTTCCGCCGCCAGCAGCTGGCGGTGCTGGCGGCTGGAGAGCAGGGAAAGCTGTGGCAGTACCTCGAGTTCTTCTACCACTACCAAGGACCGGAGTTCACGCGCTACGCGGACGATTGGTTCCTGCGCTCGATCGCGAAAGAAGTCTCGGGCCTCGATCTTCGGCGCTGGGCAGCCGATCGCGAAGGCCAAGGTCTCGCCGGCGGCGTCGCGGCTGACCTCAGGAGCGCCAGGGAGCGGCACGTCATCTACACGCCTGCGTTCCTGATCGGGCCTACCGGGGGAAAGCTCGAACGGCTGCTGCACTTCACGTTGACCGAACCGCTGGCGTTCGAAGGGGCGTTCGAAGCAGCCCTGGGCTGAGCGGCGAGCCGCTTCGATTCCGGCTCAGCAACCTCAGTGGACCCCGTTCGGGTAAATCTTGACAAATCTGATCAAAATTCTCGGGTTCGGAGTAGCTTCCGCGCCGCCGGCCGCCAGGTCGGCCCTCTCGTCCGCGCAGAGTGCTCATCCAGAAAGGACCCAGAAATGCTCGCGAAATCACCCAGGACCTCCCGCGGGAGGGTGGCGCGCCGCCTGCGGCGGGCCGCTTTGGCGCTCGCGGCGCTCGGCGTCGCAGCGTTTGGCGCCGGAGCGCCGGCGGCCAGCGCCGACACCCCGACCTCGCCGCCGCCGGTCACGGTTCTCACCCACGGCAACGTCGGCCACGGCGACTTCTTCGTCTCGCCGTTCGGCGGCACCGACAAGTACGCCAACGGCCCCGAGATCCTCGACCAGGACGGCAACGTGGTCTGGTTCCACCCGGTGCCGGCGGGCCAGGAGGCGGCCGACTTCCGCACCCAGACCTACAAGGGACAGCAGGTGCTGACCTGGTGGCAGGGCACCGGCCTCGGCGGCGTCGCCCAAGGCACCGACTACATCTACGACGACCAGTACCAGCAGGTCGCCGCCGTCAACGCCGGCAACGGGCTCAGCGCGGACGGCCATGAGTTCCTGATCACGCCACAGGGCACCGCCCTGGTCCTGGCGTACACCACGGCCACCGCCGACCTGACCTCGATCGGCGGTCCGCCCAACCAGACCGTGATCGACGGCGTCGTCCAGGAGATCGACATCAAGACGGGCAAAGTGCTGTTCCAGTGGAACAGCGCCGACCACGTTCCCTACAGCCAGAGCGAGCAGCCGTTGCCGGCCTCGCCCTCGCAGCCGTGGGACTGGTTCCACGTCAACGCCGTCAAGCTCGACACCGACGGCAACCTGCTGATCGACGCCCGCAACACCTGGACGGCCTACAAGGTCAACCGTCAGAACGGCCAGGTCATCTGGCAGCTCGGCGGCAAGGCCAGCAGCTTCAAACTGCAGGCGGCGCCGGGCGAGAGCCTCAACAGGGCGGGCGAGATCACGGCCTGGCAGCACGACTTCGAGGCCCAGGGCAACGGCATCTACACCTTCTTCGACAACGAGTCGGCGGGGGTAGCCAACACCGGCGTCGACGCGACCGCCGAGTTCGACTATCCCCGCGCGGTGACGGTGAAGGTCGACCCGCGCAGCCACACGGCGACGCTGATCAAGTCGTTCGACCAGCCTGAGCATCTGGCCGCGCCGTCCCAGGGCAACTCGCAGCTGACCGGCGACGGCAACACCGTGGTCGGCTGGGGCTCGCTGCCGTACTTCTCGGAGTTCGACTCCTACGGCGACCTGCTCTACAACGCCCGCTTCCCCGACGGCGTCAACACCTACCGGGCCTACCTGCTGCCTTGGAACCCCCGCAACGGCGGCCCCGGACACGGCGGGCACGGTCACCCCGGCTGGGGTCATGGCCCGCACTACTCCCCGCAGTACGACCCGCAGAGCCGATGACGGTACGCCCGGCGGTGCGCGCTGCGCGCCGCCGGGCACCCTCCTAGAGCAGCGCCCCTGCGCGCAGCTGCAGCCGCTCGGCCCGCTCGCGCTGGCGTTCGGCGCGGGCGGCCAGCGCATCGAAGTCGAGGTCGCTGCGCTCGCCGACCAGCTCGCGGCAGAGGATCCAGAGGCGCAGCTTGCCGGTGATCCCGACGACCAGGGATTCCAACTCGATCACGCGGCTGAGGGGGGAGTAGCCCCGAAGCTGCCCGTTCGGCTTCAGTCGCGCAAGGCGCTCGCCCAGCGCTGCGAGCGGCGGCTTCAGCCGGGAGCGCGCCACCCCCAGCTCGTGCATCAGGGACAGCAGGGTGGTGCGGTCGGCTTCGATCTCGGCCCGCAGCTCGGTGAGCGGGCCCGAGAACTCGCCACCGGCGTTGGAGCGCTCGGCGCGCTTGGCGATCTCGACCCCGCCGGTGGCCCCGGCGAGGTGGTCGTTTAGGAAGATCGCCAGAAGCTCGGGTCGTGCGGGCGCGGACATCTGTCCGCCTCTTACCCGGTTTCCGGTTTTCGCTCGCGCTTGCGCCGGTCGCGCATTTCGCGGCTCTTCACTTTGGCGTCCGCATAGGAGGACTCGACCAGGGCTTTGCCGCCGCTCCAGCCGAACACCCAGGAGACGAGGACGACGGCGAAGACGACGTTCCAGGCCGAGGTGACGATCTGCTGGCTGATCGAGTAAGCGGTGGCGGTCGCGGCGTTGGTCGAGCCGGCGAGCGCGACCGAGTTCATCGCCTGGGTGACGCCGACGCCGCCCGGCGTGGCCGAGACCGAGTTGGAGATCGAGTTCGAGGCGGTGACGGTGGCGACGTTGTGGAAGGTGACCGGGATCGAGTAGGCGCCGAGGAAGACGGCGACGATCGCGAGCCGCGCCAGGTAGCTGCCGAGCGACGGGGCGACGACGTCGAGCAAAAAGCGCCGCGGCGTCTTCAGCACGGCGCCGCCTTTCACCACCTGCGACCAGAGCGCCTCGAGGCGCTGGCGGAAGGCTCGGCCGAGGAGGACGAGGAGGACGACGCCGCCGATCAGGATCCCGACCACCAGCCCGGTGTGGTCGCTGAGGAAGCCGAGCTTGACCGAGAAGGAGCCGGCGACGGTGAGGAAGAGGTAGAGGTAGAGCGCGAGGTTGAAGGCCGTGAACGGGATCTTCTGGACGACGATCCCGGAGAGCATCATCGTGAAGGTCGCGCCCGCGAACAGGGTGGTGAACATCAGCAGCATCACCCAGGTGCCGATGTTCGCCGGCAGGAAGCTGTTCAGCGCCACCGCCGTCGCGTAGGAGGCGAGCACGATCCGGTACCGGACCCCGGGCCCGATCGGAGCCGCCCGCAGGATCCCGAACCAGGCGAGCGCCGCCAGCGCCGTCTGGGTGCTCTGCAGGAGGACCCCGGCGACGATCGCCCAGGCCGGGATCTCGCCGAGCTTGTCGAAGAGTTCTTCGATCCAGTCCTCGACCGGGATGCCGAGCAGGTCGAGGACGAAGATCGCCAGCACGACGCCGCCGATCCAGAGGGCGATTCGGCCGAGGCGCCGGGACAGCGGCTGCGAGCGCACGCCGGCAGCCTAGTGGCGCCGAGTGGCTAGATTGGAAGAGATGGACCAGGCGGAGTTGGGCAAGCGCTTCAAGGAGCTCCACGACGGCGCGCCGTTCGTGATCCCCAACCCGTGGGACGCCGGGACCGGCCGGGTGCTCGAGGCGCTCGGCTTCGAGGCGCTGG
This sequence comes from Solirubrobacterales bacterium, assembly GCA_036494495.1. GTDB lineage: Bacteria > Actinomycetota > Thermoleophilia > Solirubrobacterales > 70-9 > VAYN01. Next base: position 655 of record DASXOF010000023.1, on the reverse strand, counting down.
CGACCAGCAGCAGCGCCTTCGCCTTCAGCCTCGGACGGGCCGACGGCGCCGCCGAGCTGAACGAGGTGGTCCAGCACGTCGAGCGCCTGGCCGCGGCGACCGGGGTGCCGGTCTCGGTCGACCTCGAGCACGGCTACGGGGCGGCGCCCGAGCGGGCGGCGCTGGCGATCGAAGCGGTGGCCGCTGTCGGTGCCGTCGGCGGCTCGATCGAGGACTACGACCCTGACGCCGAACGGCTGTATGAGACCGCCGAGGCGGCCGAGCGGATCGCCGCCGCGGCCGAGGCGGCGGCGCGGCTGCCGTTCCGCTTCATGCTCACCGCCCGGGCCGAGAACCACCTGCGGGGCAACCCCGACCTCGACGACACGATCGCCCGCCTGCAGGTCTACGAAGCGGCCGGCGCCGACGTCGTCTACGCCCCTGGGCTGCGCGAGCTCGACGACATCCGGGCGGTCGCCGCGGCGACCGAGCGCCCGCTCAACGTGCTCGCTCTCCCGAGCCTAAGCGTCGAGGAGATCGGCGCCGCCGGCGGACAGCGGATCAGCCTCGGCGGCTCGCTCGCCTGGGCGACGATCGAGGCGATGGCCGAGATCGCGGCCGGGATCCGCGACGACGGCGACCTCAGCGGCCTGCGCCCCGGCTCCCGCGTCGCCCG
>DASXOF010000022.1:0-6492 GCA_036494495.1 Solirubrobacterales bacterium | reverse complement strand
CGCCGGGGCTACTTGCTGGTGCCCCCGGCGAGTCCGACCCCGGCGCCCCGACGGGATGAGTCCGAAAGAAGTTCCTCAGCCGCTCGACCTGAGCCACGGCCTGCTCGATTTCCTCGGGTCCGAAGGCAAGAGGCTGGCGGTAGTGGCCGGAGATGAGAAAGAGCACCACCGCCTCCCTCCCGTAACGGTCAAGCGCCTCCGAGAGCTGAAAGATATTGCCCTCCGATTTCGACATCTTCTCGGCCTCGGTCTCGACCATCCCGTTGTGCATCCAGAGGCGCGCGAACGGCCGCCCCGCCGCCTCCGACTGCGCCACCTCGTTCTCGTGGTGCGGGAACACCAGGTCCGAGCCGCCGCCGTGCACCGCGAAGCTCTCCCCCAGCTCCTGCTCGGCCATCACCGAGCACTCGATGTGCCAGGCCGGCCGCCCGGGGCCCCAGGGCGAGTCCCAGCTCGTGTCCTCGCCCTCCTTGTTGGCTTTCCAGAGGGCGAAGTCGAGCGGGTCCTCCTTGAGCGAGGCCGAGCCCGCCTCCTCGCCCTGGTCCATGTCCTCGGTGCGGCGGTTGGAGAGCTTGCCGTAGCCGTCGAAGCTGCGGACCCGGAAGTAGACGTCGCCGCCGGACTCGTAGGCGTGCCCTCCCTCGACCAGCTCGTAGATCAGGGCGACGATGCCGGCGACCGTCTCCGTCGCCAGCGGCTCCGCGTCCGGCCGCCCCAGCCCGAGCCGGTCGGTGTCCGCGAAGTAGGCCTGGGTCATCTGCCGCGCCCACTCGGCCGAGGGCACCCCCGCCTCCTTCGCCGCCGCGTAGATCTTGTCGTTGACGTCGGTGACGTTGACCACCAGCCGCGCCGCGTAGCCCTCCGCTTCGAGGAACCGCGCCAGCAGCGAGAAGACGACGAACGGGCGCGCGTTGCCGATGTGGATGCGGCTGTAGACCGTGGGGCCGCAAGCGTAGATGCCGACGACCCCGTCCGCGTCGGCTTCGATCGGCCGCTGCTCGCCGCTGAGCGTGTCCCTGATTCTCACCTCGCGCATCGCGGCGAGGTTAGATGAATCGCGTTGAGTGAGGCGGCGCGTGGCGCCCCGGGGGAGCGGCTAGAAGGTCCGGTAGCCCGCCGTCGGCGCACTCTCTTCGCGCCGCAGCCAGTCCGGGGTCAGATCCTCGGCCGCCGCCTGGGCCTCGCGGCGGGCGCGGCTGACGCTCGCCTTGACCTCGTCCTCGGTCGCCGCCCGGACCCGCTCGGCCCGGCGCTCGTTCTGCACCCGCAGGCGGTCGGTCTCGGCCCGGACCTGCTCTTCGGCGCGGGCGCGGGCGGTCTCCTCGGCCTGGCCTTCGACCCGGGCGACCAGCCGCCGCACGCTCTCCTCGGCTTCGCGACGGACCTCCTCGGTCCCTTCCATCACCCGGCGCTCGATCTCGGTCTCGATCCGCACCGCGGTCTCGTGCGACTCCTCGGCGGCGCGCTCGGCGTCGGCCGCGCGCTGCTCGGCGGAGGCGACCTTGCGATCGGCCTCGGCCTGGATCCGCTCGCTGGCCTGGCGCACCTGCGCCTCGACCTCGGCCTTGATCCCCAGCCGCGCCGCGGCGATCTCGCGCTCGACCTCGGCCTTGGCGGCGGTCTGCGCCCCCTCGGCCTCGCCGCGCGCCTCGCTCGCCTGCGCGACCAGCCTCTCGCGCTCTGCTTCGGCGCTCCGCTGCTGCTCTTCGAAGCTCTTCTCGGCGCGGTCGCGGGCGGCCTCGGCGGCGGCGACCTTCGCCTCGACGCCCTTCAGCTTGGCCTCGGCGGCCTGCCGCGCCCCGCGCTCCTCCTCGACCTTGGCCTTCGCCTCGGCCGAGAACTTCCGCATCGTCCCCAGCGCCCGCTGCTTCAGCTCATCGCTGACCTGCTCGGCACGCGCCTCGGCCGCGGCCACCCGGCGCTCGGAGACCTTGACCCACTCCAGGGCCTGCCGCGCAACCCCCTGGATCTCCTCGCGGGCCCCGCCGACCGCCTTCAGCTGGGCGACGGGATCTCTGGGAGTCCGGGCCGGCTCACTCATCCTCGGGCACACTACTGCCCCCGGCGGCGGGCGCGCCATCGCTGAGCACGCGCTTTAGGACCTTTCCGGTCGCGTTGCGCGGCAGCTCGTCGAGGAACTCGACCTCGCGCGGCGCCTTGAAAGCGGCGAGGTTGGATTTGACGTGGCGGACCAGCTCGGCCTCGCCCAGCTCGGCCCCCGGCTCGAGCACCACGAAGGCCTTCAGCCGCTGCCCGAACTCGGGGTCCTCGACCCCGATCACCGCCACCTCGGCCACCCCGGCGAAGTCGGCGAGCAGGTCCTCGACCTCGCGCGGGAAGACGTTCTCGCCGCCGGAGACGATCATCTCGTCGTCGCGGCCGTCGATGAACAGCCGCCCGCCCTCGTCGAAGTGGCCGACGTCGCCGGAGGACAGCAGCCCTTCGATCGCCTGTTTGCTGTCGCCGCCGGTGTAGCCCTCGAAGGCCAGTTCGCTGCCGACGAAGATCCGCCCGACCTCACCCGGCGCCACCTCGCGCCCCTCCTCGTCGAAGAGCCGCAACGAGGTCCCCCGCGGCGGCTTGCCGGCGGTGCCGGGAGCGGCGCGCAGGTCCTCCGGGGTGGCGATCGTCGCAACCGAGACCTCGGTCGAGCCGTAGAGGTTGTAGACGGTGTCGCCGAAGCGGTCCATCCAGGCCAGCGCCAGGTCGCCCGGCAGCGCCGAGCCGGAGATCGAGGCGACCCGCAGGGTCGGCAGCGAGTAGCGCCCCAGCGTCTCCTCCGGCAGGGCGAGGATCCGCTGCGCCATCACCGGCACCAGGGCGACGACGTCGGCGCGACTGCGCTCGATCGCCCGCAGCGTCTCCTCCGGGTCGAAGCGCCGCCGCAGCACCATCGTCCCCGTGGTCGGCAGGCTGACGACGAAGTGGAAGAACCCCCAGGAGTGGAAGAGCGGCGCCGCGATCATCGTCGTCATTCCGCGCCGGTAGGGGATCTTGTCGAAGATCGAGGCGAGCACGAAGAGGCCGTCGGGGCTAGAGCGCTGGGCGCCCTTCGGGGTGCCGGTGGTGCCCGAGGTGAGGATCACGAAGCGGGCTTTGTCGGGCGGCGGGCTGTGGTCGGCCTCGCTGCCGGCGGCGATCAGCGCGTCGATCGTGAGCTCGGCGCCGGCCTCGTCGTCGACCCAGCCGACGACCCGGGTGACGTCACCGGGGACCCCGCTCAGCAGCCCCTCGAACTCCTGGTCGTAGACCAGCACCTTCGGCCCCTCGCGGACCGTCACCTCGGCCAGCTGCGGACCGGCGAACATCGTGTTCAGGTAGAGGGCGCTGGCGCCGAGCTTGGCCGCCGCCAGGGTCGCCTCGATGAAGCCGCGGTGGTTGCGGCACATGATCCCGATCCCGTCGCCGGAGCCGATCCCGAGCCGCCTGAAGCCGTCGGCGAGGGCGTTGGAGCGGCGGTGCAGGCGCTCCCAGCTGAGCGCGCCGCGTTCGTCGATGATCGCGATCTCGTGCGGGTGCTCGATCGAGGCGATCGTCACGCCGGTCGCCGGCGAGGCCCCCCAGCGGACGAAGGTGGAGCCGGCCCGGACCAGCTTGTCGGGGCGCATCGGCGCCACCACGCCCGCTCCGTGCAGCACTTTCAGCTCGAACAGCGCGTCCGAGATCGATCCCCTCACAGCCTCGAGATTGGCGCCCGTATTCGCCATCGATCCGTGCAGACTATTGGACTTCGACCTGCGCCACGGCGATGCAGGCGATCCCCTCGCCGCGGCCGATCCAGCCCATCCCCTCATTGCTCGTCGCCTTGACGCTGACCCGGGCCGAGGTGGCCTCGCCGAGCAGCCGCTCCATCTCCGCCTTGTAGGGGCCGAGCCGCGGCTGCTCGCAGATCACGGTGGCATCGATGTTGGCGATCGGGCCGGCGACGGTGCCGACCACGGTCCGCAGCATGTCGATCGAGTCGGCCCCCGCCCAGCGCGGGTCGTCGTCGGGGAACATCGTGCCGATGTCGCCGCCGCTGCCGGCGGCGCCGAGCAGGGCGTCGATCACCGCGTGGGTGAGGACGTCGGCGTCGGAGTGGCCGGCGAGGCCGCGCTCGTGCGGGATCTCGACCCCGCCGAGGATCAGAGGCCGACCCTCCTCAAACCGGTGAGAGTCGTAGCCGACGCCGATCACCGGCTCAGCTCCGCGACGCCGCCGAGGCGGCGCCGAGCGGCACCAGCCGCCGCTCCCGGCCCTCGAAGACGCAGATCTCGCCCACCCCGAGCTGCTCCAGAAGCTCCAGCGCCCGGTCGTAGCCGAACCCGACCTGCTCCGGCAGGTGGGCGTCGGAGGAGAGAGCGAAGGGGACGCCCGCCTCGGCGCAGAGCCGGGCGAGCTCCGGCGCCGGGTAGAGCTCGCCGACCGGCTTGCGCAGGCCGGCGGTGGAGAGCTCGACCGCGGCCCCGCCCTCGAGGATCGCTTCCACCGCGGGCTCGTAGAAGGCTCGCAGCTCGGTCGCCGGCAGCGGCCGCGCCCGCCCCCAGACCTTGACCAGGTCCGGGTGGGCGAGGATGTCGAAGAGGCCGGAGCGGGCGCAGTCGCCGAAGGCGTCGAAGTAGCGGCGCCAGACCTCGTCGGGGTCGGCCCCGCCCTCCCAGACGTCGAAGCCGTCATGGTCGACGGCGGCGTCGCCCTCGCCGACGAAGTGGACCGAACCGACGACGTAGTCGAAGTCACGGGCGGCGAGCAGCGCCTCGGTGCGCTCCTCGGCCCCGGGGATGAAGTCGCACTCGATCCCCAGCCGCAGCGGCGTGCCGCAGACGAACTCGCAGTACTCGTCGATGTCGTCGACCGCGTTCTCGACCCAGAGCGGGTGGCGCCAGAGGTCGAGCGCGGCGGTGAAGCGATAGACGTGCTCGGAGACGCCGAGCTCCTCGATCCCGCGCTCGCGGGCGGCGGCGATGTAGCGCTCGACGTTCTCGGCGGTGAAGTAGCGCTCGAATGTGGTGCCGTCCTCGTCCGGGCGCAGGTGGAGGTGGTAGTCGGTGAGCATGGCCTCAGCCTAGACTTCCGCGGCCATGGGCCGTCAGCTGGCAATCCTCGCGCTCGGATTCCTCGCCGGCACCGTCCTCGCGCTGCTGCTCGGAGCGAAAAACCTCGGCACCGCGATCGGCATCGGCCAGCTCACCTTCGCCGCCACCCTGGTCTGGGTCCTGCTCCGCGACTGACCGGCGCCACACCCTCAGCGGGCGGCCAGCAGCAGCTCGGCGAGCCGCAGGTCGTGCGGGGTCGTGACCTTGAGGTTGTCGGGGCCGGTGGGATGGATCAGGACCGTCCCCCCCGCCGCCTCGATCAGCATCGCCTCGTCGGTGGCGGCGTCGCGGATCGCCGCGTCGACCCGCAGCGCCGCGCGCAGCGCCTGGGTGCGGAAGAGCTGCGGCGTCTGCGCCGCCCAAAGGGTCGAGCGATCCTCGGTCCCCTGGACGAGAACTGCATCCGGCCCCCCCTCGGGCCCGGATACAGCTTTCGTCCGGTCAACCGGCGCGGTCCGCTTGACGGTGTCGGTGACGGGCGACGCCGCGATCACGGCGTCCGCCTCGGGCGCCGCCGCCAGCGCCTCGACCAGCGCCTCGACCAGCGCCGGCGTCAGCAGTGGCCGCGCCGCGTCGTGGATCGCCACCACCTCGGTCGCGACCGCGGCCAGCGCGTTCGCCACCGACTCGGCCCGGGTGGCGCCGCCGGCGACGACGTCCACGTCCGCGCCGAGCTCGCACGCGTGCCCGGGCGGCGCCGCGACCACGACCGCCTGGACGGAGTCGCAGCCGCGGAACGCCTCAAGCGACCAATCGATCATCGGCCTGCCCGCAACGGGCACGAACGCCTTCGGACCGCCGGCCCCGAGGCGCTCCCCCGAGCCGGCGGCCGCGATCACGGCGGTTACTGCGATGGGACTGCTACGCGGTGGTGGCGAAGCGCTCCTCCAGGAGGCCGTCGAGGTATTCCTCCGCACCCTCCTCGTCCTTGTCGAGCGCGTACATGAACTCGGAGGCGAGGATCTTCTTCGCCCGCGTGTACATCTGCTTCTCGCCGGTCGAGAGGCCCTTTTCCATCTCGCGGATCGCGAGGTTGCGGACCACCTCGGCGAGCTCGAAGACGTCACCGGTCTTGATCTTCTCGCGGTTGTACTTGAAGCGCCGGTTCCAGTTTTTCGGCATCTCCGAGACGTCGTCGGTGAGGACGTCTGTGACCTTCTTGATTTCTTCCTCGTCGATGACCCGGCGCAGACCCGCCTTGCCGGCGTTTTCGGTCGGGACCATCACCGTCAGTTCGTTGTGGAGGATCTTGATCGTGAGGTACTCACGCTCGGCCCCCATCAGCTCACGGGTTTCTTTCGTCATAACCAATCCAGCACCGTGGTGGGGGTAGACGACCTTGTCCCCCTCCTCGAAGTCGCAGACGTACTCGACGTCCGTCTCGAAAACCTCGTCCACGTCCACGGTGGCCTCGTCT
>DASXOF010000021.1:0-4703 GCA_036494495.1 Solirubrobacterales bacterium | reverse complement strand
GGCCTGAGCTACCGTTTTACCCTCGCGGGTCGGCCCCGCTGCGGTAGGCGACAACGGGCTCTGCCTTGCCCTTCAGGGCCAGCTCTAGGCGTTCGCCGGGAGGGTCGGCCAGGCGTTCGGCAAGGCGGCCAGAGAGGATGATCTCGCCGCCGGCCGCCTCTCCTTGCAGCCGCGCGGCGACGTTGACGACGTCGCCGATCGCGGTGAAGTCGTTGAGCAAGCGCCTGCCAACCTTGCCGACGAAAGCCTCGCCATAGTCGAGGCCGATCCCGACCTCGGCGAAGGGGCCCTCGACGCTGCCGTAGCCGATCCGGCGCAGCAGCTCACGGGCGCTGTCGAGCATCACCGGCGCGGCCTCCTCGAAGCGCCCGTACATCGGCAGGTAGAGCGCCATCACCTCGTCGCCGATCAGCTTGTCGATCACCGCCTCGGGGAAGAGGGTGTCCTCGGCGGCGGCGTAGAAGCGGCGCAGCATCGTGCTGAGCGCGGCCGGGTCGGTGCGCTCGGAGAGGCTGGTGAAGCCGCGGATGTCGGCGAACAGGACGCCGGTCTCCATCGTCATCCCGCCCGGCGGCGAGGCCTCGACGCAGGTGGCGCAGAGGCTCGGGCTCTTGCGCGACTGGCGGTAGCCGAGCGGCCGCACCAGCCTGGCGCCGATGCCGGCGAATGGCGCGCCGCAGATGCCGCAGCGGGGGCTCGCCGGCAGCGCCCGCAGAACCCGGCTCCAGCGCTGCGCCGAGGGCCCGGAGGCGAGCTCGATGAAGACCGCCCAGTCCTCCGGCGCCAGCGGCTCGCCCTTGGCCCGGCGCGCGGCCCGGCGCAGCTTGCGGCGCGCGGCGCGCGCCATCAGCGACATCAGACCGCGGCGAGCTCCGGCTCGGGCGCCGGGGCCCGCGACTCGAGCACCACCGGGGTGCCGTCCTTCGGCGAGAAGGTGATGTTGCGGCGGCCGACCTGCTCCGGCGCCGCGCTCGCCTTGCGCAGCGAGGTCCGGCCGAGCACCTCGCGCAGCACGATCCGCATCTCGAACTCGGCGAAGGTGGCGCCGAGGCAGCGGCGGACGCCGCCGCCGAAGGGGATCCAGGCGTAGGAGTCGGGCTTGCCCTCGAGGAAGCGCTCGGGGCGGAAGGCGAACGGGTCCGGGTAGACGTCCTCGCGGGTGTGGGCGAGCCAGATCGCGGCGCTGACGTCGGTCCCGGCCGGCAGCTCGAGGTCGCCGGCGAGAAGCGGCGCGGCGAGGCGGCGGCCGGCGATCGGCACCACCGGGCGCAGCCGCAGGCTCTCGGAGATCGTCGCCCGCAGGTAGTCCTCCTCGCCGGCGTCGAGCGAGTCGCGCAGCCTCCCGAGCACGTCGGGATGGCGCAGCAGCAGGTCGAAGGTCCAGGCGAGCGCGGTGGCGGTCGTCTCGTGCCCGGCCAGGAGCAGCGTCATCAGCTGGTCGCGCAGCTCCTGGTCGTCCATCGAGCTCCCGTCCTCGAACTCGGCGGTCATCAGCATCGCCAGGATGTCGTCGCGCTCGGCGAGGTCGTCGTGCGAGCGGTGCTCGGCGATCTCGGCGAACATCAGCTCGTCGACCGCGCGCAGCTGGCTCTCGAAGCGCCGCCACGGCCCGCGCTCGCTGAAGCGCCGCGTCGCCAGCCCGACCAGCTGCGCCCGCGGCGAGGCGGTTTCCTGCAGGACGTTGGCGAGCATCCCGCGCAGGCGGTCGAGCCGCGGCCCCTCGTGGACGCCGAAGACCGCGCGCAGGATCACCTCCAGGGTGATCGCCTGCATGCGGGCGTGGATCGGGAACCGCTCGCCGAGCGGCCAGGAGTCGATCTCGCGGCCGACCGCCTCGCACACCGTCTCCTCGTAGGCGCGCATCCGCTCGCCGTGGAAGGGCGGCAGCATCAGCCGGCGGCGGGCCAGGTGCTCGGAGCCTTCGAGCAGCAGCACCGAGCGGGCGCCGAGGATCGGCTCGAGCGTGAACTTGCGCCCCGGCGGCAGGCCGTTGGCCGGCTCGGCGTAGAGGGCGCGGATCGCGGCCGGGTCGGAGATCAGCACCAGCGGCCGCTCGAAGCCGAGGAAGGTGACGCTGAAGGAGTCGCCGTAACGGCGCGCGCACTCGCGCATGAAGGCCAGCGGGCGGAAGCTCCAGCGCAGCGTCTGGGACAGCGGCGACCAGCTCGGTTCCGGCGGCAGCGCCATATGTTGAGAATGACACGAATCGGCGTCGGCGTGGTCCGGCGGGCGCGATGGTTAGCATCGGCTCCATGACTGCCGTCACTGATCTCAAGCTGCTGTCCTCCGGCAAGGTCCGCGAGATCTACGCGTGGGACGACGACCTGTTGATGGTCGCCTCCGACCGGATCTCCACCTACGACGTTGTGATGCCGACGCCGATCCCCGACAAGGGCAAGGTCCTGAACCGGATGTCGGTCTTCTGGTTCGGCCTGACCGAGGACATCGTCCCCAACCACTTCATCTCCGAGGACGTGCCCGAGGAGGTCGCCGAACGGGCGATGCGGGTGCGCAAGCTCGAGATGTACCCGGTCGAGTGCGTCGTCCGCGGCTACCTCTCGGGGTCGGGCTGGAAGGAATACAAGGAGTCCGGTGCGGTCTGCGGGATCGAGCTGCCGTCCGGGCTGCTCGAGTCCGACAAGCTGCCGGAGCCGATCTTCACCCCCGCGACCAAGGCCGAGATCGGCGACCACGACGAGAACATCGACTTCGACCGGGCGGCGGAGATCGTCGGTGACCGGGCGCTGCTGGAGGAGCTGTCGCGGATCTCGATCGAGGTCTACGAGCGCGGCGCCGAGCACGCGGCGCAGCACGGGATCATCCTCGCCGACACCAAGTTCGAGTTCGGCAGCTCCGCCGGCGCCGAGATCGTCCTCGGCGACGAGGTGCTGACCCCGGACTCCTCGCGCTTCTGGCCGGCCGACAGTTACGAGCCCGGCAAGACCCCGCCGAGCTTCGACAAGCAGTACGTCCGCGACTGGGCCAGCGCCCAGGGCTGGGACAAAAAGCCGCCGGCGCCGGAGCTGCCGGCCGACGTGGTCGAGCAGACGCGGGCCAAATACGTCGAGGCCTACGAGCGGATCACCCGCCAGAGCTTCTGATCATGGGGACCGGCTGACGATGGCGAAGGCGCGAGTCCTGATCCGCCCCAAGGAGGGGATCCTGGACCCGCAGGGCAAGGCGGTCGAGCGGGCGCTGCCGGCGCTCGGCTTCGAGGGGATCGAGCACGTCCGGGTCGGCCGCATGGTCGAGCTCGAGGCCGAGGACGCCGAGGCGCTCGCCGAGCTCTGCGAGAAGCTCCTCGCCAACCCCCTGATCGAGGACTACGAGATCCAGACCCTGTGATCTGGGGCGTCCTCCAGTTCCCCGGGTCCTGTGATGAGCGGGACGCGCTGCACGCCTGCGCCGCCGCGAGCGGCGAGTCGCTCTTGATCTGGCACCAGGACCGCGACCTCTCCAAGGTGGACGGGGTGGTCGTCCCCGGCGGCTTCTCCTACGGCGACTACCTGCGGGCCGGCGCCCTGGCGCGCTTCTCGCCGGCGATGACGGCGGTGGCGAAGTTCGCCGCCGAAGGCGGGCCGGTGCTGGGGATCTGCAACGGCTTCCAGGTGCTCTGCGAGGCAGGGCTTCTGCCGGGGGCGCTCCTGCGCAACGTCGAGCTGCGCTTCATCTGCAAGCAGGTCGAGCTGGAGGAGGCCGGCGGCGACGGCGAGCGGCTCTCGATCCCGATGAAGCACGGCGAAGGCCGCTACTACGCGCCGCCGCAGATGCTTGACGAGATCGAGGATCGCGGCCAGGTCGCCTACCGCTACGCCGACGGCCACAACTCCAACGGCTCGGTCCGCGACATCGCCGGCGTCCGCAACGAAGCCGGCAACGTGGTCGGGCTGATGCCGCACCCCGAGCACGCGGTCGACCCGCTGACCGGCTCGACCGACGGCCTCCGCGTCTTCCGCGCCCTGGAGCGATTCGCCGCATGAGCAGCGAGCGCGACGCCTACGTGGAGGAGCAGGCCAAGCACCGCGAGCTCGGCCTCACCGACTACGAGTACTCGCTGATCGTCGAGAAGCTCGGCCGCACGCCGGGCGACGTCGAGCTGGCGATGTTCAGCCTGTTGTGGTCCGAGCACTGCGCCTACAAGCACTCGCGCAAGCTGCTGGGGCGGCTGCCGACCGAGGGCGAGCGGGTGGTGATGGGGCCGGGCGAGAACGCCGGCGCGGTCGACGTCGGCAACGGCTACGCGGTCGCCTTCAAGGTCGAGTCGCACAACCACCCGAGCGCGGTCGAACCGTTCCAGGGGGCGGCCACCGGGGTCGGCGGCATCCTCCGCGACGTCTTCGCGATCGGCGCCCGCCCGATCGCGATCCTCGACAGCCTCCGTTTCGGCGAGCTCGACTCGGTCCGCTCGCGCCACCTGCTCGACGGCGCCGTGCGCGGGATCGGCCACTACGGCAACTCGATCGGCGTCGCCACGGTCGGCGGCGAGGTCTACTTCGAGGAGCCCTACGAGCACAACTGCCTGGTCAACGCGATGTGCATCGGCTTCGCCAAGACCGAGGAGATGGTCCGCGCCGCCGCCGCCGGGATCGGCAACACGGTGGTGCTGATGGGCGCGACGACCGGGCGCGACGGGATCGGCGGCGCCTCGGTGCTGGCCTCCGCCGAGCTCGGCGAGGGCGACGACGCGAAGCGCCCGACCGTCC
>DASXOF010000020.1:0-12925 GCA_036494495.1 Solirubrobacterales bacterium | reverse complement strand
ACTTCGACGCGCTCGCCGCGAAGCTGGCCGGGCTCGGTGGCGAGCTGCTGGTCCGGGCCTTCGACCTCGCCGCGGCGGGCGAGCTGCGCTTCGAGGAGCAGGGGGAGGAGGGCGTCACCTACGCCGAGAAGATCGACCCGGTCGAGCGTCGCCTCGACCCCGGCCGGCCGGCCGCCGAGCTGGCGCGGGCGGTCCGCGCCCTCGCACCCCACGTCGGCGTCTACCTGGAGGCGGCCGACGGCGAGCGGCTCGGGGTGAAGCGCGCCGACGACGTCGACATCGACCTCGCCCCCGGCGACGTCGAGCTCGAGGACGGGGCGCTCCTGGTCGGCTGCGACGGCGGCTCGCTGCGCCTGCTCGAGGTGCAGCCGCCGGGCGGCAAGCCGATGCCGGTCGATGCCTACCTCCGCGGCCACGCGCCGCCGCGCCTGGCTCGGCCCGAGCTGTGATCTCGCCGCCGCGGGCGCTCGCCTTCGCGACCCTCCGCGCCACCTTCGAGGACGGCGCCTTCGCCGAGCGCGCCTTCCGTGCCGGGGCCGAGGAGCGCGGCCTGGCCGGCCGCGAGCGCGCCCAGGCGCAGCGGCTCGCCTACGGCGCGATCCAGCGCCGCGCCACCCTCGACGCGGCGATCGAGCGCCTCGCCGACCGTTCCACCAGGCTGCTCGACCCACCGGTCCTGGCGGCCTTGCGGCTGGGGCTCTATGAGCTGCTGTTCGCCGACGGCACCCCGGACCACGCCGCCGTCGACCAGGCGGTCGAGCTGGTCAAGGCGACCGACGCCGCCCACGCCTCGGGCTTCGTCAACGCGATCCTGCGTCGGGCCGCGCGCGAGCGCGAGGCGCTGCGGACGGCGCTGCTCGAGGACGACTCGACCCCCGAGTCGGCGGCCATCGCCCACTCGGCGCCGCTCTGGCTGGCGCGGATGTGGTGGCAGGATCTCGGGGCCGAGGCGGCGCGCTCGCTGCTGGCGGCCGCCAACCAGCCGTCCGAGGTGGCGATGCGGGTCTCGCGCCCCGCCGGCGAGCCGATCGAGGCCAGCCGCGAGGCGGCGCTGGCGCGGCTCGCCGAGGCCGGGGTGGAGGCCCGCGCCGCCGCGGGCCCCTGGCCCCTTGCCGCGCCGGAGCAGGTCGTCGTCTCCGGTCGCATCGGCGAGGCGGTGCCGGCGATGGTCGCGGCCGGCGAGCTGACGCCGCAGAGCCGCGCCTCGGCGGCGGTGGTCGAGGTGCTCGACCCGCAGCCCGGCGAGCACGTGCTCGACCTCTGCGCCGGCCCCGGCACCAAGACCGGCCAGATCGCCGCCCGGATGGGCGACCGCGGCGAGGTGGTCTCGGTCGAGCTCGACCCCGGCCGCGCCGTCGAGACCGCCGGGCAGGCGGCGCGGCTCGGGCTCCACTGCGTCACCGTGATCGAGGCCGACGCGACCGCGCCGGGGATGGCGCCGGGCTTCGACCGTGTGCTCCTCGACGCCCCCTGCACCGACCTCGGCGCCCTTGCCTCCCGGCCCGACGCCCGCTGGCGCAAATCGCCCCGCGGGATCGAGCGGCTGGTCGAGGTGCAGGCGGCGGCCCTCCGCAACGCCGCCGCGCTCCTGCGCCCCGGCGGCGTCCTCGTCTACTCGACCTGCACGATCTCCCGCCGCGAGAACGAGGACCGCGTCGCCGCCCTCCTGCTCGAAGCCGGCAGCGGCGAGGCCGGCTCCGGAGCCGTGCCGGGGCTCGAGCTCGACGACCTCGGCGCCCTCGCCCCCGGGCTGGCCGCCCCCGCCGAGCCCCGGGCGCTGCAGATCCGCCCCGACCGCGACCGCAGCACCGGCTTCTTCATCGCCCGCTTCCGGCGCCCCGCCTAGGTTTCGCCGCCCCCTCAGGTCCCCGTCAGGAGCAATCGGCATGATTGGGAGATGCCCGACTCGGTCGAATCGAGCCGCAGCCCGCTCAAACGCGCCCCCTGCCCGAACTGCGGCGAGCCCTGGCTGCGCCCGACCCAACTGCCGGGCCGCCTGCGCTGCGTCAACTGCCTCAGTCGCTACGAACTGGTCTCGCAGTGCCCGAATTGCGGCGAGCACCAGACGATCCTCCGCATGAGCAATACCGAGGACATGCAGTGCCAGTCGTGCGGGGCGTCCATGTTGCAACCGGCCTGAGCCGATCTGGGCGCGCCTGGCGGCGTCCTCCCTCGGTCATGTGCAGTGCACACGCCCTCGGTCGTCCTGGCCAGCCACGCCCAGATCGGCTCGGCTAGGGTGCGCGCATGAGCGAGCGTATGCAGGAGCTGATCGCGGCCAAGCGGGTTGCGCCGTCGGTGCTCTCGGCTGACTTCTCGCGGCTCGGAGAGGCCGTCGACGAGGTGATGGAGGCGGGGGCGCGGGTGATCCACTACGACGTGATGGACGGGCATTTCGTGCCGCCGATCACGATCGGGCCGCTGGTCCTCTCCTCGATCGCCGACCGCGTCCACGCCGCCGGCGGCGCGATCGACGTCCACCTGATGGTCGAGGCGCCCGAGCGCCAGATCGAGGACTTCGCCAAGGCCGGGGCCGACTCGATCACCTTCCACGCCGAGGCCACCCCGCACGCCAACCGCACCCTGCACGCGGTCCGCGAGCTCGGCTGCCTGGCCGGGATCGCGATCAACCCCGGCACCCCGGTCGAGGCCGTCTCCGAGCTGCGCGGCGCCGCCGACGTCGTCCTCTGCATGACCGTCAACCCCGGCTGGGGCGGCCAGGCCTTCATTCCCGGCTCCCCCGACAAGGTCGAGCGCCTCGCGCCCCTCGTGGGCCCGGCCCGGATCGAGGTCGACGGCGGCATCGACGCCGCCACCGCCGGCCCGATCGCCGCCGCCGGCGCCCACCTCTTCGTCGCGGGATCCGCGGTTTTCGGTGCCGAGGACCCCGCCGCCGCGTACCAGGCGATCGCCCACGCCGCCGGCGCCGCCTGAGCCACCACTAGCCCGCGACCGGGCCACCTCCGCGAGGTTGCCTTTTCAGGCGCATATCGCCCGAAAGGGCAACCTCGTCGCGGTAGCGACTCAGCGACGGCGGCCGCGGGCGATCAGGGCGCCGGTCACCTCTTGTAGCCAGGCGTGCTCCGCTCCGGCGACGCCTGGGCGCTCCGCCCGCTCCTCGCACCAATCGGCCAGCGCCCTCCGCCCACCCACAGCGGTCACGTCCTCGCCGGTGACCGCGTAGCGGCCGTCGGCCAGCGCTGCCATCACGCCGACGGTGTCGCGGCGGCTGCGCAGCACCGCGACCACGGCCACGCCGTCGACCTCCTCGGGCTTGTCCGGGCGCTCGCCGGCCCGGGTCGGCCGCACCGAGAAGACCTGCGAGGCGGCGCGGCGCGGCAGCGGCGGGGGAGGGGGTTTGCCGATCGGCCCGTTGACCCAGGTCTTGGTCAGCTCCTCGACCTCGCCCCGCAGCTCGCCGCGGACGAGGATGTGGAGCTCGTCGCCCTCCTGCAGCACGGTCGAGCCGCGCGGCGGGATCGCGTGGCCGTCGCGGACGATGACGTTGACCAGCGCCTCGCGCGGCAGCTCCAGCTCGCGCACCGGGTGGCCGGCCGCGGCCGCCCCGGGCGGCAGCCGGAAGGCGATCACGTCGCCGCCCATCTGCCGGATCCGCCCCGACTCGAGCAGCCGCTGCGGCAGCGCCGGCTCGTCGGTGGTCAGCCCCAGCCGTTTCGCCAGCGGCTCGAAGCTCGCCCCCTGGACCAGGGTCGAGGTGACCACCACGAAGAAGACGATCGCGAACTCTTCCTCGCCGGTGCGGATCCCGGCCACCACCGGGAAGGTGGCGAGCCAGATCGGCGTCGCCCCGCGCAGCCCGGCCCAGCCGAGCATCAGCTTCTCGCGGAAGTCGAAAGAGGTCAGCGCGGTCGCCAGGAAGGTCGCCGCCGGCCGGGCGACGAAGATCAGCACCGCCGAGAGCGCCAGTCCCTTGAGGGCGACGTCGTCGAGGCTGCCGGGGAAGATCAGCAGCCCGAGCATGATGAAGAGCGAGATCTGGGCGATCCAGCCGACCCCCTCGTGGAAGGTGACGACGATGCGTCTGGCCGACAGGTGGGCGGTGCCGATCGCCAGCGCGGTCAGGTAGACGGCGAGCAGTCCGGAGCCGTGCACGAGCTCCGAGATCCCGTAGGCGAGCCCGGCGACGGCGATGGTTGCCACCGGGTAGAGGCCGTCAGAGGGCAGTTCGATCCGCGCCAGCACCCAGGTCGCCGCTCGCCCCAGGACCAGCCCGACGACGATCCCGACCCCGAGCTTCAGGGCCAGCAGCCCGACCATGTCGGCGGCCCCGTAGCCCGGCTGCTGGATCCATTCGATGAAGCCGATCACCAGCAGCAGCGCCACCGGGTCGTTCATCCCCGACTCGCCCTCGAGCGAGCGCGCCAGGCGCTTGCGCAGGGTCGAGTTGCGCAGCACGGCGAAGATCGCGGCCGAGTCGGTGGCGGCGATCGCGGCGCCGACGATCAGCCCTTCGAGCAGGCTGAAGCCGAAGATCAGCTTCGCCGCCAGGCCGGCGAGGAGCGCCGTCGCCAGGGTGCCGACCGTCGCCAGCGAGGCCGCCGTCCCCACCACCGGCCGGATCTCCGGCCAGCCCGAGGTGATCCCGCCCTCGAAGAGGATCAGGACCAGCGCGATCGTCCCCAGCGTCCGCGCCAGGTCGGTGTTCGAGAAGTCGATCCCGCCGATGCCTTCGGAGCCGGCCAGCATCCCCAGCCCGAGGAACAGCAGCAGCCCGGGGATGCGGACGCGGTCGGCGAGCAGGGCGCCGGCGATGCCCGCGGCCAGCAGCACGCCGGCGATCAGGATCAGCTCGGCGTCATGGTGGCCCATCGAAGGACCCTATAGAGGGTGCTCAGACCTGCTCGTCGAGCGCCGCCAGGCGCGCCTCGAGCTCCTCCGGGGAGCCGGGCTCGACCTCGTCCCCGGGCCGCTCCTTCGGTCGGCGGTAGACCCAGTAGAGGAGCGCGAAGAGGACGCCGGCGGCGAGCAGGAAGCCGACCTCGACCCGACGGAAGGCGTCGGAGACGATCGGCACCAGGCACCAGGCGATGAAGATCGCCGCGCAGGCGATCCAGCGCGCCGAGGCCCGGCGCACCTGTCCCTGGGCGATGCAGGCCTGGTTGACGGTGACCGAGGCCAGGTAGAGCCCCATCCCGGCGGTCACCAGCAGCAGTCCGGCGCGGTCGTAGGTGAACTTCTTGCTGAAGGCGATCTGCATGCATTTCGGCCCGGCGATCAGGACCACGGTCGCGACCAGGGCGGTGAAGGCGACGATTCCGAGCAGCACCATTCGCACCGTCTTGTGGAATTCGCGTTCGGAGGCCTCGGTCTTCGAGGCGTGCAGCGAGGTGAGGTGGGGGAGGATCGAGGTCGAGACCGACTGGAAGAGCTGCAGCGGCGCCCGCGCCAGCATCAGCACGTTGAAGATGTAGCCGGCCTCTTCGGCCCCCTCGAGGCCGCGGATGATCAGCGGCCCGGCGTTGAGGAAGGCCTGTTCGCTGAACATGATCAGGAGGACCGCCGCGGCGAAGCCGCCGCCGTGGGCGAAGGAGAACTCCTCGTGTTCCGCGTCGGGCGGCGGCGCGGGCCTTGCCGCCTGCTGCTTGGCCCGCCGCGCGAAGGCCACCGGCACCACCAGCAGCGAGAGCGCCGGCGCCGCGGTGATCCCGATCGCCACCGCCGACTGGCCGCTGAGGACGTTGACCGCGACCAGCAGCGCGAAGACGGTGCGGAAGCACGATTCGGAGAGGATCATCGCCACGAACAGCCCGAACCGCTGCGCCCCGGCGAGGAAGCCGCGGGCGAAGTAGCTGGCGGCGTAGAAGAGGACCGAGGAGAAGAAGACCCAGTAGAGCGATTCGTTGCCCTCGAGCAGGCTGTCCTGGATCGGGCCGCGCAGGGCCAGCGCCAGCACCGCGAACAGCAGCGCCAGCCCGAACTGGATCGTCGAGGCGACCCGCATCGGCTGGTTGATCGGTTCGCCGCGGGTGATCCGCTCCGAGATGTGGCGGCTGAGCAGCTGTTCGATCGGCCGGTAGAGGGTCGAGATCGTGATGAAGACCGCCGACCAGAGCACCGTGATCTGCCCGTAGTCGGGCTTCGAGAGCGTGTGCGAGGCGATCAGGAAGTAGGCGTAGGTGATGACGCCGGTGAGGCCGACGCCGACCGCCAGGAAGCTGGCGGTTTTGCCGTAGTCGGCGGTGCTCGAGGGTGCGGCGCCGTTCCGCTCGGCCGCGTTGCCGTTGCTGCTCGGCTCAGCCATCGCTCTCCGACTCACCCGGCTCGTAGTGGGACGGCTCGACCCCGAGCGCCAGCTCGACCCGCCGCACCCGCTCGAAGACGCGCTGGGTCATCACCCGCTGCCCGGCCAGGAGGTCGCCGATCACGCCGAGGGCGAAGAGCTGGATCGCGGCGATGAAGAGGACGGCGCCGAGGATCAGCGACTGGATGTGGCCGTTCGAGCGGCCGTTGAAGATCCAGTCGATCAGGAACGGCAGCCAGGCGCAGATCGCCAGGAAGGCGACGACGATCGCCGCCGAGACGAAGACCCGCAGCGGCTCGTAGCGCGCGTAGATGCGGAGGATCGCCGGCGCGTTGCGGCGCACGTAGGCGCCGGAGGAGCCGAACAGCCGCGACTCGCGGGTCTTCGGGTTGGTCGCGATCGGCACCTCGTCGACCGCGATCAGCATCTTGCCGGCCTGGATCAGGCTCTCCAGCGTGTAGGTGTAGTTGTCGACCACCAGCAGCTGCAGCGCGGCCTCGCGGTTGTAGGCGCGGAAGCCGGAGGCGGCGTCGGTGATCTCGGTGTCGGAGAGGCGCCGGACGACCCAGCTGCCGAGCCGCTGCAGCCGCTTTTTGCGGGCCGAGAAGTGCTCGATCCCCGCCACCTGGCGGTCGCCGACGACCATGTCGGCGGACCCGTCCACGATCGGCGCCACCAGCTTGACCACGTCGGCGCCGCGGTACTGGTTGTCGGCGTCGGTGTTGACGACGACGTCGGCGCCGAGCTTGAGGCTGGCATCGAGCCCGGCCTGGAAGGCGGCGGCGAGGCCCTTGTTGTTGGTCAGGCGGACGACGTGGTCGACGCCGCATTCGCGGGCGACCGCGACGGTGCGGTCGGTCGAGCCGTCGTCGATCACCAGCAGCTCGACCGCGTCGAAGCCGGGCACCTGCCGCGGCAGGTCGGCGATCGTCGCCGGCAGGGTGGCCTCCTCGTCGAGGCAGGGGATCTGGATGATCAGCTTCATAGCGTTCTACTCAGGTCGCAGCAGGTTATTTCGGCACCCGGCCCCGATACCCCGCGGCCGGGCGGAACCGTGCGGGTACAATGTTGATTGACGAGTCAATCAGGTCGATGACAACCCTCACCGATATCGATCGCATGCATCTCCGGCGCGCGCTGGCGCTGGCCGAGGGCGGTCGCGGCCGGGTCAGCCCGAATCCGCTTGTCGGCGCCGTCGTCGTGCGGGACGGGGAGATTATCGGCGAGGGCTTCCACGCCGAGCTCGGCGGCCTGCATGCGGAGCGGGCGGCGCTGGCCGACTGCCACCGGCGCGGCGAGGACCCGCGCGGGGCGACGGTCTACCTGACCCTCGAGCCCTGCGCCCACCACGGCCGCCAGCCGCCCTGCGTCGATGCGATCCTCGAGGAGGGGATCGCCCGCGTCGTGATCGCCTCCGACGACCCCAGCGAGAAGGCCGCCGGCCGCGGGCCGGGGATCCTCCGCGACGGCGGCGTCGAGGTCGAGACCGCGGCCGGCGGCGAGGCCGCCGCGGCCCGCCTCCTCAACCAGCCGTTCCGCAAGCACTCCCGCACCGGCATCCCGCACGTCGTCCTCAAGCTGGCGATGTCGCTCGACGGCCAGACCGCGACCGCGGCCGGCGAGTCGCCCTGGATCTCCGGCGAGGAGAGCCGGGCGCTGGTCCACCGCTGGCGCGCCGAGCACGACGCGATCGCCGCCGGGATCGGCACCGTCCTCGCCGACGACCCGCTGCTGACCGCGCGCGTCCCCGAAGCCCGCCAACCGCGCCGGGTCGTCTTCGATTCCAGCGCCCGCCTGCCGCTCGACTCGCAGCTCGTCCGCACCCTCGACCAGGCCCCGGTGATCGTCGTCGCCGGCTCCGAGGCGCCGCCGGAGCGGGCTGCCGCTCTGCGCGAGGCCGGGGTCGAGGTCCTCGTGGCCGAGGGCGCCGACGCCGCCGACCGGGTCGCCGCCGCGCTGGCGATGCTCGGCCGCCGCGAAGTCACCAGCCTCTTCCTCGAGGGGGGCAGGACCCTTGCCGTCGCCTTCGCCGCCGCCGGTCAGATCGACGAGTCGCGTACCTTCGTAGCACCGATGCTCCTCGGCCCCCCCGACCAAGCCCCTCCCGGCGCCGACCGTCCGCCGCTGGTACGACATACGCGTTCGAAGGGCGAGCGCAGGGCGGCCGCGCCGCGCCTCGAGGCGCTCGCCACGGCCGTCGAGGCGGTCGGCGCCGACACGCTGATCACGGCCCGCTTCCGGGAATGGTGATGTTCACCGGCCTCGTCCAGGACGTCGGCACGGTCGAGTCGCTCGAGAGCGGGGCGGAGGGCGCCCGGCTGCGGATCGCCACCACGCTCGGGCCGGAAATCGGCCTCGGCGACTCGATCTCCGTCAACGGCGCCTGCCTCACCGCGGTCGCCGCCGACGCGACCGGCTTCGAGACCGAGGCGATGAACCAGACTCTCGCGGTCACCGCCCTGCGCCGCCTCGGCCCCGGCTCGCGCGTCAACCTCGAGCTGGCGATGCGGGCCGGCGAGCGGCTCGGCGGCCACATCGTCCAGGGCCACGTCGACGGCGTCGCCACGGTCCTGGCGACGCACGAGGACGGCTTCGCGCGCCGCCTCCGCGTCGCCCTCCCGCCCGAGCTCGCCCGCTACGCGATCGACAAGGGGTCGGTCGCGCTGGCCGGCGTCAGCCTCACCGTAGCCGAGCTCGGCGAGGACTGGCTCGAGGTCTCCCTGATCCCCGAGACCCTCGAGCGCACGACCCTCGGCGCGGCCGGGCCCGGGGACGAGTTGAACGTCGAGGTCGACCTCGTCGCCAAGTACGTCGAGCGCCTCCTGTCACCATTCGCAGCCAAGGAGCAGTCATGAGCGAGACCAGCCAGAGCACCGACAGCGCCGTCGCCGGGCCCGAGAGGCCGTTCGCGACGATCGAGGAAGGGATCGAGGAGATCCGCCGCGGCCGCATGATCGTCGTCTGCGACGGCGCCGACCGCGAGAACGAGGGCGACCTGGTGATGGCGGCCCAGTTCGCCACCCCCGAGGCGGTCAACTTCATGGCCAAGGAGGCGCGCGGGCTGGTCTGCCTGACGCTGACCGCCGACCGCTGCGAGAAGCTCGGCCTGAACCTGATGACGGCCAAAAACGAGGCGCCGCTGCAGACCGCCTTCACGGTCACGATCGAGGCCGCCGGCGGGGTCAGCACCGGGATCTCCGCCCACGACCGCGCCCACACGATCCAGGTCGCGATCGATCCCTCCTCCGGCCCCCGCGACATCGTCGTCCCCGGCCACATGTTCCCGCTCAAGGCCAAAGACGGCGGGGTGCTCGAGCGCACCGGCCACACCGAGGCCGCGGTCGACCTCGCCCGTCTCGCCGGCCTGATCCCGGCCGGGGTGATCTGCGAGGTGATGAACGACGACGGCTCGATGGCCCGCGTCCCCGACCTCGTCCCCTACTGCGAGCGCCACGGCCTGAAGATGATCACCGTCGCCGACCTGATCGCCTACCGGCGCCGCACCGAGAAGCTGGTCGAGCGCGTCGTCGCCACCGGCCTGCCGACCGCCTTCGGCGACTTCAGCGCGGTCGGCTACCGCTCCTTGGTCGACGACAAACACCACGTGGCGATGGTCAAGGGCGACGTCGACGGGGTCGAGGACGTGCTGGTCCGGGTCCACTCCGAGTGCCTCACCGGCGACGTCTTCCACAGCCTGCGCTGCGACTGCGGCGAACAGCTCGAGGCGGCGCTGGGGATGATCGAGCGCGAGGGCCGCGGCGTCCTCCTCTACCTCTCGCAGGAGGGGCGCGGGATCGGCCTGCTGAACAAGCTGCGCGCCTACAAGCTGCAGGAGGAGGGGGCCGACACGGTCGAGGCCAACCTCAAGCTGGGGCTGCCGGCCGACCTCCGCGACTACGGCATCGGCGCCCAGATCCTCACCGACCTCGGCCTCTCCAGCATCCGGATCATCACCAACAACCCGAAAAAGATCGTCGGCCTCTCCGGCTACGGCCTCTCGGTCTCCGAGCAGGTGCCGATCGAATCGGCGCCCAACCCCCACAACGAGGCCTACCTGCGCGCCAAGCGCGACAAGATGGGCCACACCCTGCACCACCAGGGGCTCGATCTCGACGAGGAGATGATCCACGAAGAGGAGGAACGCGACGCCTCGGGCGGCGGCGCGGCCGGAGGCCTCGGTGGCTGAGCCCGACGGCTCCTTCCTCGAGCAGTTCAGCGAGGAGGAGCAGCAGGCGCTGGCGCCGCTGCGCTTCGCCGTCCTCGTCGGCCGCTTCTACGAGGACCTGGCGCTGCGCCTGCTCGACGGCGCCGACGAAGGCTTCCGCCACTGCGGCGTGCCGGTCGGCCAGGTGACCCACGCCTCGGTCCCGGGCGCCTACGAGCTGCCCTTCGCGGCGCGCCTGCACGCCGAAACCGGCCAGTTCGCCGGCATCGCCTGCCTCGGCGTCGTGATCCGCGGCGAGACCGACCACTTCGACTTCGTCTGCGCCGAGTCGGCCCGCGGCATCCAGGACGTCCAGCTGGCGACCGGCGTCCCCTGCGCCTTCGGCGTCATCACCTGCGACACGATGGAGCAGGCGCTGGCCCGAGCCGGCGGCGGCAAGCGCGACCAGGGCCGCAATGCCGCCCTCACCGTCGCCCGGATGGCCCTCCTGCAGCGCTCGCTCGCCTGAGATCGGTACCATCCAGCGTCCCGATGGCAAAGGTATGTCACACCTGCGGCAAGCGCCCCGGCTTCGGCCAGTCCCGGAGCCACTCGATGGTCGCGACGAAGCGGCGCTTCGAGCCGAACCTGCAGAAGGTGCGGATCGTCGAGGATGGCCGGCAGGTGCGGACCTATGTTTGCACGCGTTGCTTGAAGAGCAACAAGGTCACCAAGGCTGCTTAGGCGGACTTCGTCCTAGGGACGAAGGGGTTGCGGTAGGGGGCGCTCGCGTGCCCCTCCCAAAAACGCTCCGCCTTCGGCTCCGCTTGAGTGTTTTTGGGAGGGGCACCCGATCACCCCTCCGACCGAGCTCCGTCGGACGCCGGACACCAGCCACTTTCGGTGGAGCTGCGGGCGGGAGTGGAGGTGCGTTTCGTTCCGGAAAGCTTTTATCCAGGGGACGGGGGCGGCTCGCGTCGGCCGTGCACGTTGACTGAGGGGGTTCGGGGGACCCTCCCCAGGAACTCCTGCGAAGCAGCCTGGGGAGGGTCCCCCGAATCCCCTCCCCGCATCCGCTCCGAACGACAGGCCTAGGCCTCCTCGGCCACCGCCTCCCGCTCCTCAACCACCGCCCGCTCCTGCGGCGGCTCCACAGCCAAATTGGGGATCACCTTCGCCAACCACTCCGGCATCCACCAGGCTTTCGTCCCGAACAGCTGCATGATCGCCGGCACCAGGATCGAGCGGATGATCACCGCGTCGACCAGAACCGCCGAGGCGAGCCCGAGGCCGAACAGTTTCGTGATCCGTTCGTCGGTGAGCATGAACGAGGCGAAGACGGTGATCATGATCGCCGCTGCCGCCGTGATCACCCGCCCGGTCAGCGCGAGTCCACGGGTCACCGCCAGGGGCGCGTCCTTTTTGTGCTCCCACTCCTCATGGATGCGGGACATCAGGAACACCTCGTAGTCCATCGACAGCCCGAAGACGATCGAGAACAGGAATATCGGGAAGAAGGCGATGATCGGGCCGGTGTCTTCGACTCCGATCACGCTCGCCCCCCAGCCGTTCTGGAACACCGCGACGACGATGCCGAAGGCGGCCCCGATCGAGAGCAGGTTCATCAGGATCGCCTTCAGCGGCACCAGCACCGAGCGGAAGACCGCCATCAGCAGGAACGCGGAGAGCAGGATCACCACGCCGATGAAGAGCGGCAGCTTTTCCGAGATTGCGTCGCCGAAGTCCTCGAAGACTGCGGTGATGCCGCCGACGTGGAGCACGGCGCCGGTCTTCGCCTCGATCGGCGGGATCACGGTGCCGCGGATGTGATCGAGCAGGGCGGTGGTGTCGGCGCTCTGCGGCGAGGTCGTCGGGTAGACCTGGCAGAGGCCGACCGTTTCCGCCGGGTTGTAGATGACCGCGGTGACGGATTCGACGCCTTCTTCCTTCTTCAAGGTCGAGCAGAGCTGTTCGAGCCCGGCTCCTTCACCCTTGGCCGGCAGCTTCGCGACCATCGTCAGCGGCCCGTTGAAGCCCGGGCCGAAGCCTTCGGCGAGCAGGTCGTACGCTTCGCGCGTGGTCTGGCCCTTCGGGTTCGTGCCCGCGTCGTTGACACCGAGGCGAAGCGAGAGGGTGGGCAGGCAGAGGACGATCAGGATGCCGCCGGAGACGATCGCGGCGATCCACGGCCGCTTCTGGATCCAGCGGCTCCAGGCGTACCACCTGGTGTCTTCGCGCATCGTGTTCTGGCCGCCCGCCAGCCCCGGGATCTTCCACTTGTTGACCCGGTGGCCGACCCAGGTGAGCAGCGCCGGCAGCAGGGTCAGCGCCGCGATCATCGTGAACAGGACCGAGAGCGCGGCCGCCACGGCGACGCCGTAGAGGAAGGTGATGTTCAGCAGGAACATCCCCATCAGGGCGATGATCACGGTCGTCCCCGCGAAGAGGACGGCGCGGCCGGCGGTGTCGACGGCGTTGATCGCCGCCTCGCGCGGCTCGAAGCCCTCGTCGAGGTTGTT
>DASXOF010000019.1:0-14300 GCA_036494495.1 Solirubrobacterales bacterium | reverse complement strand
TGCTCCTGGTCGACGAGGCCGGGATGGTCGACTCCCAGAGCCTCGCCCGCCTGATCGACCACGCCCATACCTCGCAGGCAAAGCTCGTCCTGATCGGCGACCCGGCCCAGCTCGGTGAGATCGAGGCCGGCGGCCTCTTCGCCGCCATCGCCCGCCGCTCCGAGGAGCTCCGCCTAGACGAAGTGATCCGCCACAGCCACGAGCTCGACCGCGAGGCGGCGAGGCTGATCCGCGACGGCCAGGGTGTCGAGGCAGTCGAGCGCTATGCCCGTGAGGGGCGGGTCGTCGTCGCCGTCGACCACGAGGCGCGGCGCGAGGCGATCGTCGCCGACTGGTGGCAGGCAAAGCAGCGCGGCGAGGACGCGCTGATGATCGCCAAGCTGAATTCCGAGCGGGCGCGCCTGAACGAACTGGCGCGGGAGGCGATGCGCGCCGATGGCCGGCTCGGCTCCGAGGAGATCGAAGTCGGCGGGCAGCGCTTCGCTTCAGGCGAGGAGGTGATCACGCGCGTAAACGACCGGCGGGCGCAGATCTTCAATCGCGAGCGCTGGCGGATCGAGGCGGTCGACGTCGAGCACGGGCGGTTGCGGTTGGCCGGAATCGACACCAACAGGCAAGTAGGTGTCGATTCCGGCTACTTGGAGCGGGTCAATCCTGCGGACGGAGCCCCGGCGATCGAACATGGCTACGCGGCGACGATCTACCAGGCCCAGGGCGCCACCCTAGACAGCGCCTACGTCATGGCCGATCCCTCGATGGATCGGCAGGAGTTCTACGTCGCCGCCTCCCGCACCCGCGGCGAGACTTTCTTCTACGCGACCCCGGAGGTCGGCTTCGAGCGGATCGAAATCGCGCCGGCAGAGAGCGCCGAAGGTCTCGACCACATCGCCAGGGCCGCCGAGCGCGACGGCGCCCAGGCCGCCGCCCATGACGCGGCCCTGCGCGAGGAGCTCGGCCAGCTCTCGACGCCAGAGCTTTATGCCCGCTCCCGCGAACTTGCGTCCGAGGCCGGTGCCGAGGCGGGAAGCGAGCGGGTCGCCGAGCAACTTGAGCGGGATCTCGCTAGCGCGCTCGAGCTACGGGATCGCTTCGCTCGCCAGCCCGAGGAGCTGGGCGCCGAACCGCCAGTGTGGGCGCGAGCCGATCGGGCCGCCTACCGCAAGGAGCAGGCGGCGATCGAGGAGCGCCAGGGCTACGCCGATCGCAAGCTCGCGGAAGCCGAAGCGGAGATCGCGAGCGCCGAGCGGGTCGAGTTCGCTGCCCGGGCCGAGCGGGCGGTCGCCGAGCATTTGATCTCTGAGCGAGAGCGCGCGCGGGTCGCCGCGGTGAGGCTCGACCCACCGGATTACCTCATCCGCGAGCTGGGGGAGCGACCGAGCGATCCGGCGAAACGCACGGCGTGGGACCGGGCGGTTGCGGGAGTCGAGACCTACCGCCAGGAGCACGGCATTGGGGACAGAGACAGCACGCTTGGGGCCGAGCCGAGGGATTCGCTGGCGAGGGTTCAGCACCGGCGGGCGACGGAGACGCTTCAGCGTGCCCAAAGGCAGCTTCGGCTTGAGCAAACGCAGGCGAGGGTTAAGCAGCAGACGCGAAGCATCGGGATCGAGGGGTGACGGGCCATGGCGAAGGCGTCGGATAGCAGGGGCGCTGCCAGGGCATTGCCTTGCCGGGGCTATGCAGGCTATGCCCGGGCATCGGTGAGGTTATGCCAGTGCATAGCCGAGGCACTGCCCGGGCTTCGCCTTTGCCCGGGCAACGGAATGCAGGTGCAGAAATCGGGTTCTCGATCGGCAGCGACCTCCGCCAGTGGGTCCACCGGGGGCGACCCCCCGACCCCCCTGCGCCCCCTTCCGGGGGTGAGTTTGACCGCCTAGGTTTCCTAGAGCGAGATGCTGCCGATGTCCGATGCGACCACGAATCCCCGAATCGAAATCACCCCCAGCACGGGGGAGTACGAACAGCTATGCCGTGACCTGAAGCGCCTTCGGGATGCGGCGGCGATCTCGGACACCTCTGCCATCTTGGAGATCGCGCTATGACCAGCGACTTCTCGATCGCACCCGAGGAGAAGCGCGAGCGGGGCCGCCCCCTCGCCCAACCCCTCCTCACCGCAGACGAAGCTGCCGACCTACTGCACGTCCCGCGCAGCACGCTTTACGAGCTGGTCCGATCGCGAGGTCTCCCCCATGTTCGAATCGGCGAACGCGGCCTGAGATTCACGCGCTGCGGCCTGGAGGAATGGGTCGCCTCTCACACTTACGGACGGCAGCGGCGATAGCGCGAACCGTGACCCGGCCCCGACTAGGCGACAGCCGTCTGCGGCTCCTCGAACTGGAATGCCTCAGAGACTCGCTTGGCTGCGTCCTCGCGATCCACGAAGGCCAGGTAGCGACGGGTCGTGCTCAGGTCGGCGTGGCCCATCCACTCCATGACCTCGCGCGAGTCCGCGTAGCGAATCACGGTGCTCCCAAAGGTGTGCCGCAGGTTGTGAAACCGGAAGTCCTCGCGCAGTCCAGCGGCCCTGAGAGCAGCGCTATAACGCTTCCGCAGCGACTTCGAGCCCAGATGCTGACCGCTCTCGGTGCAGAAGACGAGATCGTCGTCACCAGTGAAGTAGTCGCGTTGACCGAGCTTCGCCAGTCGCGCGGCAACCTCATCTGCCATCGGCACCGCTCGCTCACCGCCGCCCTTCGGCGTCGTCGTCTGCCCGAGTGCCCAGTTCTCGCGGACGTGGATCGTGCGGCGGCCGAAATCGATGTCGCGCCAGCGAAGCGCGAGCAACTCCCCAATTCGAAGTCCCGCGAAGGCAGCGGTGTGGATGAACGCCGCATCCTGCTCGCTCTCAGCGGCGCGAACCAGGGCCATAACCTCCTCCGGCCGCAGCACATCGATCGTCGCCGGTTTCCTGACTCGCGGTCGCTCGACGGTGTCGACCGGGTTGGTCGTGAGCCCGTATGCCTTCTTGGCGCGCTTGAAGATCGAGCCGAGGCAGACGAGGTACTTCTGCCGGGTGCGGTTGGAGCCTGGATAGCCGGTGATCCATCGCTCGATCTCCGGCGAAGTGATCGACTCAATCCTGCGACCGCCGAACTCACGGTTCAGCACGGCGACCATCGTTCGGTAGTCGTTCAGCGTCGTCGCCTTGCAGTCGCGGACGTTCGCGCAATACGCAAGCCACTCCTCCGTTGCGTCGCGGAAGGTCTTCCCGGTCTTGACCATCCCCGGCAGCGTTCCGACCCGAGCTTGCGCGAGCACAGAGTCGAGATGAGCCTGAGCGCTCGCCTTCGTGAAGTAGCCCTCAGGCGGTGCGGTCTTCTTCGCCCAGTTCGGACCGAGCTTCTTCTTCTGCTGGCGACCGTCCGGCAGTCGGTACTTGGCGTACCAAACATCGCCGCGAGCGCCCTTGCGCTTGAAGACGTGACCGGAGATCGGGCGAGGTGCTGGGTCCTCCATCTGGTCGCGATTCTAGCGAATCTCGGGACCAATTCGGGACCAAATCCACAACTTCGTAGCAACTGGCTCTTATCTATATCGCTCTAGGGAGCCATTTGAGCGACGCCCCCGGCTGGATTCGAACCAGCGACCGTCGGATTAGAAGTCCGGTGCTCTGTCCACTGAGCTACGGGGGCTCTGGCGGAAGGGTAGATGCAGGGGGCGGCGGCTGGGCGCTGGGAGCCGGGCGCTATTCCGGCTTGCAGGCGCTCGGGTCGAGCTTGCCGTCGACGCGGAAGACGTAGTCGGGCTGGGGGACGATCGACGGCTCTTCGACCACGAGCTTGAGGGCGGGGTCGTTCTTGACCCAGGCGTAGATCGGGTACCAGTATTCGGCCGCGGGCGAGTCCTGGGTGGCTTGGCTCATGATCAGGTAGTCGTATTCGCCTTCGTTGATCAGGCGCCGGAACTGGGGGCAGGAGGTCGGCAGGCGGAGGGAGCCGTGGGGGCCCTTCTGGCCGATGTATTCGACGTGGTTGGAGAGGTCGGCGCCGAAGAAGCCGAACTGGCCGAAGATGATCTCGCTGGAGCCGACGATGCCGATTTTCTGGTCCTTCAACTTGCGGGCGTATTCGTAGGCTTCCTGGGGGCCGCCTTCCTGCAGGAAGAGGGTGGCCTTGGTGTAGGCCTGCTCGTTCCACTGGACCTCCTGGGCACGCCCGAGGACGACGGCGAGGAGGACGATCGCCGCCCCGGCGAGGGCGACTTTGGCCCGCGAGGCGAGGCCGCGGACACGCAGGACCGAGAGCCCGCCCGGCGCCCAGACCAGCGCCAGGACGATGAAGATCGTGCCGAGGATGTAGGTCGGGTACCAGCGCGGGGTCGTCAGCACCGTGATCGCGTAGACGGCGGTGAGGAAGTAGAGGGTCCAGCGCGCCCGCCCGTCGGGCGCCCGCAGCGGCCGGGCGATCGGCAACAGGGTCATCGCCAGGACCAGGCCCGGCATCAGGTAGCGGGTGTTGGTGAAGAAGCCGGTCGGCGAGCCCTCCTGCCCCGCCGCGGTCAGCGGCGTGAAGAGGTAGACGACGGCGGTCAGGAGCGCCGCCACCGCAATCACCCGCAGGATGATGTTGCGCGAGCGCCAGGCGATGAAGACGACCGCGGCGACGGCGACGATCAGGATCAGCGGCCAGAGCACCCCGAGGGCGTTTTCGAGCTGGGGGAAGAACCAGCGGCGGTAGATGGTCGGGTCGGTCAGGTAGTGGGCGACCGAGAAGCGGGGCCGCGGGTCGAGCGGCATCTGGTCGGGCACCGGCAGGTGCAGTGGGCCGAACTTGGTGATCGGAATCGGGTTGCCGCCGCTCTTGATCGCCGCCCGCAGGTACCAGTAGCCGCCGACGATCAGCATTGGCAGGCCCATCACCCAGGCGGTCGTCCAGCGGCGGCCGCGGCCGCTGAAGATGAAGACGCCGAGCGCGATCGCGCCCACCGGCACCAGGAAGGTCGTCTTCACCGAGATCGCCAGGCCGGCGGCGATCCCGGCCAGCACCAGCGGCCCCTTGTCGAGCAGGGCCGCGCCGCGCTCGGGGGTGTCCTGCACCGCCGAGCCCGTGGCCGGGGCTCTTCGCTGGTGGCCGTTGATCAGGAAGGCCGCAAAGGCGATCAGGAAGGCGAGCCCGAGGATGTCGTTGCGTGCCTCGCCCGGCTGCGTTTCGACCATCACCCCCGAGTCGAGGACGATCGCGGCGGCGACCAGCGTCGCCGGCCCGACCTTGTAGGGGCGGCCGATGCACCAGGCGGCGAGCAGCGCGATCGCCAGGTAGAAGAGGTTGATCAGCGGCGCGATCCAGGCGCTCTTGAAGAGGACGATCGTGGCGGCGTCGAGCAGCTCCGAGCTCTGCGGGTAGAACCAGGCCGCCAGCCGCAGCGGGTCGGTGAAATGGAGGTGGATCGTCGAGTGTTCCTGGGCGAAGGTCGCCGCGAACGGCATGTGGTACCAGGTCGTGTCGCCGCCGAACATGCCCTGGTCGAGCGCCAGCTGCGAGGGGAAGGTCCACTCGGCGACCGTGAACGAGGCGACCGCGACCGCGATCAACAGGACCAGGTTCTGGACCCGCGGGGCCGCCACTTCGCGCCGGTCGTCCGGCGCTTTCCAGTAGCCGAGCAGCGCCGCCAGCAGCCCCACCGCGATGCAGAAGAAGACGATCCAGCCGAGCCGCAGGGCGCTCAGGGTGCCGAGGATCTCGAGCGAGACGACGAGCAGGGCGACGCCGATCGTGACGTCGCCGAGCCGCGCCAGGGCGCCCGAGAATTCGGGCGCGATCCAGCGCCGCAGCCAGTAGCCGCCGAGACCGTCGGCAGCGACGATCCCGATCACGGCGAGGCAGCCGACTATGTAGGAGCCAAAGCTCGGTGCCACGGGCGCGGGATGCTATTCACCACCGCCCCCGCGGCGCGCCGTCACTTGGCGACGGCGGGGATGCTGCAGGCGACGCCGGTCCCTTTCAGGCCGCAATAGCCGTTCGGAACCTTGTGCAGGTACTGCTGGTGGTAGTCCTCGGCGTAGTAGAAGGGCCCGGCCGGCTCGACCTCGGTCGTCACCTCGCTGCGGCCCGCGGCCTTCAGCGCCTCCTCGTAGGAGTCCCGGGCCATCTCCGCGGTCGCCTTCTGGGCGTCGTTGGCGAAGTAGATCCCGGAGCGGTACTGAGTGCCGACGTCGTTGCCCTGGCGCATTCCCTGGGTCGGGTCGTGCTCCTCGAAGAAGACCTTCAGCAGGTCGGCGTAGGAGACCTTGGCCGGGTCGTAGGCGACCATCACCGCCTCGGCGTGCCCGGTCCGCCCGCCGCAGACCTCCTCGTAGGTCGGGTTCGGGGTGACGCCGTTCATGTAGCCGACGGCGGTCGAGTAGACGCCGTCCATTTCCCAGAACAGCCGCTCCGCGCCCCAGAAGCAGCCGAGCGCGAAATAGGCCACCTCGATCCCCTCCGGGAACGGCGGCTCGAGCGGGGTGCCCAGCACCGCGTGGCTCTTCGGCACCGGGAACGGGCGCTCGCTGCGGCCCGGCAGCGCCTCCTCGGCCGACGGCATCTTCGACTTCTCGGGGCTCAGCATCGTCATCAGTCTTCCAATGTCCATTTTCGTCCTTTCTTCCTGTCTCCAGGGTACGCGCCGCCCCTAACGAATCGGTGAACTCGCGGTCCGCCCCTGGAGCCCCGCCGGCACAGCGGATACGGTGCCCCCGATGGGCTGCCTCGTCGTCCTCCTCGCCTTCCTCTCGCCGCGGCTGGCGATCTTCGTCCTCTTCCTCTTCACCGACCTGCTCTCGCGCGCCTACGACAGCTGGATCCTGCCCTTCCTCGGCTTCTTCCTGCTGCCCTGGACGACCCTCGCCTACGCGGTGATGTGGGACGTCGGCTCGCACGGGGTGAGCGGCTTCGAGTGGTTCGTCGTCGTCCTCGCCTTCGTCGTCGACCTCGGCTCCTACATGCGCGGCGAGCGCGGCTGGTCGAAGCGCAGCAGCTGAGCCCGCCCGGCCGGCGGCCGGACCTACTCGTCGACCTCGTAGCAGAGCCGGACGTGGCTCTTGTTCAGCGCAACGAACGAGCGGCTGACGCTGGAGCCGTCGGCGTGGAAGGTGATCTCGACGTTGGTCAGCGGGATGAATTCGAACTCGCTGCGGTTGAGCAGGTCCGAGAACCGCCGCTGGTAGCCGGCCTGCGGCAGCGTAACGTCGCCGACCAGCCGGTGGCGATCGGTCTCGAAGACCGCTCGCTCGACCCGCCGCTGGGCCGCCAGAGCAGGGGCGGACGGAGAAGGGCCGGAAGACACGACGTCGTCCATACCCGGAGAATCGACACCTACTCAACATCGCTTTAACAGACGAGAGCCAACTTTGGCGCCTTTTGCCGCCTATAGGGCGACTAAAGCGCCAAAAGTAGTCGGGGTGCCCGGATTCGAACCGGGGGCCTCCGCCACCCAAAGGCGGCGCGCTACCAGGCTGCGCCACACCCCGACCGCGCAAGTGTAGGTTGCCTGAATGGCCGAAGTCCTTCCGTTCGCCGCGCTGCACTACCACTTGGCGAAGGTCGGCGGCCTCGATGCGGTCGCCGCCCCGCCCTATGACGTGATCGACGCCGAGGAGCGGGCCGCGCTGCTTCAGCGCTCGCCCTACAACGCGGTGGCGATCGACCTGCCGGTGCCGCCGGGAGAGGAGCCGCAGGGCGACCCCTACGCGGAGGCGGCGCAGCGGATCGAGCAGTGGCTCGCCGACGGCGCCCTGGTCCAGGACGAGCAGCCCTCGCTCTGGGCGCTGACCCAGGACTACACCGCCCCCGACGGCAGCAGCCACCGCCGCCACGGCGTCCTCGCCCGGGTCCGGGTCGAGGACTACGAGAGCGGCGGCATCCGGCCCCACGAGCGCACCCACCCCGGGCCGCTGCTCGACCGGCTGGAGCTGACCCGGGCGAGCGGCTGCAACCTCTCGCCGATCTTCTCGCTGGCCAGCGAGGACCCCTGGCCGCTGGTCGAGCCGGCGCTCGGGCCCGAGCCCTGGGGCGAGGTCACCGACCCCGACGGCACCGTCAACCGGCTCTGGAAGGTCGATGACCCCGCGGTCCACCAGGCGGTGACCGAGCTGCTCGCCGGCGCCCAGCTGCTGATCGCCGACGGCCATCACCGCTACGAGACCGCCCGCACCTACCGCGACGAGGTCGGCGGCGAGGGGCCCCACAACTACACGCTGATGTCGCTGACCGGGCTCGGCGACCCCGGCCTCACCGTCTTCCCCACCCACCGCCTCATCGCCCTCGCCGACGAGGACGCGCAGCGGCGCTTCGGCGCCGGCGTCCGCGAGCTGTTCGAGGCGAGCGAGGTCTCAGAGGAGGAGATCGACCCGGCCGGCGCCGAGGGGGTCGGCGTCTTCGGCCTCTACGACCGCCACCACCGCACCGCCTACCGGCTGCGGCTGAAGGACGAGGCGCTGGCCGAGCTCGACCGCCGCCTCGCCGGCAAGCCCGAGGCCTACCGCCGACTCGACTCGGCGATCCTCGAGACCCTCGTCCTCGAGGGCCTGCTGGGAATGAGCGACGAGGACATCGACGAGCGCCGCGGGCTCGAATACGCGAAGAGCGTCCCGGCCGCGATCGCCCAGCTCGACCACGGCTACGACGTCGCCTTCGTGCTGCGGCCGGTGCCGATCGAGCAGGTCCGCGCCGTCGCCGCCACCGACGAGAACATGCCGCCGAAGTCGACCTACTTCTTCCCCAAGGTGATGACCGGATTCGCCTTCAACCCCGTCCGCTAGCCGAACAGGAGGCCATCGTGGTCAAGATCTACACCAAGAAGGGCGACGACGGGACCACCTCGCTCTGGTACGGCGGCCGCATCCCCAAGCACCACGGCCGCACCGAGGCCTACGGCACCCTCGACGAGGCCTGCGCCCATCTCGGCGCCGCCCGCGCCCTCTGCGGCGAGGGCGCGGAGGAGCTGGGGGCGGCGATCCTCCGCCTCCAGGACGACATCTTCATCGCCGGCGCCGAGCTGGCGACGGCGCCGGAGGCGGCCGAGCGGCTCGAGGACGGCGTCAGCCGCGTCACCGAGGAGATGGTGACCGAGCTCGAGCACCTGATCGACCGCTACATGGCCGCGGTCGAACTGCCGCCGAAGTTCGTCATCCCCGGCGGCAACCTGCTCTCGGCCCAGCTCGATATCGCCCGCACCGTGATCCGCCGCGCCGAGCGCCGCATCTCCGAGCTGGCCGAGGCGGGCGAGCTGGCGAGCGAGACCGTGATCCACTTCGTCAACCGCGCCTCCGACCTCGCCTTCGCGATGGCGCGCTACGCCGACGTCGAGGACCCGGCCCTCTTCGAGGGCCGCGAACGGGGCAAGTAGGGGTGCGGATCTCGGCCCGCCGGATCGAGGGGCTGGCCCACGAGGTCGACCTCGAGGGGGGCCATGTCCTCGTCGTCGACGAGCCGCCCGACCGCGGCGGCACCGACACCGGCCCGCGCCCGACCCAGCTGCTCGCCGCCAGCCTCGCCGGCTGCACCGCGATCACGATCGAGATGTACGCCGAGCGCAAGGGCTGGGACCTCGGCAAGGTCGAGGTCGAGGTCGACGTGACCTATGACCACCACGTCCCCGACCACTTCAAGGTCGCCATCCACCTGCCCGGCGAGCTCGACGCCGAGCAGCGCCGGCGACTGCTCTTCATCGCCGAGAAATGCCCGGTTCACAAGGTGCTGGCCGGGGAAGCGAAGGTGACGGTCGCCGAGCGGGTCGAGGCCGGCTGATGGACCTCGGGATCGCCGGCCGCGGCTGCGTGGTCACCGGCGCCAGCAGCGGCATCGGCCGCCAGCTGGCGGCGCTGCTCTGCGCCGAGGGCGCGGCGGTGCTGCTGGTCGGCCGCGACGAGGGGCGCCTGGCGGCGGCGGTCGCGGCGACCGAGCGGGCCGGCGCCGACGCTGGCGGTCGCGCCGACTCCCTCGCCCTCGACGTCACCGACGAGGATGCCGGCGAGCGGATGCTGGCCGCCGCCGAGGCGCGCTTCGGCAGCCTCGACGTCCTCGTCAACAACGCCGGCTTCGCCCGCTACCGCGAGCTCGAGGACGTCCCCGACGAGGACTGGCGGGCCCAGTACGAGATCAGCGTGATGGCGCCGCTGCGGGCGATGCGGGCGGCGACGCCGGCGATGGCCGAGCGCGGCTGGGGCCGGATCGTCAACGTCGCCTCGACCTCGGCCAAGCGCCCCTCGCCGCTGATGCCCGACTACTCGGTCGCGAAGGCGGCAGAGCTCTCGCTCTCGCGCCTCTTCGCCGACCGCTACGCGAAGCGCGGCGTCCTCGTCAACGCGGTCTGCCCCGGCCCGACCGAATCGGAGCTGTGGATGGACGCGGGCGGCCTCGCCGACCAGGCGCGGGAGCTCTCCGGCGCCGCCTCGCGCGAGGAGGCGATCGCCGCCACCGGCGCCAAGCGCCCGATCGGCCGCCTCGCCGAGAGCGGCGAGGTCGCCGCCGCGATCGCCTTCCTCTGCTCGGCCCGCGCCTCCTACGTCGCCGGCGCCGCCTGGTCGGTCGACGGCGGCACCGTCCAGGTCATCGTTTGAGCGTGCGTTCGCCCTTCGAGCGCATATGACGGACCAGGGGCGCACGCGGGCCCTCGCCGAGCTCCTGCTCACGCCAGCCGAGGCGGCGGCGGCGCCGTCGCGGGGCGGGACCGACGCGGCGGTCCTGCTGGCGCTCTACGGCTGGCCCGAGGGGCCCGGCCTGATCTTCACCGAGCGCCGCGCCGACCTGCGCCGCCACGCCGGCGAGATCTCCTTCCCCGGCGGCCGCCAGGACCCCGGCGACGCCGACCTGGCGGCGACGGCGCTGCGCGAGGCCGAGGAGGAGATCGCCCTCGACCCTGCCGCCGTCAGCCTCGCCGGCGCCCTGACGCCGGTCTCGACCTTCGTCACCGGCTACCGGGTCCACCCCTACGTCGGCATCGTCGCAGCCCCACTCGAGCTCGGCCTCGAGCCGAACCCGACCGAGGTCGAGACCGTCCTCACCTTCTCGCTCGAGCTGCTGCGCGAGGGCTACGCGATGCGGCGGCTGATCCGCCGCGGCGTCCCGATCCACACCCCCACCTACGAGGTCGACGGGGCGCTGATCTGGGGCGCGACGGCGCGGATCCTGGCCGAGCTGCTCGAGCGGCTCGACCGAGCCGCCGCGACTAACCGCCGATCGCCTTCCTGACACCGCCCGCCATCGCCGCGGCCCAGGCCTCGGGCTCGCTCCGCGAAGCCTCGACCAGCTCGACCGGGATGCGCCAGGTCTCGGCAGCCCGCCGCAGGACCTCCGCCCCGCCCGCCAGCAGCTCGGGGTCAGCGTCGCCGCTCGCCTCGTAGACGACGCCGCGGACCGGGGTGTCGACCAGGCGCTCGACCAGCGCCTGCAGCCGGGGCCCGAGAACCGCCGCGACCCGCTCGGGGGCACCCTCGATCGAGCCGAGCGCGATGACGACCACCGCGACGTCGCCGACCAGCTCGAGCAGCGTCCCCGGCCGCTCCGGGTCCGCCTGCGCCGCCTCGATCCCGGCCGCCTCGATCGCCGCCAGCTTCTCCTCGCGGCGGCTCGTCCCGCGCACCGCCCAGCCCTCGGCCAGCAACCGCTCGCCGAGCGAGCGCCCACAGCAACCACAGCCGACGATCAGGGCCCGCGCCATCGCGCGACCCTAGACCGGATCAGCGCGAGGCGGCGGCGCGGCGCTGCTCGTCGTTGGCGCCGGGGCCGAGCTGCGCGTGGACGTGGCCACGGCCGGGGATCAGCTCCTCGCCGCAGGCCGAGCAGGTCGGGACCATCTCGGCGACCTCGCCGCAGTCGTCGTGGACCAGCTCGATCGGCGGTCCGGCCTCGCCGGCGGTCCACTTGTCTCCCCAGCGCATCAGCGCCCAGAGCACCGGCATCAGGTCGCGGCCCTTCTCGGTCAGGCGGTATTCGAACCGCTCGGGGTGATCGCTGTAGGGGCGGCGCTCGAGGATCCCCTCCTCGGTCAGCGTCGCCAGCCGCTGGCTGAGGACGTTGGTCGCGACCCCCAGGGAGGCCTGGATCTCGTCGAAGCGGCGGCGGCCGAGGCTGACGTCGCGGACGACCAGCAGCGCCCAGCGCTCGCCCAGGACCGCGAGCGGCTTGGCGATCGAGCAGTTGAGGTCGGCGAAGGCCCGGATCGGCATCACGGCGATTGTACGGTCGTAGCTTGCTTTTTACAAGCGATGCGGCTAGGGTGCCTTGCGAAATGCAAGCGACTGGCGCGAAGGAGCGGTGATGGCACAGCGTTGGAAGGTCCTCGTCCTGACCTCGGTCGGCCTCTTCATGGCGAGCCTCGACCTGTTCATCGTCAACATCGCCTTCCCCGACCTCTCGCGCGCCTTCGACAACGCCTCCCTCCCCGACCTCTCCTGGGTCCTGAACGGCTACGCGATCGTCTTCGCGGCCCTGCTCGTTCCCGCCGGCCGGATCGCCGACCGGGTCGGCCGCAAGCGGGTCTTCCTCTCCGGCCTGGTCGTCTTCTCGCTCGCCTCGGCGCTCTGCGCGGCGGCGCCCTCGGTCGAGGCGCTGGTCGGCGCCCGCGTCCTGCAGGCGGTCGGCGGGGCGATGATGATCCCCACCACCCTGGGCCTGATCCTGCCCGCCTTCCCACCCGAGCAGCGGGCGCTGGCAATCGGGGTCTGGTCGGCGGTCGGCGGCGTCGCGGCGGCGCTCGGGCCGCCGATCGGCGGCCTCCTCGTCCAACTCAGCTGGCACTGGATCTTCCTCGTCAACGTCCCCACCGGGCTGATCGCGGCGGCGATCGGCTGGCGCGTCCTCGACGAGGTGCGCGAACCCGAGGACGGCCGACCCGACCTGCTTGGCGCGGCGCTGCTGGCCCTCGGCATCGGCCTCCTCACCCTCGGCATCGTCAAGGGCCCCGACTGGGGCTGGAGCAACGGCCGCGACGTCGCCGTCTTCGCCGCCGCGATCGCGCTGATCGCCGCCTTCCTCTTCCGCTCCGCCCGTCACCACGCGCCGGTGATCGAGCTGCCGATGCTGCGGGTCCGCTCCTTCGCGCTGGCCAACCTGGCGACGCTGGTCTTCTTCGCCGGCTTCGGCGCGATGCTCCTCGCCGGCGTCCTGCTGCTGACCGAAGTCTGGGGCTACTCGGCGCTGCGGGCTGGCTTCGCCCTCTCCCCCGGCCCGCTGATGGCGGCAGCCTTCGCAGTCCCGGCCGGCCGCCTCGGCGGCCGCATCGGCCAGCGACCGGTGGCGACGGTCGGCGGCGTCGTCTTCGCCGCGGGCTTCGCCTGGATCCTGATCGCAGTCGACGCCGACTCGAGCTACGCCACCAGCTTCCTGCCCGGCTTCATGATCGGCGGCGCCGGTGTCGGCCTCACCCTCGGCACCCTGCCGGCGGCCGCCACCGCGGCCCTGCCCCCCAGCCGCTTCGCGACCGGCACCGCGGTCTTCAGCATGGCGCGCCAGCTCGGCTCCGCGATCGGCGTCGCCGTCTTCGTCGCCCTCCTCAACGACTCCACCAACGCCGACCTCCTAGCCGGCCTCCGCCGCGGCTGGTGGTTCTGCCTCGGCACCGGCATCGCCGCTTCGGTCCTGGCCTTCGCCATCGGCCCAATCGGCGCGGAGAAGAAACACCAAGCTCCCGCAGCCTCGCCAGCTCGATCCGGCGCGGCGGCCTGAGGATCCGGCGCCGCGGCCTGGGCCGGAGGGGTCCGGTGTCCCTCCGAACGTTTTGCGGCTGAGGCCCGGCGCTCCACCGGGCGCCAGCCGAATCCGCCCCAGCCGACAGGCCGAGTGAGGAGGGACACCGGACCCCTCCGGCCCCGCTACCCCCCGTCGAACGGGCCACGCCCCCGCAACCGCAGCCTCTCGTCCTCCCGCACCGCCGCATCCAAATCCGCCTCAGTCATCTCCGGCACCCCCCGCCGCCGCCGCATCTCATTCTGCGCCTCGAGCATCTGCCGCACGTCGTCGACCTCGTTCTGCGCCTCGACCGCCGGCGAGCGCGTCGGCCGCCAGTCGAGCAGGTCGGCGTGGCTGGCCTTCGAGAAATGGCCGACCAGGAGCAGGGCGCCGACGATCAGCGCCAAGACCCCCAGCGTCCCCAGTACGAGCAGCACAGAGCCAAGGATAGAAGCCTCAGATAGCCTCGCCCGATGGATTCCGGGTTCACCGAGCTGGCCAGCGTCGACGGCGTAATCACCCCGACCGGCGAGGCGACGGTCCCGCTCAAGGACGACGGGCTCTACCGCGGCGACGGCGCCTTCGAGGTGATCCGCCTCTACGCGGGCCGCCCCTACGCGCTCGACGACCACGTCGCGCGGTTGCAGTCGAGCG
>DASXOF010000018.1:0-17507 GCA_036494495.1 Solirubrobacterales bacterium | reverse complement strand
CGATTCCCCGCCTATATGGCGGGGAATCGCAGACGCATCGCTCAGGGCACGCCGGCGGCAAAGGCGACGGACCAGACTCGGATGCCCGCCGTGGGACGCAGGGTGAGCCGGTGTGCCTCGTGGCGCGGGTGCGAGGCGAGCTCGTAGAGGCCGGCGCCGGCCAGCGCCAGGTCCGGCAGCGGCTCGTCGTCGAGCTCGAGCGCGACCGTCCCCTCGCCCTCGAAGGTCGCCGCGACCTCGCCGGCGGCGTACCCGAGAACCAGCTCCTCGCCGTCCTCGCCGGCCGTCCAGGGGCGCTCCCATGAGCCGCCGGGGAAGACCTCCTCGCTCGGCGGCAGCACCCGCGCGCCCGGCCCGTCGCTCGCCCGCAGCGGCGCCATCGGCGCCGGCAGCTCCCGCAGCGCGTCGAGCTCCCGCAGCTCCGCCTGGATCGCTTCCTCGCTGCCGAGGTACTCGCCCTCGCCGAAGTGGGCCCAGGCAAGCGCTCCGCCCATGCTCCAGAGGAAGAGGCTGGGCCAGCCCTGGCAGCCGTAGGCGAGCCACAGCTCCCGCTCCGCGTCTATCGCCACCGGGAAGGAGACGCCCAGCCGCTCCAGCCCGGCCCGCACCGGCTCCTCCTGCGCCCCGAACGGGAAGCGCGGCGCCTGCACGCCGATCACGCTCAGCCCCGCCTCGCGGTAGCGCCGGTGCCACTCCTCGACGTAGGGGAGGGTGCGGACGCTGTTCAGCTGGGCGAAATCGAGGAAGTGGACGAGCGCCGGCCCGCCGGCGGTCAGTGCCGGCATCGAGGCCGGTTCGGCGCCGATCCAGGTCAGCCCGCCCGGCAGGTCGGGG
The DNA here is from genome assembly GCA_036494495.1 of Solirubrobacterales bacterium. Classification (GTDB taxonomy): domain Bacteria; phylum Actinomycetota; class Thermoleophilia; order Solirubrobacterales; family 70-9; genus VAYN01. Next base: position 16,673 of record DASXOF010000018.1, on the reverse strand, counting down.
GCGGCGATGTTGTCGCGTCCGGGGCGCACGGCGCGACGTTATCCTGGCGGCCCCGCGATGAGCCTCCTGCCCTACGTGCCGTTCGCGCACGCCCTCGTCGCCAAGCAGGACCTGCCGATCCCCGCCTGGCTCTTCGCCTGGGCCGCCTCGATCGTCCTCATCGTCTCCTTCTTCGCCCTCTCGGCCGCCTGGCGCAAGCCGCAGTTCGAGCAGGAGCGCTGGCGGCCCTCGGCCGCCTGGCTCAGCGCGGTCCTGCTCAACCCGGTGACCCAGATCGTCTGCGGCGCCCTCGGCGTCTTCCTCCTCGGCGTCGCCGTCTACAGCGGCATCCACGGCACCGAAGCGCCCGACCGCAACTTCGCGATCACCTTCCTCTTCGTCACCGCCTGGCTCGGCTTCCCCTTCTTCTCGGCCCTGCTCGGCGACGTCTTCCGCTTCTTCAACCCCTGGCGGGCGATCGGCCGCGTCGCCGGCGGCGGCTTCCGGCTGATCGCCGGCCAGCCCGCCGCCCGCCTGCGCTACCCGGAGCGGCTCGGCCGCTGGCCGGCGGCGATCGGCCTGCTCGCCTTCGTCTGGCTCGAGGTCGTCTACGGCTCGAGCGGCGGAGTCTCGGTCGGGCTCGACCCGCACGCGGCCGGCGTCGCCGCCCTCGTCTACAGCGGCTACACGCTGGCGATGATGGCCCTCTTCGGGGTCGAGGAGTGGTGCCGGCGCGGCGAGACCTTCTCGGTCTTCTTCGGCATGTTCTCCCAGCTGGCGCCATTCGGGGTCGTGGACGGCCGGATCGGCCGCCGCCGGCCGCTTGCCGCCGCCGCCCACTGGGCGACGGTCCCCGGCTCGGCCGCCGTCGTCCTCGCCTCGATCGCCACCACCAGCTTCGACGGCGCCCAGGACGGCGCCTTCAAAGCGGCGATCGCGAGCACGATGGAAACGGCGGAAAGCATCGGCCTCAGCCCGCTCGACGCGCTCCGCGCCACCGACGCCGCCTTCCTCCTCGCCACGTTCGCCGGGGTCGCGATCGTCTACGCGCTCGGCGTCCGCGGCATGCGCTCGGTGCCCGGCTCGCCGCCCTTCAAGACCCTCTTCCAGGGCTTCGCCCACACCCTGATCCCGATCGCCCTCGCCTACCTCGTCGCCCACTACTTCAGCCTCTTCGTCTACCAGGAGCAGGCCCAGTTCACCTACCTGCTCTCCGACCCGCTGGGGACCGCGACGACCGACCTCTTCGGCACCGCCGAAGCCGGCATCGACTTCAAGCTCCTCAGCCCCAACCTGATCTGGTACGTCCAGGTGGCGGCGCTGGTCGCCGGCCACGTCCTCGGCCTGACCCTCGCCCACGACCGGGCGCTGGTCTACTGGAAGGACTACCGCCGCGCCTCGCGATCCCAGTACTGGATGCTGGCGGTGATGGTGGCCTTCACCTGCTTCGGCCTCTACCTGCTCTCGGTCGGGAACGGCTGATGGCGACTCTGGCCGCGCTCGCCCTGCCCCTCGCCCACATCGGCCACTGGCTCTGGTGCTTCTACCTGATCCCGGTCCTGATCGTCGTCGGCGGGATCGTCTACACGACGCGGACCGGCAAGCGCCGCGAAGAGGAAGAACGGAAAGGCGGCGGCGCCGCGAAGCGCCGCCGCTGACCGCGGCTAGAGGATCTCGGCGAGGCGCCGCTCGAGCGCGGCCGAGACCTCGTCGCGGACCGGGCCCTCGGCCAGCCGTTCGACCAGCGACTCGAGGAAGCCTTCGATGATCAGCCGCTTCGCCACCGCATCGTCGAGGCCGCGGGCCGTCAGGTAGAAGAGCTGGTCGCGGTCGACCTGGGCGATCGCCGCCGCGTGGGTGCAGCGGACGTCGTCGGCGAGGATCTCGAGGCCGGGGATCGCGTCGGCGTGGGCGTCGGTCGAGAGCAGGAGGTTCCGGCTCTCCTGGAAGGCGTCGGTCTGCTGGGCACCGGGGTCGACCTTGATCATCCCGCGCCAGACGGCGGTCGAGCCGGCGGCGAGGACGCCGCGGAAGGCGAGGTCGGAGTCGGTGTGCGGCGCCGCGTGCTCCTGGGTCGTGTCGTAGTCGAGGTGCTGGCCGGGGCCGCCGGCGTAGCCGCCGGTGACGCGCGCCTCGGAGCCCGGCCCGGCGAGCTTGGTCTCCATCCGCACCTTGCCATTGCCCGAGCCGAAGCCGAGCGCCGCCCAGTCGAGGCGGGCGTCGCGCTCCACCTGGGCCCGCTGGGTGGCGAAGATCCAGGCCTTCTCGGAGACGTCCTGGGTATTGACGTAGCGCAGCGTGGCGCCGTCGCCGACGCTCAGCTCGACCACCGAGTTGAGCACCCCGTCGAGCTCGTCGCCCGGCGAGGACCAGTGCTCCCAGACCTCGGCTTCGGCGCCCTCCTCGAGCACCACCAGGGTGCGCCAGCTGAGCGCGCCGCCGTCGGCCTCGAGCGGGACCTCGATCCGCACCGGCTCGCTCAGCCGCACGCCGCGCGGCACCAGCACCAGCACGCCGTCGCGCCACTCGGCCTCGTTGCGGGCCACGAACGGGTCCTCGACCGGGACCAGCGATCCCAGCTTCTCCTGCAGCAGCTCCGGGTGCGAGCCGAGCGCCTCGGCCAGCGAGACCACGGTCGCGCCCTCGGCGCCCCGCACCTCGGCGTCGGCCTCCACCGGCTCGTAGGAGCCGAGGTCGAGCCGCGCCAGGTCGGTGAATTCCCAGCCCTTCGACTTGTGGTCGGGGAGGGGGAGGCTCTGCACGAGAGAGGCGCCACGCCGGCGCCTCTCCTCGAGCCAGGTCGGTTGGGTCGCCAGCTCAGCCAATCGAACCCTCCATCTGCAGCTCGATCAGCCGGTTCAGCTCGACCGCGTACTCCATCGGCAGCTCCTTGGTCACCGGCTCGATGAAGCCGTTGACGATCATCTTCGAAGCCTCCTCCTCGTCGAGCCCGTGGGCCTGGAGGTAGAAGAGCTGCTCGTCGCCGATCTTCGAGACCGTCGCCTCGTGGCCGACGTCGGCGTCGTTCTCGTCGATCCGGATCGTCGGGTAGGTGTCAGAGCGCGAGTCCTCGTCGAGGAGCAGCGCGTCGCAGACGACTTTCGAGCGCGACTCGGTCGCCCCGTCGGCGACCTCGAGCAGGCCGCGGTAGGTGGCCCGGCCGCCGTCCTTGGAGATCGACTTGGAGAAGATCGAGGACGAGGTGCGCGGAGCGGCGTGGATGATCTTGCCGCCGGCGTCCTGGTGCTGGCCGTCGCCGGCGAAGGCGATCGAGAGGATCTCGCCGTGGGCTTCGGGCCCGAGCAGGTAGATCGACGGGTACTTCATCGTCAGTTTCGAGCCGAGGTTGCAGTCGACCCACTCCATCGTCGCCTTCTCCTGCGCGATCGCCCGCTTGGTGACGAGGTTATAGACGTTCTGCGACCAGTTCTGGACCGTCGTGTAGCGGACCCGCGAGCTCGGCTTGGCGATGATCTCGACCACCGCCGAGTGCAGCGAGTCGGTCGAGTAGACCGGCGCCGTGCAGCCCTCGATGTAGTGGACGTCGGCGCCCTCCTCGGCGATGATCAGCGTCCGCTCGAACTGGCCCATGTTCTCGGTGTTGATCCGGAAGTAGGCCTGCAGCGGCATCTCTACCTTGACCCCGGCGGGGACGTAGACGAAGGAGCCGCCCGACCAGACGGCCGAGTTCAGCGCCGCCAGTTTGTTGTCGTTGGGCGGGATCACCGTCGCCCAGTGCTCGCGCACCAGGTCCTCGTGCTCGCGCAGCGCGGTGTCCATGTCGGTGAAGATCACGCCCTGTTCCTCGAGCTTCTCGTTCACCTGGTGGTAGACGACCTCGGACTCGTACTGGGCGCCGACCCCGGCGAGGAATTTGCGCTCCGCCTCCGGGATCCCGAGTCGGTCGAAGGTGTATTTGATGTCCTCCGGGACCTCGCTCCAGTCGCGCGAGTTGGTCTCGCTGGCGCGGACGAAGTAGTGGATGTCTTCGAAGTCGATCTGCTCGAGGTCGCCGCCCCAGGTCGGGGTCGGGCGCTGTTCGAAGTGTTCGAGCGCCTTCAGCCGGAAGTCACGCATCCACTGCGGCTCGTCCTTGAAGTCGGAGATCGTTTCGACGACCTCGCGGGAGAGCCCCTTCGGGGCTTTGTAGGCGTAGCCGGTCTCGGGATCGTTGAAGCCGAACTTCTCCTTGTAATCGGCGTTGATGCCGGCCAGCTCTCGTTTCTCGGCAAGGACCTCGGGAGTTGCCATGGACTAAGAGACCTCCAGGGTTATGTCGTCGCCCTCGACGGCGACTGGGAAAGTTTCGACCGGCTGGAAGGCGGGGAGCGTCTTCGGCCTGCCGGTGGTGAGGTCGAAGAGCGAGCCGTGGCGGGGGCACTCCACGGTGCAGGCGGCGGCGTCGAACTCGCCCTCGGCGAGCGGGCCGTCGTCGTGCGAGCAGCGGTCCTCGATCGCGTAGAGGACGCCGTCGCAGTTGAAGACCCCGATCTTGCGGCCGTCGAGCTCGACCAGGCGCATCGCGCCGGGCCCGAGCTCGGCGGCCGGGCAGACGGAGATCTTGGTTCCTGCGGTGTCGGTCAAGGAGATGCCTTCCCCCCGCTGCCAGTTGCGGGGCATTAGTGGCGGATGCGACTTAATCCTACTTCTACAGTCGGATTTTAGCGAGGCGGGCCGGCGGGGCCCCGCCGAGGCGGATATTCACAGCGAAGCGATGAATTCGCGGCCCACTTCTGGTCTGATGGATAGAGGTCTTCTACGAGAGGAGAGGGATGAGCACCAGGACCAGCTACGCCCCCGGCACCCCCAGCTGGGTCGAACTGAGCGGCACCCCCGATATCGAGGCCAGCGCCGGCTTCTACGGCGCCCTGTTCGGCTGGGAGGTCCCAGAGCTGCCGAACTCGGCCGAAATGGGCGGCTACCGGCGGGCGAAAAAGGACGGCCAGGACGTGGCCGGCGTCTCGCCGCGGATGCAGGACGGCCAGCCGACCGTCTGGGCCACCTACGTCTCGGTCGCCGACGCGGAGGCCACCGCCGCCAAGGTGGGCGAGGCCGGCGGCCAGACGATCGCCGAGGTGATGGACGTGATGGGCCTCGGCAAGATGGCCGTCTTCAGCGACCCGGCCGGCGCCGTGATCGGGATCTGGGAGCCCGGCACCTTCGCCGGCGCCGAGCTGGTCAACGAGGACGGCAGCTTCGGCTGGAACGAGCTCGGCACCCGCGACGTGGCGTCGTCGCGTGACTTCTACGCGGCCGCCTTCGGCTGGAGCGTCGAAGACCAGGACATGGGGGAGATGGGCACCTACCACGTCTGGAAAAACGGCGATGCCTCGATGGGCGGGATGATGGACATCACCGGCCGCGTCCCGGACGAGGTGCCGAACCACTGGCTCGTTTACTTCACCGTGCCCGACGCCGACGCCGCGGCCGAGACCGCGAAATCCAACGGCGGACAGGTCACCTTCGGCCCCGTCGACATCCCCGTCGGCCGCTTCGCGATGCTCCTCGACCCCCACGGCGCCGCCTTCGCCGTCATGGCCCCGACTGACGAAACCCGCGAAAACGCCCCGTAGCGAGAGCTCAGCCGGAGCGGCGGCGCGCTAAAGCGCCGCCGCTTCGCTCGGATCCCCAACCTCCCCCTCGTCCTCCCATTCGGCCGGCTTGCCGAGCGAGGCGGACTTGACGATCTTCAGGCCGAGCATCGCGCACTTCATCCGCGTCGCCGAGATGTCGATCCCGAGCAGCTCGAGCACGTACTCCTTCGGCAGTCGCAGCAGCTCCTCGCGGCTCATCCCGACCAGCTCGTCGGTGAGCAGCGAGGTGGCGGCGGTGGAGATCGCGCAGCCTTTGCCCTCGAAGGCGATCTCGGCCACCTTGTCCTGATCGTCGAGCCGGATCGTCACCCGCTGTTCGTCGCCGCAGAACGGGTTCGTGTCCTCGAACTCGAGGTCGGGATGGTCGAGCGCGCCGAAGTTGTGCGGGCGCTTGTAGTGCTCGAGGATCTGGTCGCGATAGAGGTCGTCCACCCACCCGAGGCTAGCGAAGCGCCCCCGGCGCGATCGCTCTACAGTTTGCTCAGCAATTGGCCAGGGGGTCAGCAATCCATCAGGGAGGGGAATCCATGATGCACCGCCGTACCGCGCTAGCCGCGCTGCTCGCATGCCTCGCCGTCGTCGCGCTCGTCGCCGTGCCCGTTGCCGGCGCCGCCAAGCCGCACGCGACCACCGTCGTCGTCAGCCTCAAATTCCCGGCTTTCCACGGCTCGCTCAAGTCGAAGGACGACGGCTGCCTCGGCGGCCGCAAGGTGACGATGTACCGCAAGCACGGGGGCAAGGCGAAGAAGCTCGGGACCGGCACCAGCAACGCCAAAGGCAAGTGGCAGGTCCTGGTCGGCAAGCACCTCGCCTCGGGCCAGTACTTCGCCACCGTCGCCGCCAAGGGCGAGTGCAAGGGCGGCCGCTCGCAGACGCTGCCGATCGGCTGAGCGGGATTGGCGCGAAAGTAGCCGTATAGGCGACTTTCGCGCCAGCTAGACGCCGAAGACCCGGCGTGCGTCTTCGAGGCCGTCGACCAGGCGGTCGATCTCGGCCGTCGTCGTGTAGACGCCGAAGCTGGCGCGGGCCGTGGCGGCGACCCCGAGCCGCTCCATCAGCACCTGCGCGCAGTGGTGCCCGGCGCGGACGGCGACGCCGTGGCGGTCGAGGATCTCGGAGACGTCGTGGGCGTGGACGCCCTCGAGCTCGAAGGAGACCGGGCCGAGCCGCTCCGGCCCGCGCGGCGGCCCGAACAGCTGCAGCCCCGGCACCTCGGCCAGCCGCGCCAGCGCGTAGTCGGCGATCTCGACCTCGTGGGCGCGGACGTTCTCCATCCCGACCCCGTCGAGCCAGCGCAGCGCCGCCGCCAGCCCGACCGCCGGGGCGATCGCCGGCGTCCCCGCCTCGAAGCGGGCGGGCGGATCGGCGTAGGTGGTGCCCTCGCGCGTGACCTTGCGGATCATCGAGCCGCCGCCGAGGAAGGGGGGCATCTCGCGCAGCAGGTCGAGCCGGCCCCAGAGCGCCCCGATCCCGGTCGGCGCGTAGATCTTGTGGCCGGTCAGCGCGTAGAAGTCGACGCCCAGCTCGGCGACGTCGAGCGGCAGCTTCGGCGCCCCTTGGGCGCCGTCGGCCAGCACCAGCGCGCCGGCGTCGTGGGCCAGCCGCGCGATCTCCGCCAGCGGGTTCTCGGTCCCGAGCACGTTGGAGACGTGGGCGACGGCGACCAGCTTCGGCCCGCGCTCAAGCAGCGCCGCGAAGGCGTCCATCTCCAGCCGACCCTCGTCGTCGACCGGCACCCAGTCGATCTCCGCCCCGGCCCGCTCCGCCAGCTGCTGCCACGGCACCAGGTTCGAGTGGTGCTCCATCTCGGTCAGCAGCAGGCGGTCGCCGGCGCCGACGTTGGCGTCGCCCCAGGCCCGCGCGACCAGGTTGATCGCCTCGGTCGCGTTGCGGACGAAGATCACCTCGCGCCGGTCAGTGGCGCCGAGGTGGGCGGCGACGATCCGCCGCGCCCCCTCGTAGAGCTCGGTCGCCTCGCCCGAGAGCGTGTGGGCGCCGCGGTGGACGTTGGAGTGATGGCGGCGGACGTAGTCGTCCACCGCCTCGATCGAGGCCAGCGCCTGCTGGGCGCTGGCGCCGCTGTCGAGGTAGGCGACGGGCTGCCCGGCGACCTCACGCTCGAGCGCCGGGAACTGGGCCCGGATCTGCTCGAGCGGGTAGGCGCGGGCGGAGACCGTCATGCCGTCGCCCCGACCTCCTCGCGGATCCAGCCGTAGCCTTTCTCCTCCAGCGTCGCGACCAGCTCGGGCCCGCCTTCCTTGACGATCCGGCCCTCGAACATGATGTGGACGGCGTCCGGCTTGACCATGTGCAGGATGCGCTGGTAGTGGGTGATGATCAGGACGCCCATCTCCGGGCCGGCGAACTTGTTGACGCCTTCGGCGACCGTCCGCAGGGCGTCGATGTCGAGGCCCGAGTCGGTCTCGTCGAGGACCGCCATCTGCGGCCGCAGGAGCGCCAGCTGCAGCAGCTCCATCCGCTTCTTCTCGCCGCCCGAGAAGCCGTCGTTGAGGTAGCGGCTGGAGAACTCTTTCGGGATGTTCGCCAGCTCCATCGCCTCCTGGGCGGTGCGGGCGAAGTCTTTGATCTTGATCGGGTCCTCGCCGCGCGCCTCGCGCTGGGCGTTGATGATCATCCGCAGGTACTTGGAGACCGAGACGCCGGGGATCGCGACCGGGTACTGGAAGGCCATGAAGAGGCCCGCCTGCGAGCGCTCGTCGGGGTCGGCCTCGGTGATGTCCTCGCCCTTGAAGGTGATCGAGCCGGCGGTGACCTCATAGGCCGGGTGGCCCATGATCACGTTGGCGAGCGTCGACTTGCCGGAGCCGTTCGGCCCCATCAGGGCGTGGACCTTGCCCTTCTCGACGTCGAGGTCGAGGCCCTTGAGGATCTCCTTCTCCTCGACCTTCGCGTGCAGGTTGCGTATCTCCAGCTCAGCCAATCTCACTCACTCCAGTCCTGGGGGTTTTGGAAAGTCTCAGGCGGCCTTGACGACGTCGGCCTCGCTGCGCCCACCGGGCCGCGAGAACTCGACCAGCTCCGCCAGCGTCGTCCCGGCCAGGGCCTTGGTGACGCCGCCCTGGACCCGGGTCCAGAGGAGCTTGGTCGAACAGGCCCGGTCGCCGTCGTCCTCGTGCGAGCAGAGGACTTTGCCTTCGGGGCTGTCGTGGAAGCACTCCATCGGGGCGATCTGCCCTTCCAGCGCCTGCACCACCGCGTCCATCCGGATCTCCTCCGCCGGCTTCGCCAGGCGGTAGCCGCCGTGGGCGCCGCGGGTCGAGGTGACGAGGCCCGCCTTGCGCAGTTTCGCGACCAGGTGCTCGAGGTAGGACAGCGGCAGCCGCTCGGCTTCGGCGACGGTGCTGAGCGAGATCGGTTGCGAGGAGGGCTGGCGGCCCAGCTCGACCATCAAGCGCACTCCGTACTCGGCTTTGGTCGAAAACAGCATCTGCGTCAAATCCTACCGAAGCGGTCGGTTATCTCGGATCAGGGCTCGATCAGCCCCCGCCGGATGGCGTACCGCACCAGCTCGACCCGATCCCGCATCCCGAGCTTTCGCATCGCGTTGGCGCGGTGGTTCTCGACCGTCTTCTCGGAGAGGTGCAGCAGCTCCGCGATCTGCCTGGTCGTGTTCGCCTCGGCGACCAGCTTGACGATCTCCTCCTCGCGCGGGGTCAGCTCCTCCTCGCCGCTCGAGCCGCGCTCGAGCACGTCCTTGATCAGCGTCCGCTGCGCCTCCGGGGTGAGGAACGGCTCGCCGCGCTCGACGGCGCGGATCGCCGCCAGCAGGTCGGTGTCGGCCTGGGCCTTCAGCACGTAGCCGGAGGCGCCCGCCTTCAGGGCCTCGAACAGGTAGCGCTCGTCGTCGTGCATCGAGAGGATCAGCACCGCCACATCCGGCGCCTGGAGCTTGATCTCACGGGTCGCCTGCAGCCCGGTCAGGTTCGGCATCCGCACGTCGAGGATCGCCAGGTCGGGCCGCTCGCGGACCGCGAGGTCGCGGGCCTCGGCGCCGTCTGCGGCCTCGGCGACGACCTCGATGTCGGGTTGGCGCTCGAGCAGCAGCCGGATGCCGGAGCGGACGATCCCGTGGTCGTCGGCGATCAGGACTCTCACGCCGCCGATTCTCCCGGCACCAGCAGCCGCACCGTGGTGCCGGCGCCGGGGCGCGACTCGATCGTCAGCTCGCCGCCGACCAGCAGCGCCCGCTCGCGCATGCCGGCGATGCCGAGGCCGCGCTGGGACTCCTCGAAGGCGAAGCCGCGGCCGTCGTCGGCGACCCGCAGCTCGACGCCGCCGTCGGGGCGGCGCCGCAGCCCCACCTCGACCCGCTCGGCGCCGGAGTGGCGGGCGGCGTTCGAGAGCGCCTCCTGGGCGACCCGGTAGACGACCAGCTGCGGGTCGTCGCCGAGGTCGGAGAAGTCGCCTTCGACCTCGAAGCCGGCCTCCACCTCGCCGCGGCCGAGCTGCTCGACCTGGCCGGCGATCGCCGCCGCCAGGCCGAGGTCGTCGAGCGCGGTCGGCCGCAGCTGCCGGGCCAGCTGCAGGAGCTCGAACATCGCCTGGTTGGCGAGCGCTTTGGTCTCCGCCAGCTCCGGCTCCAATGAGGGCGGCGCCTCGGCCCGCGCCGCCTCCAGCCGCAGCAGCAGACCGGTCAGCGACTGGTTCACCTCGTCGTGGAGGTCGCGGGCGACGCGCGCCCGCTCCTCCTCCTGGGCGTGCAGCGCGGCGGAGCCGGCGCGCCGGCGCTCGGCTTCCAGCCGCCGCATCATCCGCAGGAAGGCGAGCTCGATCCGCTCCACCTCCTCGGTCTCGCCGACCCCGTCGATCGAAGCGGGGAGGAGGGGGCCGGGGCGGCTGAGGTCGACCTTCTCCATCTCCTCGATCAGCCGCTCGAGCGGGCTGAAGCGACGGCGAAGCAGCAGCTGGTTGACGACCAGGGCGCTGGCCGCGGCGGCGACCGCGGCGGCGACCGCGGCCAGCAGATGGAGGTCGCCGATCAGCCCCGCGACCAAGGCGGCGGCACCCACCAGGGCAGCGTTCAGCGCCAGCATCTGCGAGAAGAGCGCGCGTCGCCTCACCGGCCAAGCGTAAGGCGACCCACCTGCATAGGGACTCCGCGGAAGCGCTTAGGGGGCTGGCCCCTATGGGAAAAATTCGCCGCTTCTGGCAATACTCAGTGCGTCACTACGACCTCAGGAGCATCGACGCGATGACCACCACCAAGCAATCGACCTTCGGCGCGACGGTCCGGACCACGATCCTGCTCGCCTCGCTGACCGGCCTCCTGGTCGTGATCGGCGCCCTGATCGGCGGCCCCTCGACCGCGGCCCTCTTCCTCGCCTTCGGCCTGCTGATCAACCTCGCCACCTACTTCTGGAGCGACAAACTGGCGCTGGCCTCGGCCCGGGCGAAGCCGATCGAGGAGTCCGAAAACCCGCGCCTTTACCAAATCGTCCGCGAATTGACGACGCGCGCCGGGCTGCCGATGCCGCGCCTCTACCTGATCCCGAGCGACCAGCCAAACGCATTCGCCACCGGCCGCAACCCCAAGCACTCGGCGGTGGCCGTCACCCAGGGCATCACCAAGCTGCTCTCCGAGGACGAGCTGCGCGGCGTCCTCGCCCACGAGCTCACCCACGTCCGCAACCGCGACATCCTGATCCAGTCGGTTGCCGCGGCGATCGGCTCGGCGATCACCTACGTCGCCTACATGCTGCTCTGGTTCGGCGACGACGACAACTCGCCGCTCGGCCTCGCCGCCTCGCTCGGCCTGGTGATCCTCGCCCCGATCTCGGCGACGATCATCCAGCTTGCGATCTCGCGCCAGCGCGAGTACGCGGCCGACGCCGGCGGGGCCGAAATCTGCGGCAACCCCGAGTCGCTGGCGAGCGCGCTGCTGCGGCTCGAGCAGGGTGCGCAGGCGATGCCGATGCAGGTCAACCAGGCGACCGAGCCGCTGTACATCGTCCGCCCCTTCAAGGGCAAAGGCATCGCCGGCCTGTTCTCGACCCACCCCCCGATCGAGGAGCGGGTCAAACGGCTGCGCCAGATGCGCCCGAGCCTCTGAGGCCTCGGGTCGGCAACGAGATTCCCTCGTCCAAGCGCCAATCGGCAAGCGGGGCGCCCTCAGTCGGCGCCCCGCTCGTCGGTTGGCGGCAGGTCGGGTCCGTCAGCTCCCCTGCTGCAGCATCGCCAGCTGGCCGAGCTTCGCCTCCTCGAGCGCGCCGATCGTCGGGTGCGGGGGGATGTTGCTGCGGACGCGGAAGTTGCGAAACCGGGTTCCGTCCGGCTGCTCGGGGCCGAGCACCTCGACGAGCGTCACGATCGCGCCGATCGCGGCGCCCTCCGGCACGTCCGGATCGTCTTCAATTGCTTGCATCTGTTCCCCGATATGAGTCCCGAGGCTGGTTTGGTCGATTTCCATCTGCCCGTCCTTGTCGTCGAGATTGGCGAGGTTGGCGACGTTACCGGGGCTCGCTATACTTTTTGAAGTAAAAGCTGATCCGGATTTGGGAGATTTAAGAAAAATGGCCACTGAAACTCGCGCTCCGATCGAGGAGATCCAGCCCTTCGAGGCCCAGCAGGAGATCGATGGCGGCGTCGTCCTGATCGACACCCGCGAGCCGCACGAGTATCAGGAGGCCCACCTCGAGGGCGGCAAGCTGGTGCCGCCGGGGCTGCTCGGCGACGAGATCGAGGCCGCCGCTCCCGACAAGTCCGCCCGCACGATCCTCTACTGCCGGTCCGGCAACCGCTCGGCGCTGGCCGCGGCGCAGATGGAAGCGCTCGGCTACACCGACGTCGCCTCGATGGAGGGCGGGATCATCGCCTGGCAGGAGCAGGGGCTGCCGGTCGTCAGCGCGACCGGGATGACCGCCGAGCAGCGCGAGCGCTACTCGCGCCACACGCTGCTGCCCGAGGTCGGCCCCGACGGCCAGGTCAAGCTGCTGAACGCGAAGGTGCTGCTGCTCGGCGCCGGCGGCCTCGGCGCCCCGACCGCGCTCTACCTGGCGGCGGCCGGGGTCGGCACGATCGGCCTCGTCGACGACGACGTGGTCGACGCCTCCAACCTGCAGCGCCAGGTGATCCACAACACCGAACGGATCGGGATGCCGAAGACCGAATCGGCGCGCCTCTTCATCGAAGGGCTGAACCCCGACGTCAAGGTGGTCGAGCACAACGGCCGGCTCGACGCGAGCAACATCCTCGAGATCATGGGCGACTACGACATCGTCGTCGACGGCGCCGACAACTTCCCCACCCGCTACCTGCTGAACGACGCCTCGGTGCGGCTGCGCAAGCCGGTCGTCTCGGGCTCGATCCTCGGCTTCGACGGCCAGGTCTCGACCTTCGTCCCCTACGAGGGGCCCTGCTACCGCTGCCTCTTCCCGACCCCGCCGCCGGCGGAGCTGGCGCCGAGCTGCTCGGCCAACGGCGTCCTCGGCGTGATGGCCGGGACGATGGGCACCCTGCAGGCCAACGAGGTGATCAAGCTGATCCTGGGGATCGGCGAACCGCTGGTCGGCCGCCTGCTCCTCTACGAGGCGCTCGGCACCAGCTTCACCGAGCTCAAGGTCCGCCGCGACCCCGATTGCCCGATCTGCGGCGAGCACGCCGAGCAGATCCCGGAGTCCGAGATGGGCCAGTTCCCCGACTACGACCTCTTCTGCGCCGGTGCCGGCGGCGACCGCTAGCCGGCTCGCTCTCGATTAGGATCACCGCGCGATGGCGACCGTACGAATCCCCCCGGTGCTGCGCCCGAAGACGGGCGGCACCCCCGAGGTGCAGGCCGACGGCGGCAGCGTCGGCGAGGTCCTGCAATCCCTCACCGCCGCCCACCCCGGCACCGCCGAGCAGCTCTTCGGCGAGGGCGGCGAGCTCAACCGCTACGTCAACGTCTATCTGAACGACGAGGACGTGCGAGTGCTGAACGGCCTCGAGACCGCCGTCAAGGACGGCGACACGGTCGTGATCCTGCCGGCGATGGCCGGCGGCGCCGCTTAGCGCGGCGAGCGAGCGCCGCAGCTCCTACCGCTCGAGCACCAGTCCGAGGAACTTCTGCGTGCGCTCCTCGCGGGGGTGGTCGAGGACCTGGGCGGGGGCGCCCTGCTCGACGATCACGCCGCCGTCCATGAAGACGACCTGGTCGCCGACCTCGCGGGCGAAGCCGATCTCGTGGGTGACGACGAGCATCGTCATCCCTTCCTCGGCCAGCTCGCGCATCGTGTCGAGGACCTCTTTGACGAGCTCGGGGTCGAGCGCCGAGGTGACCTCGTCGAACAGCATCACGTGCGGTTCCATCGCCAGCGCGCGGGCGATCGCGACCCGCTGCTGCTGACCGCCGGAGAGCGTTTCCGGGTACTGGCCGAGTTGGTCGCCGAGCCCGACCCGCTCGAGCAGCGCCCGCCCTTTCTCCTCCGCCTCGGACTTCGATTTGTTCAGCACCCGCCGCGGCGCCAGGGTCACGTTCTGGAGCGCCGTCTTGTGGGGGAAGAGATTGAACTGCTGGAACACCATCCCCACCCGCTGGCGGACGAAGTCGAGGTTCCAGCTCTCCTCGCCGGTTCCGGAGCCCGGTCCCTTGCAGATGTCCTGGCCCTCGAGGAAGATCTCGCCCTGCTCCGGCGGCTCCAGCAGGTTGACGCAGCGCAGCAGCGTGCTCTTGCCCGAGCCGCTCGGGCCGAGGATGCAGATCACTTCGCCTTTCTGCACCTCGAGGTCGACGCCTTTCAGCACCTCGAGCTGGCCGAAGCGCTTGTGGACGCCCTTCAGGTGCAGCATCGGCTCTGCCATCAGGCCACCTCGATGTGGGAGCCGCGGGCGACTTTGCCCTGGTTGCGTTTGATCATGTAGTCGACCAGGCGCGCTCCCGGCAGGCAGATGACGAGGAAGAAGGCGGCGGTGAGGGTGAGCGCCGAGCTGTTCAGCTGTTCGGCGAGGATTTCGCGGCTGATCAGGACCGACTCGCTGAGCGCGATGACGCTGACCAGGGTCGTGTCCTTCAGCAGCGAGATCAATTCGTTCAGCATCGGCGCCGGGATCTTGGTCACCGCCTGGGGAACGATGATGTGGCGCATCGCCTGGAAGTGGCTCATCCCGAGCGAGCGCGCCGCCTCCATCTGGCCGCGCGGGATCGCTTCGATCCCGGCCCGGTAGACCTCGGCCGTGTAGGCGCCGTAGACGAAGACGAGGGCGGCGACCCCGTACCAGAACGGGTCGGGCTTGCCGAACCATTGCGGGATGCGGATGTCTTTCGGGATGAAGTTGAGGAACGGCACCCCGCCGGAGATCAGCAGGATGATGATCAGCAGCGGGATCGCCCGCAGGACGTCGATGTAGGCGATCGTGAGGAAGCGGATCGGCATCGCCTTCCTGCTCGGCAGCTGCCGCAGGAGGGCGAGGACGAGGCCCCAGATCAGGGCGATGACGCCGGCGACGAGGAAGATCAGCAGGTTCTCGAGGAACGCTTCGAAGACTTCGCCGAAGTGTTCTCCCATGATCGAGAAGTCGAAGTACTGTTCGAAGAAGACGTTCATCTCAGCTCCTGCGGTCTCGCCGACGAAGAAGGGGCGCCGTTCCCGGCGCCCCTTTCCTTACACGACCTACTGCGCCCAGCGCAACCGTTATTCGCCTTTGCCCAAGGAGAAGATTTCCTTCGGCGGCGCTTCCTTGAACCATTTTTCGTAGATCTGGGCGTATTTGCCGTTCCCCAGCACGGTCGCGAGCCCTTCGTTGATCTGTTCGAGCAGTTCCGTGTTTTCTTTGGCGACGGCGATTCCGTACGTTTCTTCGGTCGGCACTTTTTCGGCGACTTCGACGCCGCCGGTTTCTTCGACCGCGTTGGCCGCCACCGGAGCATCGATGATCACCGCTGCCACCGTCCCGGCCTTCAGCGCGTTGATCGCGTCAGGGCCTTCCGGGTAGGGCCGGAGTTCGGAGGCTTCGGCTTTTTCCTTGCCGAGTTCGAGGCCGGTCGTGCCCTGCTGAGCGCCGACGACTTCGCCCTTCAGGTCGGCGAGGCCTTTGATCGAGCTGCCTTCCGCGACCAGGATCGCCTGTTCGGACAGGTAGTAGGGGTTCGAGAAGGCGACCACCTTTTCGCGTTCTTCGGTGATCGTCGCGGCCGACATCACCGCTTCGAACTTGCCCTGGGCGACGTCCCGGAAGATCGTTTCGAACGAGGAGTCGATGAATTCCGGTTCGCGGCCGATTTCTTCGCCGATCGCTCCCATCAATTCGACGTCGAAGCCGGTGTAGCTGCCCTTTTTCCCCTGCTCGAACGGGGGATAGGGGATGTCGGAGCCGACCGTCAGCTTTTCGCCGCCGCCTTCGCTCGTTTCAGCCCCGGTTTCGCTACCGCCGCCGGTAGTGCTGCCGCCCCCACCACAGCCCGCCGCGATCAAGCCGATCGCGACGAGCAAAACCGCGAATACCGCGGTCAGCCGCGTCCTGCTCATAAGGTATTGCCTCCGATCCAAAGTTTCCTGAACCCGGGCGACCATACCCAAGTTTGTGCCGATGGTCTTCATCCATCGGGCCAACGTCCCTCGCTACACTTTCTGAAGTAACGGGATCGGGCATGGCGAACGAGACTCTCAACAGACCCTGCGGCGGGCGGTTCGGCAGCGTCGTCGAATCGATCGGCAATACGCCGCTGGTCGAGCTGCCACGGCTCTCGCCGAAGCCCGAGGTGAAGATCTTCGCCAAGCTCGAGGGGCACAACCCGACGGGCTCGGTCAAGGACCGGGTCGCCAAATCGATGATCGAGGCGGCGGAGGCCGAAGGGGCGATCGAGGCCGGCCACACGATCCTCGAACCGACCTCGGGCAACACCGGCATCGCCCTGGCGATGATCTGCCGGCGCAAGGGCTATCCGCTGAAGGTGGTGATGCCCGACAACGTGACCGAGGAGCGGACGCAGCTGCTGCGGATGTACGGGGCGGAGATCGTCTACTCGGAGGGGGCGAAGGGCTCCAACGGCGCGGTCGAGGTGGCGCTCGAGATGTCGCAGGAGCCGGGCTACTTCATGCCCTATCAGTACGGCAACGAGGCCAACCCGCTCGCCCACTACAACGGCACCGCGCTGGAGATCCTCGA
>DASXOF010000017.1:0-3025 GCA_036494495.1 Solirubrobacterales bacterium | reverse complement strand
GCGAGTTCAGGCGTTTGGGTCCTCCTCGCTCGCGAGCTTGAGGGAGCACTCCCTCACGTCGCTGAGGTGGCGTTCCTGGATCGGCAAAGCCCAGTCGACGAGCTCGCCGAGCCTGTCCTCGCCGGCCTGCTCGTTGAGCTTGCCGAGCACGGCCCAATGGCCGACTTCGCCGGCCTCGGCCATCACCAGGAACTCGAAGCCGTCCAGTCCGTCGGCGTCGGCGCCCAGGTAGGTCGACATCATGTCGCTTGCCTCGCCCTTCGTCTCGCGGGCCTTGTCCAGGATTGCGGTCTTCTTTCCGTCGCGTTCGTCTGCAAGCTCGGTGCAGCGGCGCTCGGTCTCCTCCGCCTCGCCGCGCATGCGCTGGAGCACGCCGGCGATGTCCTCGTCATCCACGAGGCCTTCGACCTTCTCTGTCGCGTCCTGCGCCGCTTGGGCGAGCCCCAGCACCTCGGCGAGCTTCTCTTCGAGTGTGGTCAGTTCTGCCATCGGACATCTCCTTTCGCCGGTTTCCGGCGCCCGTGCTACCCGCGCGGGCACGCCTGAAACAGCGGCGAGATCTCCTCCGGCGATCCTCATCGCGCCAATGCGCGGAGCCTGGTTTGCCCGCTTCAACTCTGGGCACCCCGATACCGCAAAGAGGCGACCAGAGGAGGGCCGGATGCCACCACAGCACAGCCGTGAGGACCTGCGCGAGCAGCCCGTCGGCGACCTGATGAAGCAGCTCTCGGAACAGACCACCCTGCTCGTCCGCCGGGAGGTGCAGCTCGCCAAGGCAGAGCTCGCCGAGAAGGGCAAGCAAGCGGGGATCGGCGCGGGGATGTTCGGTGGTGCGGGCCTGTTGGGCCTGTTCGCGCTAGGCGTCCTTACGGCAGCGGCGATCCTCGGCCTTGCCACCGCGCTGGCGGCGTGGCTGGCCGCTCTCATTGTCGCCGTTGTCTACGCGGCGACCGCCGGCGTCCTGGCGCTACGAGGTAAGAGCAGGGTCCAGTCCGCGACGCCACCCGTCCCCGAGAGGGCACTCGATTCGACGAAGGAGGATGTGGCATGGGTCAAGACCAGAGCCAAGTCGGCGCGTCAGTAGGGGAGGAGTCGAAGAGCCCGGAGGAGCTTCGACGGGAGATCGAGGACACCCGAAGGGATCTGGGGGATACCGCGGCTGCGCTGGGGGAGAAGACGGACGTCAAGTCACGCGCGCGCGAGAAGGTCGAGGCCGCCAAACAGACGGTGGCCGAGAAGAAGGAGTCGCTGACCCCGCCTTCTGCAAGCGGTAGCTCCGCCGCGAGTGACCTGAAGGCCAAGGCTCGGCAGAACCCGACTGCGGCGGCCGCGATCGGCGCCCTTGTGGTCGGGTTCCTGATCGGGCGAGCGACGTCCCGCTAGGGAGAGAGCCAATGGCAACGCGCACTGACCTCACACGCGAGCGACGGGCTCCCGATGGCCCGACCGATCTTCGGGCGCGCTCATGGCCCGGCGTCCTGCGCCGCACCGTGCGGGAGTTCAAGCAGGACGACCTCACCGACTGGGCGGCGGCCCTCACCTACTACGGAATCCTGTCGATCTTCCCGGCGCTGCTCGCCCTGATCGCGGTGCTCGGGCTCGTCGGCCAGTCGGCGATCCAGCCGCTGATCGACAACCTCGGCGCGCTGGCACCTGGACCCGCCAAGCAGATCGTCACGAGCGCGCTGACCAACTTGCAGAAGAGCCAGGGCGCTGCCGGCCTCCTGTTCATTATCGGGCTGGCAGGCGCCCTCTGGTCGGCCTCCGGCTATGTGGCCGCGTTCATGCGAGCGGGCAACGCGATCTATGACGTTGGTGAGGGCCGGCCGATCTGGAAGACCGTGCCCGTGCGAGTGGGCGTTACGGTCGTCACGGTCCTGTTGCTCGCCATAAGCGCGGTTGCCGTCGTCGTATCCGGGCCGCTCGCGCAGCAAGTGGGCAAGGTCATCGGCCTGGGCGGCGCGGCGGTCACGGCGTGGGATATCGCCAAGTGGCCGGTACTGCTGTTGATCGTGAGCTTCATGTTCGCGCTCCTCTACTGGGCCGCGCCCAATGTGAAGCACCCGAAATTCCGGTGGGTGAGTCCAGGTGGCGTGCTGGCAGTTGTCCTCTGGCTGATCGCCTCGGCGGCGTTCGCCTTGTATGTCGCCAACTTCGGCAGCTACAACAAGACGTACGGCGCGCTGGGCGGGGTGATCGTATTCCTGATCTGGCTGTGGATCTCGAACATCGTGGTGCTGCTGGGGGCCGAGTTCAACGCCGAGCTCGAGCGTGGCCGCCAGATCGAGGCCGGCCACCCGGAGGACAGGGAGCCCTTCCTCGAGCCGCGTGACACTCGCAAGCTGAAGACGTGAGGAGGAGGTCTCGAGACCTACGTCGAGGACGCGCAGCGCGACGGCGACAACGACCTCGCCGAGTTCTTCCAGCGTGCCCAAGCCGCCAGCCGGAAGGGCGGGGAGCAAGGCAAGGAGCTCCTCAAGAAGCGTCTCGCCGGCTAGCCGGCTGAAGGGCAGCCGGACGGCTCCGACCGAACCGCGACTGGATCCCCTGCCATCGCCGCCGCGCCTCCCCTGGGGTGCGCGAGACTGCGTGAGTGCGCAAGCAGTATCACTTCTGGCCGGCCGAGCGCGGATTCGATGCGTGGGACGTGGATCGCCTGATCGAGCTGAGCCGGGGCCTTCCGGTGGAGCGGGTGGCGATCGACTCGATCCGCGAGATCGACACGGATTATTGGTTCGGCGGGAGCGCGGAGATCCCGACGGTCCGCAAGATCGCCGAGCACGCCAAGCTGATCGCCGAGGTGGACACCTCTCACCCGATCATCCTCGGGCACGATGGTCGCGTGATGGATGGAATGCATCGGGTCGCGCGCGCCATCCTCGAGGGCCAAGCCGAGATCGAAGCGGTCCGGTTCCCGTGGCCGCTCGAACCGGACTATCGGTGCTGTCTGCCGCACGAGCTGCCGTACTGACTCGCGCTTGACGACCGCGTGCCGCTCATCCGAAGACGCGGTCGCGACGTATTC
>DASXOF010000016.1:0-17673 GCA_036494495.1 Solirubrobacterales bacterium | reverse complement strand
CCGGCGTGCCGCCTTCGATCCGCGACAAGGGGCGGATCCGGCCGATGGACGGCTTCCCGGTGCTGAATACGCAGCAGACCCGCGAGGTCGTCTACGGGATCCTCAACGACGACCAGCGCAAACGCTTCGAGAACGACCAGCAGCTCGACTTCGCCTACGCCATCCCCGGCGTCGCCCGCTTCCGCGTCAACTGCTACTTCCAGCGCGGCGCCGTCTCGGCGGCCTTCCGCCTCGTCCCCACCGAAGTCCCCGCCCTCGACTCCCTCCAGGTGCCTCAGGTCCTGCGCGAGCTGACCGCCAAACCGCGCGGCTTCGTCCTCGTCACCGGCCCCACGGGCTCGGGCAAGAGCACCACCCTGGCGGCGATGATCGACGTGATCAACCAGGAGCGCCAGGACCACATCCTCACGATCGAGGACCCGATCGAGTTCCTCCACCGCCACAAACGCTCGATCGTCAACCAGCGCGAGATCGGCTCCGACGCGCCGGACTTCGCCCTCGGCCTCCGCGCCGCCCTGCGCCAGGACCCCGACGTCATCCTCGTCGGCGAGATGCGCGACCTGGAGACGATCTCGACCGCCCTCACCGCCGCCGAGACGGGCCACCTCGTCTTCGCCACCCTCCACACCCAGTCGACCGCCCAGACCGTCGACCGCATCATCGACGTCTTCCCCCCCGAGCAGCAGGGCC
This sequence comes from Solirubrobacterales bacterium, assembly GCA_036494495.1. Taxonomy (GTDB): domain Bacteria; phylum Actinomycetota; class Thermoleophilia; order Solirubrobacterales; family 70-9; genus VAYN01. The sequence continues at coordinate 16,983 of DASXOF010000016.1, read as the reverse complement.
AGGTCCGGACCCAGCTCTCGATCGCCCTGCAGGGCATCGTCACCCAGCAGCTGCTGCCGACCCTCGACGGCAAGGGGCGCGTGGTCGCGTGCGAGGTCCTGGTGCCGACGCCCGCGGTACGGAACCTGATCCGCGAGGGCAAGACGCACCAGATCTACGGCGCGATCCAGACCTCCGGCGCGGTTGGGATGCAGACGATGGACGCCGACCTGGCGCGCCTGGTGCGGACGGGAAAAATCAGCCGAGCGCTGGCCGAACAGCGGGCGAGCGTGCCCGAGGAGCTGAGCCGGTTGCTGGGCGGAGTGCCGGCGGCGATGCCGGCGAACGGCAACGGGGGCACGCCCGCGGCAGTCGGTGCGCCCCCCGACTACACGCAGGGGGCATAGGAGATGGCCGGCGCCAACACCTTCAAGTTCCGCGCGATGGATCTCGCGGGGGCGACCTCCGCGGGCGAGATCGAGGCCGAATCCAAGGCCGCCGTCGGCGAGCAGCTCCGCCAGCGCGGCCTGATCGTCCTCGACGTCAGCGAGAAATCGAACCCGGTCAACATCGAGGACTTCTTCAAGCGCTGGAAGAGCGTCGACAAACGCGAGCTCTCTGTCTTCTCGCGTCAGTTCGCGACCCTCGTCGCCTCCGGTATGCCGATGCTGCGCACGCTGCAGACGCTGGAAGATCAGACGCAGGACGAAGAGATCAAAGAAGCCGTCAGCGGGCTTCGCTCCGACGTCGAGGCCGGCAGCTCGCTGGAGAAGGCGATGGAGCGCTACCCCCGCGTTTTCGATCGCCTCTACCGGGCGATGGTCCGCTCCGGCGAGCAGTCCGGTCGACTCGACGAGGTGCTCGATCGGATCGCCTACCAGGTGGAGAAACAGGACGCGCTGCGTCGTCAGGTCAAATCGGCGTTGATGTACCCGGCGCTGGTCTTCGGCTTCGCGACCGTGGTCCTGGTCGCGATCGTCGCTTTCGTGATTCCGGTGTTCGCGAAGATCTTCAAGGAACTGGCGGAAGAACACCCGGAAGAAAAAGCCGAACTACCGATCCCGACGAAGATCTGCGTCGGGGCGTCGGAAGTGCTCACCAACTACTGGTTCATCCTCATCCCCGGCATCGCTCTCGCCTTCTTCCTCTTCTTCAAATGGAAGGCAAGCGAACGGGGGCACGACCAGTGGGACCGCCTGAAACTGCGGATCCCGTTCAAAATCGGCGACGTGATCCAGAAAGTCGCCCTGGCGCGCTGGTCGCGGACCTTCGCCGGCTCGGTCGAGGCCGGCGTGCCGATGCTGCAAGCGATCAAATTAACCGGGGAGACCGCCGGCAACGCCGTCGTCGAGCAGTCGATGGAAGACGTCTATGCCTCGGTCAAACGCGGCGGCACCCTGGCGGGCCCGATCGAGGAGAACGCCGTCTTCCCGCCGATGGTCGGCCACATGGTCTCGGTCGGCGAGGAAACCGGTCAGCTCCACACGATGCTCGGCAAAGTCGCCGATTTCTACGAGGCCGAGGTCGACGCCAAGGTGAAAGCTCTTACGGCTCTACTGGAGCCGATCATGATCGTCTTCGTCGGCGGAATCGTCGGGTTCATCGTGATCTCGATGTACCTGCCGATGTTCTCGATCTACGAACACATCCGCTGAGTCGCAGGGCCAAAGTGCTGCGTTGACGCACATGAACCGCGTCGGCGTCCGGGAGCTGCGTCAGAACCTGTCGCGCTACCTGGTCGAGGTCAAAGCGGGCGAGAGCTTCGCGGTCACCGAGCGGGGCCGCGAGGTGGCGAGGTCGGTGCCTTCGGGCCCCGCCGACTCGCCGATCGCTCGCCTCGTGGCGGAGCGAGGAGCGACGATGCCCCGCGCCGACCTGCTCGAGCTCTCGGGCCGTTCGACGGCGCCCCTGCGAAGGGCCCCCCGAGCGCCGAGATCCTGGAGACATGAGGGAGGAGCGGCTGCAGCCGGCCGGCTCGCTGCCTGGATACCTCCTCCTACGTGAAGCTGCCGCTTCGCGAGCCGGAGCTGGCTGCGCTTACTGACGAGCTTGCCCGTTGGGAGGGCTACGTATCCAGCTCACTCCTGGCGGTCGAGGGGATCCGCGCTTGCGCGCGGTACGGCGATCGCCACGAGCGCGAGGCACGCGACTTCCTCGAAAGCATCTCCCTGCTGCCGCTCTTCGTCACCTACGACCAGCAGCTCGCCGCAGCGGCATCCGCGGCGGGCTTGGTGGTTGCTTCCCCGTCTTGACGGTCAGGACTGACACAACGTCCAGATCCCACTAGACGTTCGTACGGGATTGCACCGCAACTAATGCTGGCTCGGTCCGTCCAGATCGACACTTTTTTCTGAACCCCTACCCAACTTTTAGGCATCGCTCCCCATTACTGGGAGAACCGTAAGAAACGGCGCTCCAGTGCCTAAAGCCAAGGTTTCCGACGCCGATGAGTAGAGGGCAAATGACTGCCAGTGCTCCGGCGCCGATCGGCGAACCCCCGGGCTCTGGCGCAAACAATAGGTCCAAATGGAGGTACCTATGTTGCTCCAGAATCTCCGGGCTCGAATCGGCGCCCGGCTCAACGGCGACAAAGAGGCTGGTTTCACCCTGATCGAGCTTCTCGTCGTCATGCTGATCCTCGGCATCCTCGCCGCGATCGCTCTGCCCGCCTTCTTCAACCAGAAGGACAAGGCCGGCGACGCCAAGGCCAAGGAGTACGTCCACTCCGCCCAGGTTGCTATCGAGACCTATGGCACCGAACACGGCGGCAAGTACCCGCCTCCGGGCACCGGCGAACCGACTCTGGTCGAACAGCTCGAAACGATTGAGCCGACCCTCTCGAGCGCTACGGGCCTAACCGCCGTATCTGTCAGCGCAACGGGTTTTACCAATAAGGGATACAAAGTCACCGTACCCGGGACCGACGGTTCGTTCTCCGTCGAAAGGAAACCTGAATCTGGTGCCCTCGAATATTCCTGCACCGCAACTGGGACGGGTGGCTGTCCCAGCAACGGCAACTGGGGCGAAGGCTAATCGCCTGAGCAGCACCGCTTGGTTGTGAACGCGCCAAGTGCGAATCTGGTTGAGAGGCGGGCCTTCCTGGCCCGCCTCTCGCTTTGCTTTGCGGCTGTCGCCGCGGCTGTCCTACTGGCGGCTCCGGCCGCGCACAGCGCTCCGCTTGGAGTCCTCATCCTCGAAACGAATCCCGCCTCGCCTGGAGCGTCTCTTACTCCCCATGTTCGTGGGCGGAACGAAGAAGTGCAGACCAAAGTGGTGAAACCTCCCAGGCTTTTCGCTGCGAATGGACCCATGGCCCGTGGCCTCGAACCGGTCACCGTGCGGCTCTACGCCGAAGACGAATGCGGTGGTTCCGTGGTCGGGGAAGGTTCGCTGACCGAATTCGAAGGCGAAGGGTTCGCCTTCACCGTCGGCCAGGACTCGACGACGATCTTCTCCGCGCAGCAGAGCAACGGGGCGGAAACCTCGCCGTGCTCGCCGGGGGTGACCTACCGCCAGGTGTCCACGGCTCCTCCGGCTCCGGATCTGACGGCGTCGGTGCCCGTCTCTCCGGGCAACTCCAATTTCCCGCGCTTGCACGGCACCAGTGCCGACGCAGACGTGACGATCTCCATCTACGCCAACCCGTCCTGCACCGGCACGCCCGAGAACACGGGGACGGCCGAAGAATTCGAAGCCTTCGGGATCGAAGTCGCGGTTGCCAACAACTCGGAAACGACCTTCTACGCGAAAGCTGTGATCGCCGGCTTCGCGTCAACCTGCTCGTCGAGCTCGATCACCTATCGCGAGGTGGCACCGCCGCCGGCCGAACACGGAGGTGGGAGCAGCGGCGGTACGGGTGGTGGCGGCAGTTCCGGCGGCGGCTCTGTGGCCCCCGCGACGCCGGTCTCCAGGCCCAGCCCGCCGGCTCCCCCGCAGCTGCGCACGGTCCCCGGCGGCATCGGCAACGATCCGACTCCGACCATCACCGGCTCGGCTCCAGGAGCTACCACCGTCCTCGTCTACGCCAGCTCCAACTGCGCTGGCCAGCCCGTCGCCAAGGGCTCAGCGGACCAGTTTGGCTCGAGTGGTTTCGAAGTCCAAGTAGCTCCTAACGGCTCAGCGACGTTCACGGCGGTCGCCGGCGTCACCGGGGCGCAGTCGGGTTGCTCAGCGCCCATCACCTACGTCGAGGACTCGCTCGCTCCGCACACCCGGATAACCATGGGGCCGGCTTCCAAGACCGCGAAGCGCAAGGCCGTCTTCCGCTTCACCGACACCACCGGGAACGTTCCCGGCACCACCTTCTTCTGCAAAGTCGGCAAGGCGAAGTGGAAGCGCTGCGCCTCACCATTCAGCGTCGTGCACCTGAAGTCGAGGAGCTATACGGTCAGCGTCCGTGCGGTCGACGAGGCCGGCAACGCTGAGGCAAAGGGCGCAACTCGCCGCTTCAAGGTACTCGCCGGCTCCTAGCACCAACTTGGCCGGCCGAGCGCTCGGCTAGAACTCAGCGCCGATGGTCGCTCTCCTCCTTTTCGCGTTCCTCGTCGGTCTCGCTGCCGGCAGCTTCGCCACCGCGGTGGCCCACCGGGTCCCTCGTGGGCTCAACCTGACGACCTCGCGCTCGGAGTGTCCTGCCTGCGGCGCTCCGATCGCCGCCCGCGACAACATCCCCGTCGTCGGCTGGCTCGTTCTGCGTGGGCGCGCCCGCTGCTGCGGCGCCCCGATCTCGCCTCGCTATCCGCTGACCGAGCTCGCGACCGCGGTGCTGTTCGTGGCCGCTGCGCTCGTCCACCGGCACGACTCGTTCGCCGAAGTCGCGATCGACTGGATCTTCATCACCGCGCTGGCGGCGATCACCCTCACCGACCTCGAGCAGCGGATCATTCCCAACAAGATCCTGCTGGTCGCCGCGATCCTCTGCCTCGCGATCGCCATTCCCACCGATCCAGGCGGCGTCCCCGAGCGACTGATCGCCGCCGCGGCCGCCGGCGGGATCTTCTTCCTCATCGCCCTCGCCTACCCGCAGGGCCTGGGCCTCGGCGACGTCAAGCTCGCCGCGACGATGGGTCTCTTCCTCGGCCGTGCGGTCGCCCCGGCGATCTTCGCCGCTCTCCTGATCGGCACCGCGGTCGGCCTCGTCCTAATAGCCCGCCACGGATCGTCGGCCCGGAAGATGGCGATCCCGTTCGGCCCCTTCCTCGCCCTCGGCGGGGTGATCGGGATGCTGGTCGGCGACCAGATCCTCGACGCCTACCTGGGATGACGCTTTATTCGCCCTGCGGCGCCGCGCTTTTCGGAGCCGGTTCGCCGAGCGGTGCCTTGTTGATTTCGCTGCTCTCGACCAGCTGGATCTTGCGGAGTTCGATCGTGTAGGTCTTGCCGGTGTCGCCGTAGACGACGGTCTCGGGAAGTTCGGGTTCCATCGCCAGGAGCTGGCAGGTCTGCGAGCCGATCACGCAGCGGGCGTCGCCGAAGAGGGACTTGACATCGGAGGAGACGAGCATGAGGGCCTTCTTGCCGTCCTTGGTCGACCCCATGTAGGTGAGGGCCGGCGTCTTGCGGCTGGGGAGCATGGTCAGCTCCGGCAGGTTGTGGCGGACCGAGGACTTCGGTTCGTTGCCGGATTCCTTTTCAGCGCTGGAGGAGTTGGCGTCCTCGCCGCGGACGACGACGCGTACGTCGATCGCGTACGAGAACCATTTGAGGTTGCCTTGCGGTTCTCCTTCGCCAGGTTCGCTGGGGTTGTTCTGGTTGCTACTCGAGGACGGTTCGCTGGCCGGCGAGGTGGGCACGTAGGACGGTTCCGGGGAAGAGCTTTCGGGGCTCGACTGGCCGCCGGCTTCTGAGCCGGAGGGGCTGGATTCAGGGCTCGTGACTCCTTCTTCCGTGCCTGGGGTGCCGCTTCCGCCGCCCGCTTCTTCTTCGACGTACTTCTGGACGAACGGATTCTTGGCCGTCAGGTGCGAGAGGCGGCGCTGGTACTTCCGCAGGGGCGGCGCCGACTGCGCGACAAGCGTTTCCGAGCCTTCCACAGCGCCGGCGCCCGAGGCGCTCGCGGCGGCTTCGGGAGCTTCTTCGGAATGCCCGGACTGGGTCAGGGCGAAGGGGACGACGACGATCGCGAGCAGCAGGACCGCGGCGACCGGCAGCAGGTGGCGTTCCTTCAGGTCGTAGTAGAGATCGAGCAGGAAGTTCGGAACCCTGATCTCGGAGAGCTTCAGCTCCGGTCCTTTCTTCAGGAAGTTCAATTCGTCCCCGGTTCCGAGGTGGTGGCAGAGCTCTCGACGGCTTCGGTTTCCCCGGCCGAGATCGTCGGTGCCGGTTCCGCCGGGGTTGCTCCGGCGGTGAGCCCCTGCGACGGGGGCGTCACGTAGGAAGTGACGGTGAACGACGTTTCCAGGTAGGGAAAGCCGCGTTCGGATTCTTCCTGCAGGCTGAAGGCGCTGAGGGTGAGAAGGCGGCCGTCGACCGCGACGGTGGAGCCGCTGGTGCGGACGAGGGAGTCGATTTCGTGGATCAGGTCGGCGATGTGGAAGAAGCTGCCCTTGAAGGTGAGCGTGTAGGGCATCACGCCGAGGCCCGCCGGTCCGATGCTCGCTCCGAGTGGCATCAGCGAGGCCGCGGCCTCGGTCGGCGAGGTCGATCCGGACACGGCAGCGCCGGTCGATTCGCTCGACGCCGCGCCTTCGCCGCTGGAGTCCAGCTGAATGCTTTCGAATTCCACCTTCGACCTCCTCGCGATCCCTTCCAGCTCGACGAGGAGCGAGGACGTTTCGTCGCCGGCGGGCACGGCCTGACCGAGGACGACCAGCTGCCGGTAGTCGGACGGGAAGCTCTTGCGCGCGATGCGCGCGTCGTTCGCTTCGCTCTGCGCTTGGGAGAGCGTCGCTTGCAGCTGTTCGACCTGCTGCCCGAGCTCGCTCGCCTTTTCCCGCTTGGGGGCCAGGGCGAGCATCCAGAAGGCCACCGCGACCACGGCGACGACGAGGATCGAGACGATCAGGCGGCTCGACGAGGCCATCTAGCCTTCTTCTCCCGATTCGGAGCCGCTGGCCGGTTCCGAGGTGGTCGCGCCTTCGCCTTCGCCTTCCGACGTGGTCGTGGTGGCCGGAGCTGCTTCGGGAGCCGGGGCGGCGGCTTCTTCGCCGGTGGCTTCGGTCGCCACCGGTGCCGCGTCGAAGAGGACCGTCATCTGGAACTGGAGCACGGATTTCGCTTCTCCCGGGCAGCCGGCGCTGGTGGCGCTGGCGGAGCTCGCGCCTCCTGCGCCGCCCCCGACCGAGGAGCTCTGCATCCCCACGCGGGTCACTCCGTCGATCTCCTTCAGCGCCAGGATGAATCCCGCCACCGCCGCCTGGCTGGTCGCGCAGCCGCTGAGGCTGAGGCCCGGCGCGGAAGCGCTGACGCCGGCTTCACCGCCGGCTTCCGCGCCGCCGCCGGCGGCGCTCGCGCTGAGGCTGGTAAGCGAGACGTTCACCGGCAGGATCAGCGCCAGTTCCCGCATCACCCGTTCCCAGTCGAAGCGGCTGTTGGCGAGGCTTTCGATCGTCGCCGTGCGCTGTTCGCGGACCTGGTGGAACTGCGTGTAGGCGCTGAGCGCCTGGACTTCGGCTTTGGCGCTGGCGATTTCGCTTTCGAGCCCCGTGGCTTCCGCTTCCCGGTCGGAGATCGTGTTGCTCGTGGTGACCAGCATCGTCACCCCCAGCAGTGCGAACGCCAGGGCTCCGACGACGATGTAGGCGAGCGGGCCGCCGCGCATCGGCCGGCGCTGGCCGGGGCGGTCCTCCGCCGGGATCAGGTTGACCGGGCGCATCTCAGCTGTCGAGAGCCAGTCCGAGGGGGAGGGTCAGGCGCGCCGCGGCGAGGGCGTCGAGTCCATCGAGGGCTTCGGGCCGCGCGGAGGAGATCGGCATTTCGAGCGTCGGTTCCATCTGCTCAGGGAGGCCGGCGATCGCGCTGCCGGGGCCGCAGAGGACGATCCGGTCGACTGGCATCGCGGTCTCCTGGGCGCCGTAGAAGTCGAGCGAGAGACGGATCTCGTCGACCAGCGCGCTGGCGCCTCGCTCGAGCGCCTGTCGGGTCTCGGCGACGATGCCGGCATCCCCCGCGACCGCCTCGACGGGCTGTTCGAGGCCGACGTGGCTCAACCACATCGCAGCGTGCTCGGGGCTGAGACCGGTCCGGCCCTGGAGGCTGCTGGCGATGTCGTCCATGCCGGTTGAGGAGACCCTGGTGAAGAGGCAGGACCGCCCCTTTGCCACCGCGAGGTTGGTGACGTCGCCGACGCTGCAGTAGAGGACGGCCGAGGTGGGCCGCTCCCCTTCGGTGGCGCCGTCGAACGTTCTTGGGTCGGCGACGGCGCGGATCATCGCGAAGGCCGAGAGGTCGACGCCGACCGGCTCCAGCCCGGCCTCTCGCAGGGGCGCCAGGAAGGCCGAAACCATGTCGCGCCGGGCGGCGATCACCATCACGTCGATCTGCGGCGGCGCCCCGTCGGTCTGCGGCACCCCACCGACCATCCTGTGGTCGAGGACCGCTTGGTCCAGCGGCATCGGGATCTGCTCCTGCGCCATGAAGCGAACCGCGGCGTCGAGCTCCTTGGGGTCGTCGATCGCCGGCATCCGGATCGTCCGGACGACGACGCGCGAGTTGGCGATGCCGAGCCGGACCCGCCGCGAGAGCCTCTGCTCGTCGAAGAGGGAGCGCAACGCCGCGGCCACCGACGCCGGGTCGCGAATCTCGCCGTCGCGGAAGGCCTCGGCCGGGAGCGGCACCGAGCCCGACGCCTCGAGGTGGACCGAGCCGTTGGCGACGACTTCGGCCGCGCCGATGCTGCCGGCCTCGATCTCGAGGCCGACTATGCGGGAGTCTTTGCTGCTCTTTCGGGTCAGGATTGCCATCGGCGCGCGGCGGCGGGAACGGAGTCCCGACGCGTACTTATGAATCGACCGATGCGGGCGCTGACCTGAACGTTCGCCTACCGAGAAATAGGACGAATTTGGCTATCTGACGGGCTATTCGAGCGTCTCGCGACCGACGACCCAGTCGGTCTGCTGGGGCTCGATGAAGCTCGGCGGCTCGATGTAGCGAAGCCGGTCGTCGTAGGTGTAGTTCTTCAGGTAGCCGCTGTTGCCGGTCGTGCCGACGGCGCCGCGGTATTTCTGGGCGATCGCACCGTTCACAGTGAGGGTGCCGAGCATCGCGCCGCAGTCGTAGTGGTCGACGATGAACGAGTGGTTGATCGCCAGGATCGCGGCGTCGATTCGCAGGTTGGTGATCGACCCGGGGCCGTTACTGCCGTTGTTGCAGACGTTGTGCGCGGTCTGCTTCGAGGTTTCGTCGCTCGAGAACGGGTGGTAGATGCGGACGAAGTTGTTGGCGACGAGGCCGAGCACGCCTTCGCCGCTGTGGATCAGGTTGCCGTCGACGATGATGTCGTTTTCGGTGGCGAGGGTCAGCGCCCCGGAGTATTCGCCGTGGATGTAGGCATTGCCGCAGCCGGAGGTCGCTGGGTAGGTGGCGGTGAACGGCGAGTAGGGGGTGCTGCAGGTGCCGTTGGAGACGTAGACGACGCCGCTCGCGGGGATCGCGCCCGAGTACTGGACGTTTTCGTTGCAGGTTTTCCCGGCGCCGACCGTCATCGAGTTGCCGCTGAGGCAGATTTTCACCTGGCCGGTGAATTTCAGCCCGGCAATCGAGGCGAGTTCGCCGTTGGTGGGAGGGGGCGTGATCACCGGGGCGCTGGCGGTGAACGTGCCCTTGAAGTTGTTGCTGCCACCGCTGCAGCTCGATCCGGAGTGCGGGACTTCCTTGGTCTGGAACCAGCCTTTCGGCGGGCCGCTGACCTCGACGCTGTCGAATTCGTTGCGTCCGAGGGTCGGCTTGCCGCAGATCACGAAGGCGTCGTTGGTGTGCATCGGCCCGTTGATGCTGTCGCCTTCGACGAAGGAGATCGTGTCGCAGTACTGGCCCCCGGTGTTCGGCATCGCCGAGGTGTAGCGGCCTTCGGCGATCGTCTTCGAGCACTGCGAGTAGGCGCCTTCCAGCGCAGCCGAGGGATTGGCAAAGCCATAGGTGACCGGGTCCGACGTCTCCCGCTGGGTGAAGTACACGTAGTCGAGGAAGGTGGCAGGCTTGAAGGTGGCGACGATCGAGACCTTCGACTTTTCCGAGAAGCCGGTCGAGCGGATCCGGAAGGTCCCCTTCAGCAGGCCGCTCGACTCGAGCATGCTCGGCCCGGGGTTCGCCGTGCTGCATTCGGTGTAGGTGGCCTGCGTCGTCGAAGGAAGCAGTTCGATCGCGTAGCTGCCACCGGTGTTGCCGGGGACGCTCCTGCGCTTCGCCGTCGAGCCGACCTGGTTCACGGCGCTCGGTTCTTCGACGTTGGTGCAGCGTGACCAGTAGCTGGATTCCTTGTGCAGGTGGTAGACGTAGTCGTTGATCCCTGCTTTTGCCGCCTCGAACGCACGGCGGTGGTCGAGGTCGTTGCGGTTGGAGTGGATGTCGCCGCTGACCGCCGTGATCGCAACGGCCGATACCGCGGTGACGAGCGTCACCGCCATCATCGTGGTCAGCATCGTGAAGCCGTCCTCGGCGCTGAGTCGCTTTTTCAGCAGTCTCATCATTGGCACGGGAGGCTCGGGACGGCCTGGTAGGACGCCGCGGTCAGCCGCAGCGAGGCGCTGTCTTCGATGTGGGCGGGGACCGTTTCGTCGCTCGAGCCACTCGGCGCCACCCTCAGTGCGACGCCGACCTGGATCACGGTCTGGGCGCTGGCGATCGAGAGCGGCGTCGAGAGCGCGGTTTCGGAGGTCGCGCCGGTCGTGGTCGAGTACGGGTAATAGCGGAAGGGCGGATTGGTGGCCGAGATCTGGGTGACGCCGGTCATCAGCTGGGTGACCGCCACCGGTTTGGCTTCTTCGAAGACCCAGTTCGGCGCCACGCCTTCCCGCAGCGCAAAGTCTTCCTGCATCAGCGTCGTTCCCTGCAGTCGGACGACGCTGAGGGTCGGGGTCGGCGTCACCGCGCTGCCACTCCCGTGGACGAAGCGGAGGACGGTGCTCGTGCTCTGCTGCTGGACCGGCGCCATCTTCGGCATAACGCAGGAGGAATTGAGCTCGTCGATCAGCTTCGTCAGCACGATCCGCGAGTTCTGGGTCGCTTCGACCCGCTTGTCGACCTTGGTGGTCGCGTGCATCGTGCCGAGGACCATCACCGTCGTCCCCATCAGGACGACCCCGCCGGCCCCCATCGCGACCACCATCTCGGCCAGCGTCAGGCCGCGCTCGTCGCGCAGGCGGATCTGTCGCAGGCGCCTCAGGAGCACATCGACGCTCCGGTTTGCGAGGTCGGCAGTTCGACCGCCTGGGTGGTGCCGGTAGTGAGGTTCTGAACGGTGACCGACGAGACGGTCGAGCGGCGGATCTTGCCCGGTTCGACTTCGGCCGAGACGCAGAGTTCGTAGACACCCCATGGAAGCCCCGGTTCGGCGACGCCGGTGCTCGTCGTGCTCATCTTGCCTTCGGCATTGGTGGTGAAGACGCGCTTGACCTTGCTGCCTTTCGCTTCGCAGCTCTTGTCGGTGACGGTCACCCGCGCGCCTTTGAACGCCGCGGATTTGTAGGTGACCGTGAGGTTGAGCGCGGGAAGCTGGATCACCACCGGAGTCGCCGTGCCTCCCGCCGGGGCCGTCGTGCTGACCATCGCCGCCGCCCCCGGTGCGGTCGTTTTTTCTTCCGGGTTCGGGTTGTTGACGGGGCAGGCTCCCGCGTAGATCGAGTACGGCGATTTGAAGGGGAAGACCGGCGAGGCGTTCACCGTGGCTTCGCGGACCCCGCTGGTCGTCCAGAAGACCCGCGAGGTGGTCATTCCGTTGTTGACCAGGACCAGGGAATCGGCAGCCGCCGGTTTGAATTCGGTCGTGCTTCCGACCCGATATTTGAACGTGACCGGGATCGTGCTCGGGCGGTCGAACAGGAACGAGAGGATTTGCGCCGATTCGTTCGAGGCCGCTCCGTTGCTTTTTTGAGAGACGAGGCCGTCTTTGCTGACAACGCCGGCGAATTCGCCATTCGCGGTGACTTCGTAATTGGGCGCTTTCGCGGTCCCGGAGGTGTTCATCACCGGAATGTCGGCGAAGTAGGCGCAGCCGTTGGCGTCGGTTTCGCCTGAGAAGCGGCCGCTGCCTTCGATCTGAGTCCCGGAAAGCGAGACGTGCGGGACGGGTTCGTTGTTGGCGTTGGTGATGCGGACCGGCAGCAACCCGTGGCTGGGATCGATCGACTGCGAGCCCGAGGGCGAGATGATGCTGACGATCCGCGCCTTTTCCGAGGCTTCCATCCTCGGCCAGGTGACGACCGAGCTGACCTGCACGTAGTCGGCCGAGGCGGTGGATCCTTCGGTGCAGACCTGGCTCGAGGTCTTGTTGTTGATCCACAGGCCGGTCGAGCGGACTTTGAAGTTGACCCCGTTCAGCGGCACTTCGCGGGTCTGGTCGAGGTTGTTCAGTTTCGCCAGCTGCATCGTCGCCAGCCGCGCCTGGTCCTGCTGGGCGAGGGCGTAGGCCTCGGTTCCGTGGCGCTGTTCGCCCGAGGTCGCCACCGAGGTGGCCATCACCGCGGCGACCCCCGCTCCGGCGATCGTCAGGACGAGGGCGCTCATCAGCACCTCGATCAGCATGAAGCCGTCGTCGCTCTTGGCTCGCTTTATCGCAGGGCGGATCCGCACCGAAGATTCATCGGATCTGGGGCTCGCCGCTTGAGCCGCGGCCTACCCGGAATTCGCAGTACATTCGGCTTTCCGCCAAAGCTTCAGTTTCTGAAGCCATGTGGCTACACTTGTTGAAGCACCCCGATTGATCACGGGATTTCTATGAGCGCTGAGTCCAACTCGACCTGTCCTGTCTGTCGCACCGCCGAAGTGGTTTGCGGGAAGTGGACGCTGCTTTTGATCCGGGACCTGGCCGAGGGGAGTAGCCGTTTTTGCGAGCTGGAGCGGAGTCTCGAGGGGATCAGCCCGCGGACGCTGTCGCTGCGGCTGCGGGCGCTGGAGGAGGAGGGGATCGTCGAGCGGCACACCTATCCGGAGGTGCCGCCGCGGGTCGAGTACGCCTTGACCAGGAAAGGCGAGGCGCTGGTTCCGCTGATCGACGACATGCGCGCTTACGGCACCACCTGGCTGCTGGCCGAGGCCGGCGCGGCCGCCGTCGCTTAGATCAAAGGTCCAATCCGGTCGCCCATTAGTGGGGTCGGCTCGATCGACATGAGCTTTGCAAGGCGTCGTGCACACGCAGGAGCCGTGCCTGGCAGACGGAAATCGGGGCCGTGCGTGACTTCCTGCTCAGCGAGGCCCTCAAGCGGTTGACGACCGAAGCGGCTACGCGTCTTTCGACGCGGGTCGCCGAAGGGGACGAGATCCCGTTTGACGTGGCCTCCGACGCCGGGGACGAATCGGGCTTCTTCAGCTATGTGCCGTTGACCGGCACGTACGTGATCGCTCACGCCGCAGAGTTGTGCGCTCTACCCGGCTTCGGCCCGGCCCGTGAGGCCGTGGTCGAGGCCGGGGTCGCGGCGGGCTACCTGGAGCTGCGGGGCGAGGCCGTGCCGGCTGATCCGGGGGAGCGGGCGGAGCTGATGCTGACCTGCTTCCTCGCCGAGCTGTGGGAAGGGAGCGCCGGGTTCGCCCTCGACCGCGAGCGGCTCGAAGACCAGATTTCCCTGCTTGATGCGGAATCGCGGGACGCCGACGATGCCGACGTCCTGGTGGTGCCGCTGGTCGGCCTGCGGATGTCGACCCAGCGGCTGCAGCTGCCGCACGGGGTGCGGCTGGTCCGCGCCGACTCGATCGAAGCGCCGATCGAGGCGATGCGGAGCGAGGGCATGGGCCGCGCCGCCTGGGAGCCGCAGTTCCTCGCCGTCGCCGAGCAGGACCCCGACGGCGGCGCCGAGTCGGCGATGGTCCAGCTGCGCGAGCTGGTCAGCGTCATGCGCCTTTTCAAGGGTGGGGGAATCGGCCTCGGCCCGTATGCCTTCGCGCCGACCGGCGAGGACACCTGGCGCCGGATCACCACCGGCGCCCCCGCGACCCGCCCCGGCGGCTATCGCCTCAGTGACGAGGAGGCCGCCGAGCTGGCCGAGTTCGCGACCGAGCTGGAGTCCCGCCCCGACCCCGACAACGCCCTCACCTGGGCCGTCGGCCGCTTCGAGATGGGCTGCGAGCGGGAGAGCTCGCTCGACGGGCTCAGCGACCACCTGCTCGCCCTGCGCGCGGTGCTCGAGGGCCACGGCCCGGTCGGCGCCTCGCTGCCGATGCGCGCCGCCGCCCTGATCGCCGACGGCTCGATGGACCGGATCGAGGCGCGCGAACGAGTCGAGGAGGCCCTGGAGCTGGAGCGCGAGCTGATGAACGGGCGCTCGCTGACGAACGCGATCGAGCTTGCCGCCTGGACCGAGGAGGGCGTCCGCCGGCTGCTGCGCCAGGCCGCCCTCGGCGACCTCGGCCGTGACCTGATCGGCGCGGCCGACGAGACCCTGATCGCCACCGGCCTCGCCGAAGGCGACGCCGAGATCACCGTCTCCGTCGCCTCCCAGGAGGTCGAGGAGGCGCCGCCGCTCGAGGAGCCGTTCGCGGCGCAACCGGTCGAGGAGGACGTGGCCGAGCAGCCGGCCGCGCGGCTCGCCGACCCCGGCCCCGACGTGGCGCCGCCGCTCGACCCACCCAGCTTCGACGCCCCGATCGAGGTCACCGAAGCCTCGTCGGAATTGGAACTGCCGAACTTCGAGGTCCCCCAGAACGTAGAGGCCTACGAGGACATGGAGGAGGACGAGATGCCCCAGGACACCCGGATCATGGAGCCGATCCCGGCCGAAGACGAGATCAAGATCACGGCGACGCCGTGGCTCGACGAGGTCTCTGCCGAGGCGCGCCGCGGCGACTCGCTCGAGTGGCCGGCCCCGCCGTATGACTCCGACCGCGACATCCAGCACCGCGAGCGCATCGACACGCCGCGGGTCCGCCACCTCTTCCCGGTCCCGGACTCGGACTGGGAGGTTTCGCACCTCGAGTTCGACTACGACCGCAAGGCCTGACGCGCGACGCGCCTCAGGCGCGGCCGGCGGCCATCGCCACCCGCTCCTCGCCGCTCGCGAACAGGTAGCGGTTGATCTCGACCAGGCCGGTCAGGTCGTGGACGTCTTCGTCCATGTAGGGCACCCGGATCACTCCTGAGGCCCGCAGCTCGGCCGCCAGGTGGGCGATGTTCTTCGCGTCGCGCTCGGCCAACGCCTGGTAGTCGGCGAAGTTCTCGGCCACCCGCCGCGCCAGGTCCTCGTCGCCGAGCTTCTCGGCCAGCGCCGCCGGCAGGTCGTCGGGATCGGCGCCGCGCAGCTTCTCCGCCGGGTAGTGGACCTTGTTGACGATGACGCCGCCGAAGGGCAGCTTCGCCTCGACCAGCTTGCGGTGGAAGTAGACCGCCTCGTCGATCGGCTCGCCCTGCGGCCCGCAGACGACCAGGAAGCAGGTGCGCTTGTTGGCGAGCAGGTCGTTGACCCGCTTGGCCCGCGCCGCGAAGCCGTCGACCATGCCGCTGAAGGCGTTGAAGAACTCGGCCAGGTCGGCGATCAGGTCGAAGCCGACGATCCGCTTGAGCACGCTCAGCGCCACGTTGGCGCCGCGCCCGGCCACCTTCGCGGCGAAGCCGGTCGGCCTCATGAAGACCCGCAGCGAGCGGCCTTCGATGAACTGGGTGAGGCGCTTCGGGGCATCGAGGAAGTCGAGGGCGTTGCGGGTCGGCGGCGTGTCGAGGACGAGCAGGTCGAAGTCGCCTTCGCTGTGGAGCTCGAACAGCTTCTCCATCGCCATGTACTCCTGCGAGCCGGCCAGGGCGCTCGAGATCTGCTGGTAGATGCGGTTGGAGAGGACGCGGTCGCGCGACTCCTCGTCCGGCGCCTGGCGGGCGATCAGCTCGTCGAAGGTCGCCTTGGCGTCGAGCATCATCGCCCACAGCTCGCCCTCCATCTCGATCCCCTGCTGCTCGAACAGGGCCGGGTCGACGCGGCGCGCCTCGTTGCCCAGCTCCTCCAGCCCGAGCGAGTCGGCCAGCCGCTTCGCCGGGTCGATCGTCAGCACGCAGACCTTCAGCCCGCGCATCGCCATCCCGGTCGCGATCGCCGCCGAGGTGGTCGTCTTGCCGACCCCGCCCGAGCCGGCGCAGATGCAGATCTCCTTGCCCTCGAGGATGTGGCCGAGCTGGTCCATCAGCCGAGCCTCTTGGAGAGCGTGCGGGCGCCCTCGCGCCCCAGCTCCGGCTCGAAGAGGAAGGGCAGCGTCCTCACCGGGGTCTCGACCCGGCGCCGCAGCCGCGACAGCTGCGCCCGCTGCGAGCGCGCCCGGCTCTGCTCGGAGATCGCCGCCCGTGCCGCCGCCCGGGTCGAGCCCTCCTCGCCCTCGGCCAGCGCCGCCAGCCGCGCCGCCTCCTCCTTGCCGAAGCGCTCCGGGTAGAGGCCGTTGAGGTAGATCCGGTCGACCGCGACACCGACCTCGTCGCGCAGGTCCTTCTCCAGCGCCGCCGACTCGTTGACCGGCATCTCCTCGGGCAGGGCGACGATCGCCGTCCCGGTGTTCTCGTGGTCGGTGATGAAGCGGTCGAGGGTCTGGGCCTGGCTGTGGATCGGGCCCACGCGGGCGATCGAGGCGAAGGTGCGCGGCGTCTGCAGGAACCCGACCCCGTGCCCGGTCGCCGGCGCGTCGACGATCACCAGGTCGTACTTGCGCCCCTGTTTGACCTTGCGGTCGAGCTGCGCCAGCTCCCAGATCTTGCCGATCGTCACCAGCTCCTTCAGCCCCGGCGTCGCCGCGGCCAGGTAATTGAAGATGCGGCTGCGGAAGAGCATGTCGCGCATCGCCCGCACCTTCAGCTGCAGCAGCACGTACTCGCGCATCGACTCGTCGGGGTCGATCGAGATCGACCAGAGGTTCTCCTCCATCTCGACCTCGTGGAAGCCGACC
>DASXOF010000015.1:0-24358 GCA_036494495.1 Solirubrobacterales bacterium | reverse complement strand
CCAGCACCTTCTCGCCCTCGAGAACGAGGCCGTCGCCGTCGGCGCGGGCCTCCATCCCGTAGGCGCCGGGCGTCCCGGTCGAGCCCGCCTCGACGAAGGCGGGAGTGCCGCGGCGGCTGCCCTCGGCGAGCGGTCGCAGGTGGCTCTCCTTCTGCTCGTCGGAGCCGCCGGCGGCGAGCGCCAGCCCGACCGCGGTGCTGGAGAAGAGCGGCGAGGGGGCGAGCGCGTAGCCCATCTCCTCGAAGAGGACCGCCAGCTCGACCGTCCCCAGGCCCTGGCCGCCCCACTCCTCCGGCAGCGCCAGGCCCGGCCAGCCGAGCTCGGCCATCTCGCGCCAGCCGGCCTCGTCGGTGCCGTCGGCGGAGGCGGCGATCTCGCGGATCCGCTCCGATTTGAAGCGCGAGGCGAGGAACTCGCGCGCCGTCTCCTTGATCGCCCGCTGCTCGTCGTTCAGGTCGAAGTACATGGTCAGTCGCTCCCCCTGCCCGGCCCTAACGCATCCGCGGCAGGCCGAGCACCCGCTCGGCGATGATGTTCTTGAGGATGTCGGTGGTGCCGCCCTCGATCGAGTTGGCACGCGAGCGCAGGAAGCCGTACTGCCAGGCGCCGTTGGCGACCGCGTGCCCGGCGCCCCGCGCCAGCGGCGCGTAGGCGCCCTCGATCTCCATCGCCAGCTCGGTCAGGCCCTGGTTGATGTCGGCCCACTGCCACTTGCCGAGCGAGCCCTCCGGCCCGGGGATGCCGGACTGCATCGTCTTGGTCAGGCCGCGGTAGGCGTTGAGGCGCATCGTCTCGGCCTCGATGTGGAGCTGGGCGATCCGCTGGCGGAAGTAGGCGTCCTCGGCGGCCGAGCCGCCGCCCTCCTCGCGCACCTCCTGGGCCAGCCGCGCCAGCCGCCCGAGGCTGTTCTGGATCTGCGCGATCGCGCCGAAGGCGAGGCCGGCGCGCTCGTTCATCAGCGTCGTGATCGCCACCCCCCAGCCGTTGCCGACGCCGCCGACCACGTTCTCCTCGGGGATCCGCGCCTCGTTGATGAAGACCTCGTTGAACTCGCCCTCGCCGGTGATCTGGACCAGCGGCTTCGCCTCCACCCCGTCCTGCTCCATGTCCATCAGGAAGTAGGTGAGGCCCTGGTGCTTGGGGGCGTCGGGGTCGGTGCGGGCGACCAGCATGCACCACTTCGCGTATTGGGCGAAGGTGGTCCAGACCTTCTGCCCGGTCACCACCCATTCGTCGCCGTCCTTGACCGCGCGCGTCTTCAGCGAGGCGAGGTCGGAGCCCGACTCGGGCTCGGAGAAGCCCTGGCACCAGATCTCCTCGCCGGTCAGGATCGGCTCCAGGTAGCGCTCCTTCTGAGCCTCGGTGCCGTGGGCGATCACCACCGGTCCGCCCATCGCCAGCCCCAGCACGTTGGCCGGGCTCGGCGCCTCCTCGGCGGCGGCCTCGCTGACGAAGATCGCCTGCTCGATCATCGTCGCGCCGCGGCCGCCGTACTCCTTCGGCCAGGAGATCCCGGCCCAGCCTGCCGCGTGCAGCTGCAGCTGCCATTCGCGGCGGAACCTCATCACCTCGTCGAGGCTGCCTTCGGGCTCGGGGCCGGGGTTGTTGGCACGCAGCCAGCCGCGAACCTCGTCGCGGAACTCCTCCTCCGATGGCGACAGCGTCAGGTCCATCGGCCGCCCAGCATATACGCCCCTGGCCGGCTGGCCAGGGGCGCCCAGCTCAACCTTCGGAGCCGCAGACCTTCAGCCCGTAGGCCGTCGCCTTCGAGCTGGCGTCTTCGAGCGGGTTCTTGCCTTCGACCAGCCCCGACGGGTCGGCTTCGCCTTCTTCGACCCCCTGGTCGAGCGCCGCGACGATCTCGCCGACTTCGTCCTCGTCGCCTTCCGGTGCCGTCAGCGCGTCGATTTCTTCGCCCTGCCTGGCGACGTTCGGCAGCACCACTTCCTTGTAGATCTCTTCCAGCTGCGGTTTCGTCGGTTCCTTGCCGAGCGGGATCCCGTTTTCCTTCGCGTAGCTTTCGACTTCTTCGTTCAGTTCGTCGTCGGCCTTGCGGCAGAGCGCGTCGGCTTCCTTGACGAAGGCGGCCTTGGTCGGCGCCGAGCCGCTCGCTTCGCTGCTTTCGCCACCGCTGCTCGTGCTGTCGCCGCCACCGCCGCAGCCCGCCGCGACGGCGACCATCAGGCAGGCGAACAGAGCCACCAGGGCTCGCTTGGTCATCTGGGATCTCCCCTTCTCGCTGTTCGTGGATTCGAGCGCGGCAAGCTAGCGCCGCCGTCGGTCCGAATCAGAGCCCGGGGGCGACGGTGCGCAGGCCGGCGAGGCGGGCCGACGCGGCCTGGCGGACGTCGTAGGTGAGGAAGGCGTCGATCGGCCTGAGATAGAGGGCGGCAACCACGTGGATCGCGTCGAGGGTCCGGAGCGCCGGCTCGGGGAGTTCACCTGCCGCTTCAAGGATGAGGGACTCGACCGGGGCCATCGTGATCGTCCCGATCAATTCGTCGGCCCGTTCGAGCATCGGCCCGAGCTCGGCGCCGGGACGTTCGTCATCGATCCGACGCAGGGCCCGTGGGATTTCCGCCAAGATCAGTTCGCTGCTGAACACCTCAGCGTCACGAACGAAGGCACCCACCACGTCCGACAGCGGCTCGTCGGCGACCAGCTTCATGAGGGCCGACGCATCGGCGTAGATGGCCGGCACGCTAGCGGTAGCCGCGAACGTATTCGAGCGCTCGGGATGCGGCTTCCGTCTTGTCCACTTCTCCGAAAGGCCGGAGCGCCTTGGGGAGCGGCTCCCCGACCGGCCGCCGCCGCCGCGGCGGCCGCACTTTGCCTTCGGCGATCAACTCGTCGATGCGGGAGCCGGTCGTCGGCGCCGGGCCGAGCTCGGCCACCGGTTTGTTGCGATCGGTGACCACGAGCCGCTCGCCTTTTTCGACGCGACGCAGGTACTTGCTGAGGTTCTGTCGCAGCTCCCCCACTCCCACCGAATCGCTCATGTACATGAAGTTAGCACCTGCCTCCGACCTTCGCTCGTTTTCCGCTCTGCGGCACCTCAGACCAAGGGCGGACGCGCCGAAATCTCCCCCACAGCCAGCGGGAGATGACGCAAAGACCGGGAGCTCTCAGCCGCTGACCGCGGCGCCCGCGCCGGCCGCGTCGGCCACCCGGGAAGCCAGGTGGCCGGGGACCTCTTCGTAGCGCTCGAACTCCATCGTGAACTCGGCCCGGCCGCCGCTGATCGAGCGCAGGTCGGGGGCGAAGTCGAGGACCTCGGCCATCGGCACCTCGGCCTTGACCTCGGTGGTCGAGCCCTTGGCCTCCATGCCCAGGGGGCGGCCGCGGCGGGAGTTGAGGTCGCCGATGACGTCGCCGACGACCTCGTCGGGGCAGCTGATCGTCAGCTTCACGATCGGCTCGAGGAGGGCCGGGTCGGCCTCTTCCATCGCCTGCTTGAAGGCCATCGCACCGGCCAGTTTGAAGGCCATCTCCGAGGAGTCGGTGTCGTGGTGCTTGCCGTCGACGAGGCGGACCCGGACGTCCTTGACCGGGTAGCCGGCGACGGTGCCGTGCTGCATCGCTTCGGTCACCCCTTTCTCAACCGCGGGGATGAAGCCGCCGGGGATCGCCGCCCCCTTGATCTTGTCGATGAACTCGAGGCCCTTGCCGTCATCGCCGGGCTCGATCTCGATCGCGCAGTCGGCGAACTGGCCTTTGCCGCCGGTCTGCTTCTTGTAGCGGGCCTGGGCGGCTGCGGGGCGGCGGATCGCCTCCCGGTAGGGGACGCGCGGCGGGTGCAGCTCGATCTCGGCCCCGAAGCGGTTCTTCATCCGCGCCACCAGCACTTCGACGTGGACCTGGGTGAGGCCGGCGATGATCTGCTCGCCGGTCTGGGGGTCGCGGTGGACGTCGAGGGTCGGGTCCTCCTCGCTGAGGCGCCGCACCGCGGTCGCCGCCTTGTCCTCGTCGCCCTTGCTCTTCGCCTCGTAGGAGAACGCCATCACCGGTGCCGGCAGGTCGAGCGGGCGGACCGCGATCTCCCGCTGGTCGTCGCAGAGGACGTCGCCGGCCCGCGTCTCCTTCAGCTTGGCGATCGCGCCGATGTCGCCGGCCCCCAGGTCGGAGACCGGCCGCAGCTCCTTGCCGAGGGGCTGGCCGAGCTGCCCGATGCGCTCCTTCTGGTGGTGGCTGACGTTGACGGCCTGGGAGTCCGAGCGGATCGTGCCGCTGTAGACGCGGAAGAGGTTGATGCGGCCGGTGTAGGGGTCGGCGGTGGTCTTGAAGACGTAGGCGACCAGCGGCCCGCCCTCGTCGGGCTCGATCTCGATCGCCTCGCCCCCCGCGCCGATCGCCCCGAGCGCCCCGCGCATCGCCGGCGAGGGCAGGTCCTCGACCAGCGCCTCGAGCAGCCGGTTGGTGCCCAGGTTCCTGGTCGCGACGCCGCAGGTGACCGGGAACAGGTGGCCCTCGGTGACCCCGCGCTTCAGCGCGGTGACGATCTCGGCGTGGTCGATCTTCTCGCCCTCGAGGTAGCGCTCCATCAGCGCGTCGGAGTTCTCCGCCACCTCGTCCATCAGCTTCTCGCGGTACTCCTCGGCTCGCGGCCGCAGCTCGTCGGGGATCGGCGCCCGCTCGGCGCTGCCGCGGCCGCTGCCCCCGTAGACGAAGGCCTCCATGTCGATCAGGTCGATCACCCCGCGGACCTCCTGCTCGGCGCCGATCGGGATCTCGGTGGCGACCACGTGCGGCCCGAAGGCCGCCTTCAGCGAGTCGAGAGCGGCGAAGAAGTCGGCCCGCTCGCGATCGAGCATGTTGACGAAGACGAGCCGCGCCAGCCCCTCTTCGTCGGCCCGGCGCCAGAGCCGCTCGGTCTGCACCTCGACCCCGGCGGTCGCGTTGACCACGACCACCGCCGAGTCGGCGACCCGCAGCGCCGCCGCCGCGTCGGCGACGAAGCTCGGCTCGCCGGGGGTGTCGATCAGGTTGATCTCGCGCTCGGCGTAGCCGAAGCAGGAGACGCAGGCGTTGATCGAGCAGCCGCGCTGCTGCTCGTCCTCCTCGTGGTCGGAGACGGTCGAGCCGTCGGCGACCGTGCCGAGCCGGTTGATCGCCCCGGCCTCGAACAAGATCGCCTCGTGCAAGCTGGTCTTGCCGCTGCCGCGATGCCCCACCAGCGCCACATTGCGGATCCGATCGGCAGCTTTGTGCGACACGCTACGAAAGTACACCGGCGATCCCGGAACGTCCAATCGCCTCGCTTATCTAGGCTGCGGCGATGGCCGATGGCGCGATCCAGACCGTGTCCGGGCGCTGGCTCGACCCGCTGGCGCCGGACCCGAGCCAGATCGAGATCGGCGACATCGCCCAGGCGCTCGCCAACCAGTGCCGCTTCGGCGGCCACTCGCGCCGCTTCTACTCGGTCGCCCAGCACTCGACGATCGTCAGCGACGTCTGCGCGGAGCGCGGCGCCTCGGCGGCCGAGGCGCTGGCGGCGCTGATGCACGACGCCGGCGAGGCCTACCTGGTCGACCTGCCGCACCCGCTGAAGCACCGCAGCGAGCTCGGGCCGCCGTACCGCAAGGCCGAGGAGCTGCTCGAGGAGGCGATTCGAGTGCGCTTCGACCTCGCCCCGCAGCCGGCCGGGATGAAGCCGGTCGACCGCTCGCTGCTGGCGACCGAGCGCCGCACCTTCGCCTCGACGAACGACCCCTGGCCCGAGCTCGAGGGGTTCGAGCCGCTCGAGATCGAGATCGACCCCTGGGGCCCGGAGCGGGCGCGGGCCGAGTTCCTCGAGCGCTTCGAGCGCCTCGACGCGGCGCGGCGCGGCGCGTAGGTCAGGCGGGCTGGCGGGGCGGCAGCCGTTCGGCCTCGAACAGCTCGTGGACGAGGCGGACCGCGATCGAGCCCTCGCCGACCGCCGCCGCCACCCGGTTCATCGCGCCGTGGCGGACGTCGCCGGCGGCGAAGACGCCGGGCATGCTCGTCTCCAGCGAGAACGGCTCGCGCTCCAGCGGCCAGGCGCCCTCGAGGTCGGCGCCGGTGCGCAGGAAGCCGCCCTCGTCGCGGGCCAGGTCAGGCGGCAGCCAGGCGCTGTTCGGCCGGGCGCCGATCATCAGGAAGAGGGCATCGGCGTGGACCCTCTCCTCCTCGCCGCCGCCCGACGGCCGCAGGACCAAGTACTGCAGCGAGTCGGCGCCGCCCCCGCCGGCGACCTCGGACCCGAGCCGGACCTCGATATTGGGCGCGCCCTCGACCTGCTGCACGAGGTAGTGGGACATCGCCGCGTCGAGCGAGCCGGCGCGGACGACAAGGGTGACGCGGCGCGCGTATTCGGCCAGGTGCAGAGCCGCCTGGCCGGCCGAGTTGGCACCACCGACGACGAAGACGTCGCGGCCGGCCAGAGCCGGGGCCTCCGAGGCCGGCCCGCCGTAGTAGACGCCGGCGCCGACCAGCTCCTCCAGATCGGGGATCTCTAGCCGCCGGTAGGCGGCGCCGGCAGCGAGGATCACGGCCCGGGCGCTGACCTCGCCGCCGTCGGAGAGGGCGAGGACGAGGCGGTCGCCCTCGCGCCGCAGCTCGGTCGCGTTGTGCATGAAGGCGAACTTGGCGCCGAGCAGCCAGGCCTGCTCGTAGGCCTGTTCGGCGAGCCGGCGGCCGGCGACGCCGCGGGGGAAGCCGAGGTAATTGCGGATCAGCGAGCTCGAGGTCGCCTGGCCGCCGATCCCGCCTTCGTCGACGACCAGCGTCCGCAGCCCCTCCGAGGCCCCGTACACCGCCGCCGAGAGCCCGGCCGGCCCGGCGCCGACGATGACCAGGTCGAACTCGCGCTTCTGCGGGTCGACGGTGGCGCCGGTGGCGGCGGCGAGCTCGATGTTGGTCGGGTCGGCGAGGGCGGTGCCGTCGGGGAAGACGACGAGCGGCAGCGCGGCGTCGGCCTCGGTGCCCGCGTCGGCGACCAGCTCGCGGCCCTCGGGCGAGTCGGCGAGGCAGAAGGCGTGCGGCACCGCGCAGCGCCCCAGCACCTCGCGCAGCTCGTAAGCGCGGCCCGACCAGGACTCGCCGACGACGTGAACCGTCTGCGGCGAGAGGCGCCGCGCGTGCGACCACTCGAGCAGGAAGGTCGAGACCGCCTGGTGGAAGAGCTCGTCCGGCGACCGCTGGGGCCGGACGAGGAAGTACTCGATCTGGCGCCGCGCCATCGCCTCGAAGAGCGCCTCGGCGGTGCCGCCGTCGCCCCAGGCCATCCACTCGATCAGCAGTGCCCGCTGCGCCTGCGGGTAGATGCCGCGCACCTTGGCGAGCAGCTCGCTGCCGCTCATCCCCGCCAGCTGGGCGGCGACGATCGTCAGGGCGACGTCCTCGCCCGCATCGGCCAGCTCCTGCAGCTCGGTCAGCGCCGCCTCGGCCGAGCCGGCGGCGACGATGCGGTAGCTCCGCCCGTAGCGGTCCTCGAGCTCCAGCTCGAGCAGGTCCAGGGAAGCCTGGTCTTCATCGACGACGAACAGCACGGGGACGGACACGAGCGGAACGTACCGCCCCCGCGCCGATTCGTCATCTCCGGTCGCTCAGATCAGCCGGTGACCCCGTGAACCGCCGGGTAGTAACCGTTGGCGTGACCGGCCACCTTCGGGTGGTAGCTTTCGCCCGTCGGGTTCGAGAGCCCACTGATCCACTCCGTCGAAGAGCCGCTGCCGCCGTCGCAGACCGCGTGGCCGATGAACGCCGGGATCACGTCGCGGAAGGTGAAGTTCGCCCCCGCCCGCGTCGCCGCCGCGCTGATCACACTCTTCATCAGGTCGGCCGTTTCGTTCAGTCTCGCCTCCTCACTGGAGCTGAAGAAGGTGAAGGCGTTGCAGTCTTCGCCGTTGAACAGTCTCGGGTAGTCGAGCACGATCACTTTCGCACTCGGCGCCCGTGACTTGATTTCGTTGTTCACCGTGTCGAGCCGCCCCGGCAGGGTGTTTTTGATGATCGTCTGCGCTTCGTTGATCGCCCCACTGCAGTTCGAGGCCCACGAGGGCAGGGCGCATTCGGTGATCACGTGCGAGAAGCCGGCGTCGTTGCCGCCGATCGTGTACGTGACCCAGTTGGTGTCCGAGGTGACGCTCGAGACCTGACTGGCGAGCAGACTCGCGGTCGTCGCCCCGGAGCAGGTCGCGTTGACGAAGGTCCAGCTCGTGTGCGCTTCGTGCAACAGGTACGGATAGGCGTAGACCGAGCGCTGGCAACTCGGTTCGTAGAAGGTGCGGGTACCGGTCCCCGACGAGTACGAGTCCCCGAGCGCGACGTACTTCGTCGCCATCGCCTGAGCGGCGAAGGCGAGGCAGAACGCGACCACGCAGAGGACTGCGGCGATGCGGCTGGACTTCATTGGGTTTCTCCTCCTGGTGCGGCCGGGGTCCCTTATCCCCCGGCCTTCAACGGGGTGACGCTAACAGGTTGATCAATATCTGTCGACTGTTCAGGAACTGCTATGTAAAGGGCGGGCGGCGAGGCAGACGGCCGAGGCCGGTCGTCTCATCTCTTGGGAGCTTCCGCCGAGCTAACTTGCTGAATGCTAAGTTAGCTATGTGACCCAGGCTGAACAGGCAGTCAAGACGCGCGATGCCGACCGGTCGCGGCAGGCGATTCTGGGTGCTGCGGAGGAGCTGTTCGCTGCGCGGGGGTTCGAGGGTGCGGGGCTGGCCGATATCGGGGAGGCGGCCGGGGTTTCGCGGGGGACGCCCAGCTACTTCTTCGGCTCCAAGGAGGAGCTCTACGTGACGGTGCTGGAGGCGATGACGGCCGATCGCACGGCGGCGCTGGAGCCCGCGTTCCGGCCGCTGGTCGAGTGGGCGGAGGCGGCGGAGCCGAGGGAGTCCCTGCGGACGGTGCTCTCGCGGGCGGTCGGTGGGTACCTCGAGTTCCTTCGGGAGCGGCCGACCTTTGTTGCGATCGTCGAGCGCGAGGCGCTCGACGGCGGCGGCCGGCTGGCCGCGCTCCGGACCGAGTCGACGGTGATGGAGGACGCCTTCGGCGCCCTGCGGCGGCGGGCCCGCGCCCACGGCCTGCGCAGCTTCGACCCGACCGAGGCGGTCATGTGCCTGGTGGCGCTCGGCTACCTGCCGGTCGCCCACCGCGAGACGCTGATGCGGCGCAACGGGCTGAGCCCCGACGACCCGACCTTCGTCCGGCGCCGGCGCCGCCACATCGTCGACCTGCTGATGCACCTGATCGGCGACCCGGACGCGGAGCGCTGAGATGAGCGGCAACGACGTCGAGCTCTACTTCGACCTCGGCTCTCCCTACGCCTACCTGGCGGTGACCCGGGCCGAGCGGGTCTTCGGCCGGCCGCCGATCCTGCGCCCGGTCCTGCTCGGCGCGATCTTCGCCGCCCGCGGCTTCGGCTCCTGGGCCGGGAGCGCCCAGCGCGAGCAGCGGATCGCCGAGCTCGAGGGGCGGGCCGAGCGCTACGGGCTGCCGCCGTTCGCCTGGCCGCCGGGCTGGCCGCTCGACGGGCTGACGGCGATGCGCGCCTGCGTCTGGGCCGAGGAGCAGGGGGCGCTCGAGCCCTTCGCCCGGGCCGTCTTCACGCACCAGTTCGGCCGCGGCGAGGACACCTCCGGGCTGCCGGCGCTGGCGGCGATCGCCGCCGAGGTCGGGCTCGCGCCCGAGGGGCTCGAAGCCGCCGTTGCCTCGGCCCCGGTCAAGGCGCGCCTGCGGGAGCTGACCGCGGCGGCCTGGGAGCGCGGCGTCCGCGGCATCCCGACCGTCGCCGTCGGCGAGACCCTGATCTACGGCGACGACCAGCTCGAGCAGGTGCCGCTGCTGTCTCGCGCTGAACCTTCGCCCTAGCTGTCGCGCGGCGGCGGGCTGGCGGTGCGCAGGGCGCCGGCGCTGGCGCAGACGACGAGGGCGATCGCGACGATTTCGGTCGTCCCCAGGTCCTGCGAGAGGGCGACGAAGCCGACCAGGGCGGCGACCGCCGGCTCGAGGCTCATCATCACCCCGAAGACGCCGCTCGGCAGCCGTCGCAGGGCCTCGATCTCGAGGCTGTAGGGGATCACCGAGCTGAGGACCCCGACCGCGAGGCCGACCGCCAGCACCGCCGGCGCCAGCAGCTCCGAGCCGCCTTCGGCGATCCCGAGCGGGGCGATGAGGACGGCCGAGATCGCGATCGCGACGGCGAGCGCGCCGTGGCCCGGGGCAGCGGCGCCGACCCGGGCGCTCTGGAGGATGTAGGCGCCCCAGGAGAGGCCGGCGAGGAGAGCGAGCACGGCACCGAGGTTGAGCAGGCCATCGGGGCCGAGGCCGTCGGAGAGGAGGACGATGCCGGCGGCGGCGAGGAAGGCCCAGAGCAGGTCGGCCCGGCGCCGCGAGCCGAGGATCGCCACCCCGAGCGGGCCGACGAACTCGAGGGTGACGGCGGCGCCGAGCGGGATCCGGTCGAGCGCCGCGTAGAAGCAGGTGTTCATGCCGAGGAAGGTGAGGCCGAAGAGGAAGACTTCGCGGTAGCCGGCCTGGCGGACGAGGCGGAGGCCGGGCCGGGTCAGGGCCAGCAGGACCGCAGCCGCGAAGGCGGTGCGGAGGAAGACCGCGCCCTCGGGGCCGACCCGGTCGAAGAGCTTGACCGCCAGGGCCGCGCCGCACTGGACCGCGACGATCGCGCCGACCACCATCGCCACCGCCGGCCCGGCGTGCTGGCGGGCGACCGTGCCCGGCGGCATCTCCTCTCTCCTTGCCGCGAGCTCGTCCACGTCCTCCCCGTTCTAGCAGCGATGATCTGCGCCGCGATGCAGGAGACCGCAGCCCCAGGAGACCCGAGCGCGGCGCCGAAGCGCGGCGTCCTGCTCGACGCGATGGGGACGCTGGTGGCGCTCGAGCCGCCGGCGCCGCTGCTGGTCGCCGAGCTGGCCGCCCGCTTCGGGGCGACGATCTCGGCCGGGGAGGCGAAGCGGGCCTTCGCGGCCGAGATCGCCTACTACAAGGCCCACCACGTCGAGGGCCGCGACGAGCCCTCGCTGGCAAATCTGCGGCACCGCTGCGCCGGGGTCCTCCACGCCGCGCTGCCGGCCGCCGCCCGCGCCCGCTTCGGCGCCCGGGAGCTGGAGCCGGCGATGCTCGCCTCGCTGCGCTTCCGGGCCTACCCGGACGCGGTCGGCTGGCTATCCGTGCTGCGGGCGGCGGGGCTGAAGCTGGCGGTGGTCAGCAACTGGGACGTCTCGCTGGCCGCGGTGCTGGAGGAGGTCGGCCTCGCCGGGCTGCTCGACGGCGTCGTCACCTCGGCCGAGGTTGGCGCGGCCAAGCCGGCCCCCGCCGTCTTCCTCCGGGCTCTCGAGCTGCTGGGGCTGCGGCCGGAGGAGGCAATCCACCTCGGCGACTCGCCCGAGCTCGACCGCGCCGGCGCCGCCGCGGCCGGGATCGACTCGGTGCTGGTCAGCCGCACGCGCTGAGCGCCAGCGCGACCGGGGCTGCTCGAGCAACCCCCTCGCACTCGGGTATCGGCCAGGAGGGCCCGGGTCCTGTCCAAATCGCCCTGCCTGCCGCGTCGTCTCTGCACAGGTCCACGGAAAGGAGAGCATCCATGGCAGATGAGAAGAAGATCACCGTGATCGGCGCCACCGGCCGGCTCGGCAGCCAGGCCGTAGAGGTCCTGCGCGAGCGCGGGCACGAGGTGGTGGCGGCGTCGCGGGCGAGCGGGGTCGACGTGATCACCGGCGAGGGTCTCGGCGCGGCGCTCGACGGCGCCGAGGTGATCGTCGACGTCGCCACCGGCCCCTCGCCTGACGAGAAGGAAGCGACCGATTTCTTCACCACCTCCGCCGGCAATCTGCAGCGGGCGGGAGCCGAGCGCGGCGTCGGCGAGATCGTCGCCGTCTCGATCGTCGGCATCGACCACTTCCAGGGCGGCTACTACGCCGCCAAGGCCGCCCACGAGCGGGTCCACCGCGACGGCTCGGTGCCGACCCGCCTCCTGCGCGCCACCCAGTTCCACGAGTTCGTCGCCGAACTGGTCAAGTGGAGCACCCAGGACGGGACCGCCTACCTGGCCCCGATGCGGACCCAGCTGATCGCCGCCCGAGCGGTGGCCGAAGGCATTGCCGACCTGCTCGAGGGCGCCGACGGCCGCCCGCTCGGGAATCCGGTGTCGGAAATCGCCGGCCCGCGCGAGGAGACCCTGGCCGAGGTGGCGAAGCTGCTGGTCGCCAAGCGCGGCGAAGAGATCGCGATCGAGAGCGGCGATAACCCGGACGACCCCGAAGGCCTCTGGCCCGGCGGCGGCCTCCTCCCCGGCCCGATCGCCAAGCTCGCCGGCCCGACCTTCGAGGAGTGGCTGAACGCGTAGCCGCACCGGCCCTCCCGGCAGAGGGCCCGGTCCCCGCCACCGCGCGGGCGTGGTTGTCTTTCGTAACGCCTGCCGTTACAAAGGACAACCACGCCGCGGCGGTGGGAGAAAGGACAACCGCGGCGCGATGGCGCGGTGGGAGCGGAGGAGGAGCGGATGGGAAGGCTGATTGCTAGCGCGCAGGCGACGATCGACGGGGTCGTCGACCCGGTCGGAGAGTGGGTCGAGCCGGACGGGGATCACGGCGTCTACTCGTTCGAGCGCCAGGAGCGTTCGAGCGGGCTGGTGCTGGGGCGCAAGACCTACGAGGGGCTGGCGGGGTACTGGCCGGGCCAGACCGGCAAGTGGGCGGAGATGGTCAACGGGCTGCCGAAGCACGTCGGCTCCAACACCCTGTCCGGCGAGCTCGAATGGAACGCGACGCTGCTCGAGGGCGACCTCTCCGACTCGATCCCACGGCTGAAGGAGGCGGTCGAGGGCGACCTCTTCATGCACGGCAGCGGCGAGTTCGCCTACGCCCTCGCCGAGCGGGGCCTGATCGACGAGTACGAGGTCTACCTCAACCCGCTCGTCTGGGGCGAGGCGAAGCTCCACGTGCTCGGCGACCGCGGCACGGTGCGGATGCGGCTCGGGGACGTCAGGCGGTTCGACTCCGGAGTCGTCCTCCTCACCTACCTGCCGCGGGCCTGAGTCAGGGCAGCTCGCGCCAGCCGGGCAGGTCGGCGGGCAGCAGGTCGGGGTGGTAGGCCGACAGGGTCGCTCCGGTCATCCACCAGCCGCGGTGGATCAGCGCCGCCGCCATCGGGGCCTCGATCCGGTTGAAGGTCGTCTTGTAGCCGGCCATCGCCAGGCGGTCCTCGCCGAACGGGAACTCGGGCCGGTCTTCCATCCAGCCGGTCCGCTTCCGCGGCGTCGTCGCCAGCCCGAAGAGGACGCCGCGGCGGGCGAAGCCGGGCGGCTCCGCGCCGGCCGGCGTCTTCTCCCAGGCTTCGAACCGCTCGACCATGGTCCGGGACCGCAGCGCGGTGCTCTGCCGGTAGAGCAGCGACTCGGCCCGCTTCAGGTCTTTGATCACGGGGATGTGGCTGGTCAGCCCGCCCCAGCCGGTGCGGAAGAGGCCGCCGGCGGAGAGGACGACGAGGCAGGGGCCGGCGATGTCGTCGATCGCCTCGAGGCCGAGGTTGTCGTAGGCGCCGCCGTCGGCGATCCGGGCGTCGCGGCCGTGGCCGCAGGGGAACTCGATCTCCGGCAGCGACCGCGCGTTGAAGGCACCCGGCACCGCCGCCGACATCGAGACCGCGTCCGCCACCCGCAGCCCGGTCCCCGCCGTCGGGCGGAAGCCGATCACGTAGTCGCCGACCAGTTCGGCGTCGAAGTTGAAGCGCACCCCGGTCGTCTCGTTGGCGCCGTTGAAGACGTGCAGGCAGTCGGTGTCCAGCCCCTCCAGCGGCACCCCGAGGCCGAGCCACTCGGCCAGCCGGTCGGCGAGCAGCTCGGTGCGGGAGCTCCACGGCAGCCGCCACGCCTGCGACAGCAGGGCCTTGGTCAGCGAGCGGTCGCGGGCGGCGCCGAGCAGCGGGGCGATCACGTGCTCGTCGACGGCCTCGGCGCTGAACCGCTCGGCCGCGAGCTGCCGGCGGGAGGTGGCGAGGATGCCGTTGGTGACCGAGCCGCCGGAGACCGAGGAGACCCAGCGGACCCGCGGCAGCAGCCCCGCCTCGGCGACGAAGCGCAGCACCCCGGCGGCGGTCAGCGCCGCGCGCCAGCCCCCGCCGGAGAAGGAGAGGGCAAGCAGCGAGCGGTCGCGCCGGGCCGGGTCCTTGGGCCGCCTCGCGCCGCGCTTGCAGGGTTCGACCAGGTTGTGATTGGCGCTCCCTACCGTCTCTAAGTCCGGTGATTGGGTCATGTGTCGGTATATTTTAGGTACTGTTAAGTATCCTATGCGGTCCGATGACCGCCGAGCATTCTCCCTGGAGGCCGCCTTCGCTGCACCACCGGGAGAAGCTCGACCACCTCGCCTACGTGGTCGTCGAGGAGGAGATCGACGGCACGATGGGGCTGGTCGTGGCCCACTGGCCCAGCGGCGGCCGCGGTGCGCCGCGCTTTCGCGACGACGGCGAATTCGAGGTGGCGGTCGACCGCGAGGAGCTGCAGCGGCGCCTCGCCGAGCGCCGCGTGCCCGAGGCGGCCGACCTGCCCGACGCGGTCGCGGCGGAACTGCGCAGCCGCCGGGTCGAAGTCGGCGACGTCTTCGCGATCGAGGTCCTCGGCGAGCTCTCCCCCGATGACGATTGGCGCAACTGCGAGTGGGTCGGCGAGACCATCGACCTCACCGCCGAGGCCCGCGAGGCGGCGAAGGCGAAGATGTATGAGGCGCTGACGCCGGAGCTCGACAAGCGCATGGCCAAACGCCTGATAGCCGACGCCAAAGAGCCCCGGGAGCCGGCGGCGTGACCGCGCCGCCCCGCACCCAGGACGTCCCCGCCGCGCGCCTCAAAGCCGGCGACTTCCTCGGCTCGATCGACCCCGAGGACCTCGTCCACTTCGTCGTCAACGTCGGCGACGGCGACACCCAGCTGCTGCTCCTGCCGCAGGAAGACGGCGGCCGCAAGGCGATCGTCGTCGACGTCGTCTCCGGCGACAAGCTGGAAGCGCTGATCGCCGTGCTGCAGCAGGCGGGAGTGCTCAGCACCGAAGCCGGCGCCCTGGCGATCGTCGTCGCCACCCACCCCCACGCCGACCACATCTCCGGGATGGCGAAGTTCCTCGCCAACCACGAGGCCCTGATCGACGAGATGTGGGAGCCCGGCTACTACCTGGCGACGCCGACCTACTTCAAGATGATGGACGCGCTCGCCGGGCTCGAGAAGGTCGCCCATTCCCAGCCGGCCAGCGGCACGATCCGCTTCGTCGACCAGGTGAAGATCACCGTCCTCGCCCCGGCCGTCTCGCTCAAGAACCGCTACGACAGCTATGGGATCGACGTCAACAACAGCTCGATCGCGCTCCGCGTCGACTTCCCGGCGCAGCGCTACGTCAGGCGCGACGACACCGGCGGGCTCGAAAAGGTGCCGAAAGGGGCGAGCCTGATCCTCGGCGCCGACGCCCAGACGCTCTCCTGGGCCCACGTGATCGAGGACTTCCCGACCCTGGTCGCCAGCGACAGCGCCGTCGCCAAGGCGCTGCGCAAAGCCCGCGGCGTGGAACCGCTGCGGGCCGACGTCTTCAAGGTTCCCCACCACTGCTCCAAGCACGGCCTCAACCTCGAGCTGGTCGAGGAAGTCAGCCCCGGCCTCAGCCTGATCTCCTCGGTGCGCGAAGGCGGCAGCTACAACTTCCCGCACCTGGTCTCGCTCGAAGCGCTGCGCGAGGGGATCGACGCCACCGCCCAGAAGGGGACGGCCCACCAACCCGACTTCGACCTCGGCATCCACTTCACCTCCGGCCGCGACGACGCCGGCGCCGACCTCGGCACGATCGCCGTGGTCCTCGGCCCGACCGGGAAGAGCCGCGTCGTCTGGCGCTTCGGCGACTCGCCCACCGACGACGTCGACTTGACCAAGGCTCGCGAGTTCGGCTGAGATACGCCGATGTGGTTCGACCTGCACGCCCACTACCCGATGCACGTGGTCACCGACCTCGAGGCCGACGAGGGGCGGGAGCCGAGCCTGGCGCTGATGCGCCGGGTTCGGAAGCGCCGCGGGCTCTGGGGCCGGATCCAGGGGATCGTCACCTGGTGCGCGATGAAGCTGGCCAGCGACAAGACGCTCGACAGCGGGCCGAGGATCTCGATCGAGGGGATGCAGAAAGGCGACGTCCGGCTGGCGTTCTCGATGCTGGTCCAGGAGTTCGCCGAGATCGACCTCAGCAAGCGCTACGCGGCGCCGCCCTCGCCTGACTACTTCAAGACGCTGATCGCCGAAATCGAAGAAGTCGAGTCCGAGGTGGCGTCCCACGGCGAGGACGTGATCCGCATCGTCGGCAACCTCGAGCAGCTCGACGCCTGCCTGGCGAGCCGGGCGATCGGCCTGATCCACGCGGTCGAGGGCGGCTACCACCTCGGCGAGAGCGACGAGGAAATCGGCCGCAACTGCAGGGCGCTGACGGCGCGGGGGGTCGGCTCGGTGACCGTCGCCCACCTCTTCTTCCGCCAGGTCGCGACCAACGCGCCGGCGATCCCCTTCCTGCCCGAATGGCTCTACGACTTCCTCTTCCCGCAGCGCGGCAAGGACCGCCTGACGCCGCGCGGCGAGGCGGTGATCCGCGGCCTGGTCGAGAACCGGATCCTGATCGACCTCACCCATATGGACCCGGGCGGGATCGCCGAGGTCTTCGCCCTGCTCGACGACGAGCTCGACCCCGGCAAGCGGTTCCCGGTCGTCTCCACCCACGCCGGCTTCCGCTTCGGCAAGCAGCGGTACATGTGCGACGAGGGGATCGTCAAGAAGATCGCCGAGCGCGGCGGCGTCGTCGGCCTGATCATGGCCCAGCACCAGCTGAACGACGGCCTGCGCAAGAACGGCGACTACACCGAGAGCCTGGCGGAATCGCTGGAGATCGTCTACGCCCACATCGACCGGATCGCCGAGCTGACCGGCGGCTATGACCACATCGCCCTCGGCACCGACTTCGACGGCTTCATCAAACCGACGATGGGCGGCCTCGACACGATGGCCGACCTGGCGTCCCTCGACACCGCGCTGCGGCAGAAGTACGGCGACGAGGCGACCGAGAAGATGACCTCGGGCAACGCGCTGGGGATCCTCCGCCGGCTCTGGTCGCAGCCGGCACGGCGCTGAGCGCACCGGCCCCCCGGGCTCGACGGCGCTTCGCGCTCAGTGCAGCCCCAGCTCCAGGCGGTAGCTCTCCAGCCGCTCGGCCAGCTCGCCCGGTCGGCTGAGGGCGGGGCAGTGGGCGCTGTCGATCTCGTCGGGCTCGATCCCGAGCCTTTCCCGCACCACCCCGCGCATCCAATCGGCCGGGAACATCCGGTCCTGCCGGCAGAGCAGGAAGCGGGTCGGCACCTGCGGCCAGGCGGCGAGCGGCCAGGGTGCTTCGCCGGGCGCATCCGACTGGCGGCGGCTCCGCCCGGTCGCCTCGCGGACGACCTCCTCGGGCACGTCGGCGTAGAAGATCTCCGTCTCGGTGGCGCCCTGGGGACCGGGATAGCCGGTGCTCGCCGGCCAGTCCTCGCCCCGCTCGCCGGGCAGCGGGACCATCCCGGCGATCAGGACCATCAGCTCGACCGGGACCCGGTCGCAGACCAGCGGCGCGGTGAAGCCGCCGAGCGAATGGGCGACGAGGATCAGCTCGCGGCCCTCATGGTCCCCGATCGCCTCGACCACCGCGTCGGCGTACTCGACGAGCCCGGCCGCATCGTCGTCGCAGGGCAGGTCGGTCGAGATCGACCGGTGGCCGCGGGCGCGCAGCTCGGGCTCGAGCAGGTGCCAGTGGAAAGCGCTGTCACCGCCGCCGTGGATCAGCACGTAGGTCGCCACTGTGGCCGAGGCTACCCGCGAGTCAGGATCCGAAGAGGCGGGCGAGGCTCTCCCGCGCCTCCGGGCGGAGGCTGAACCGCGCGGCCGGCCGACCGGGGGTTGCGTCGCTGACGCCGGCGGCTTCGGCGACGATGCCGCTGCTCACCAGGGCTTCGAGGTGCCGCCTGATCGTCGGCCCGCTCGCCTGGCAGCGGCGGCTGAGCTCGGCGGCGGTCGCCTCGCTGCGCTCGGCCAGGCTGCGGACGAGGCCGAGCCGGACGGGGTCGGCGATGCCGTCGAGGAG
Source organism: Solirubrobacterales bacterium (assembly GCA_036494495.1). Taxonomy (GTDB): domain Bacteria; phylum Actinomycetota; class Thermoleophilia; order Solirubrobacterales; family 70-9; genus VAYN01. The sequence continues at coordinate 6,252 of DASXOF010000015.1, read as the reverse complement.
GGCGAGAAGCCCCGCGGCACTGAAGCGCTCACCGACCGTGCTCATCTGCCCCTCCCGAATCGACGACGAATCGCCGCGAACCTTGTTCGGTCAGGCGAAACTCGTCAATGAAACCGGTAAAGTCAGGAAACTTTTGTCCATTAGTCCCTGGGGAGCTCGAGCAGCATCACCCAGGAGATCGCCCGCACCTGCTCGCCATCCGCCTGCCCTAGGCGGCCGGCGCTCTCGTCGCGCACCCGCTCCACCTCTTCGGCCAGCTGCCGGTGGATTTCGGCCAGCTCCTTCCACCCCTGGGAGTCGACGACGATCCGGCTGGAGGCGACGCACCAGTCGTCGCGGTGGTCGAGCAGGTCGCTGCGCAGCGCCAGGGTCGTGTCGGCCGCGGCCTCGCGCGCGACCCGCAGCGCCGTCCGGCGCTTCTGGCGCGGGCCGAGCCTGGCGGTCGCCTCGTCGTCCAACCAGCGCGAATGCGGAGCGGCCCGGTAGAAGCGCTCGGTCGTGCCGCGCCTCATCTCCTCCCCCGCGCCGACGACGAGCCCGCTGGCGATCAGCTTCCGCAGCTGGTCGCCGACGGTGCTCCGCGGCTGCGACAGGGCCTCGGCGAGTTCCCTCGCGCTCGCCGCGCGCTCGGTCAGAACCCGGTAGATCGCGTACCCGACCGGGTGCCCGACGGTGGCCACCAACGCCTTGTCGGGACCGTCAACAGCCTCAGATCTCTCCTCGGACATGCCCCCCTCGCACGTCGGAATCGCCGCCGTCCCGCCGGATCGGGGGCAGCCTACTCGACGCCTTCCTCGTAGCGGTGGAGGGTCGCCACGAAGCGCGCCCGCTCGGCGACGCTGAGCGGCTCGAGGGCGCGCTGCCAGGCGCGGGCACCCGGTTCCAGCCAGGCGGCGATCGCCTCCCGGTGGCCGGGGTCGATGTCGACGATCCGGCGCCGCCGGTCCTCGGGGTCCTCGCTTCGGCTCAGCACCTCCTTCGCCGCCAGTTCGGCGACCAGGAGGCTGACGGTGGTCGGCGCGAGCCGCAGCTGGCCCGCCAGCTCCGAGACGCTCTGCGGCCCCCCGAGGAGCAGCAGGGCGAGCAGCGAGAGGTGGCGCGGGGCGAGGTCGAACCCGTCCAGCTGCGCGGGCGGCGGCAGTCGCTTCGCCCGGCCGACGAGGCGCGGCATCAGGAGGAGCAGCTCGCGGACCGACTCGTCGAGCGACTGCTTCGCGGTGATTTTGGCCATGGTATCTTTGACTTCAAAGCTACTTTGGAAACAAACTCTTTCAGCGAGGGACCATGCCACATCTAACCGTCAACGCCTTCGAGAGCGACCTGCAGGGCCGCGAGGCCGATTTGATCGCCTCCCTCACCGACGCCGTCGCCGGGATCTACGGCGAGTGGGCACGCGCGCAGGTGGTGGTGCTCCTGAACGGCTTCCCGGCGGGCCGCTGGGGCGTGGGCGGCACGGTGGCGGAGTCCGCCGCGCCGATCGTCGAGCTCGGGATCCGCGAGGAGGCCTTCGCCAGGCCCGACGCCGCCGAGCTCGCGCCGGCGATCATCGCCGCGGTCACCGAGGCGATCGTCTCCGTTCTCGGCGAGCAGGCAAGGGACGGCCTGCTGGTCGAGCTGATCGGCACGCCGGCGGCGCGCACCGGGCTCGGCGGCGTCCCGGCGACGCAGGCCGGGTAGCCGGCGCCCCCTCCGCACCGCCGTGCGGAGGGGGCCGGGCCGTCAGGGAACGAGGACGATCTTGCCGACGTTCCTGCGACCTTCGATCGCCTGGTGCGCGGCGGCGGCGTCGGCCAGCGCGAAGCGGTCGATCAGCGGCGAGACGGTGCCGTCGGCCGCCGCCTGCAGGGCGCGTGACTCGAGCTCGCGCAGGCCGCCGGGGCGCTGGAAGAGGCGGGCGCTGATCGCCGCGGCGACGGTGATGCCGCGGCTGTAGAGGTCCTCGGCGCCGAGCGGAGTGACCGCTCCGGAGGCCGTCCCGTACATCACCAGGCGGCCGCCGACGCCGACCAGCTCGAGCACCTCGCGGCCGATCCCGCCGCCGACCCCGTCGAGGCCGAGCGTCACCGGCCGCTCGCCGAGAGCGGCGCGGACCTCCTCCGGCCAGCCGTCGGCGTGGTAGTCGATCGCGGCGGCGGCGCCGAGGCTCGCGACCACCGCCGCCTTCTCGGCGCCGCCGGCGAGGCCGACCACGGTGACGCCGGCGCCGGCGAGCGCCTGCACGAGGATGCTGCCGATCCCGCCGGCCGCGGCGCTGACCACGGCGACGTCGCCGGCGACCGGGGCCGCGGTCTCGAGGATCGCCATCGCGGTCCTGCCGGTGCCGACCATCTCGACCGCCGCCTCGAAGCCGAGGCCGTCGGGGAGGACGTGCAGGCCTTCGGCGGCGGTCACCGTCAGCTCCGCGTAGCCGCCGCTGCGGGCGCCGAGGTCGGCGGCGACCCGCTTGCCGACCAGGCCCGGGTCGACCTCCGGGCCGACCGCGTCGACGACGCCGGCGACCTCGCGGCCCGGGGTCATCGGCAGCGTCGCGGGCGGCAGCGGGCCGGCCCGCTCGCCGCGGCGGGCCGCCGTGTCGATCAGATGGACCCCCGCCGCCCGGACCGCGATCCGCACCTCCCCCACCCCCGGCTGCGGATCCTCCAGCTCCTCCAGGCGGAGCTCCTCGGGGCCGCCGAACTCGTGTTGCCGTATCGCCAGCATCGCGATCAGCCCCGCAGGCCGTGGCGGTCGGCCCAGCCCGAGATCGCCGCGGCGATCGCCTCGGGCTGGTCCTCCGGAGCGTGGTGGCCGGCCGCGCCGCAGTGCTCGACCTCGAGCGCCGCGACGTTGGCTTCGCACCAGGCGACGAGGTCCGGGCCGATCATGATGCCCTGCCCCGGGTCGAAGGCCAGCAGCAGCTTCGGAACCCCCTCGCTCTCGGACAGCCAGAGGTCGTAGGCCTCTACCCGCTCGACGACGTCGGCGGGCTCGCCCCCCAGCGGCATCTCGCGCGGCCACTGGAGCAGCGGGCGGCGGCTCTCCGGGGTCGCGTACGGCTCCCCGTAGGCGGCGCGGTCGGCGTCGGCGAGGCCGGCCCGCACCCCGGCCGGCAGCGCCTGCTCGATGAAGAGGTTTTCCTCGAGGACCATCTCCTCGCCGCGGCCCGGCGTCCGCAGCGCCGCGAAGATCGGGCGGGCGCTCTCCGGGAACGCGTCCCACGCCATCGGCCGCACGATCGTCTCCAGGAAGGCCACGGCGCGGACACGATCCGGGTGCCGCCGGGCCCAGTCGAAGGCGAGCGCGCCGCCCCAGTCGTGGCCGACCAGCACCACGCCGTCGAGCCCCAGCCCGTCGAACCAGGCGTCGAGGTAGCGGGCGTGGTCGGCGAAGCGGTAGCCGACGTCGGGCTTGCCGGAGGCGCCCATCCCGATCAGGTCCGGGGCCAGGCGCCGGGCGGGGTCGCCGACGGCCGGCATCACCCGGCGCCAGAGGTGCGAGGAGGTCGGGTTGCCGTGGAGGAAGACGAAGGGCCGCCCCGAGCCGGCCTCGCGATAGTGGATTTCCGAGTCGAGCACGTCCAGCGATGGCATGGCGGACCTCCGGTGTGGTAGACAGGTTCCTGCCTAAGGTACCAAACTAGAAAGGGACCTGTCTATCTCCGCCACCCCTCCCACCCCCTCGGATCCGCTGCTCGGGCTGCTCCTGCGCCTTGCCAACCAGCACTGGGCGACGGAGATCGACGCCGCCCTCTCCGACGCCGGCTTCGACGGGATCCGCCCCGCGCACGCCGGCGTCTTCCCCTTCGTCGACGAGGACGGCACCCCGGTCAGCGAGCTGGCCCGCCGCGCCAGGGTGCGCAAGCAGACGATGCGCGAAGCGGTCGAGGACCTCGAACGCCTCGGCTACGTCGAACGGCGGCCCAATCCGGCCGATCGGCGCTCGCGCCTGGTCTTCCTCACCGCCCGCGGCGAGGCGGTGCGACCGGTGACCCACCGCGCCGGCCGCGCGGTCGAAGAGCGCTGGGGAGAGCAGATCGGCGAGCGCCGGCTCGGCGAGGTGCGGGCAGGGCTCGTCGCCCTGCTCGAGTCACTCGCCGGGCCGGCCTGATCGGTCGTCGCCGTGCGGGCCGCCTTACCGGCCGAGCATCGCCGGGATCTGCTCCGCGATCCACTCGCCGGTGATCTGCCGGGTCGCGACGTTGAGCCGGTTCCAGGCGTTGATCGCCGCGATCGAGAGGACCAGCGAGGACAGCTGGGCCACGTCGTAGTGGCGGGCGACGTCGGCCCAGATCTCGTCCGTCACCGGGTCGGCCCGGTCGGCGATCCGCGTCATCGCCTCGGCCAGGGCTAGCGCGGCGCGCTCGGCGTCGCTGAAGTAGGACGACTCGCGCCAGGCGGCGACCATGAAGACGCGCTCGTCCGACTCGCCCATCGCCTTCAGCAGGCGCGAGTGGAGGTCGACGCAGCCGCTGCAGCCGTTGATCTGGCCGGCGCGCAGCTTGACCAGCTCCAGGGTCGTCTCGGGCAGCCCCGAGCCGCCGGCCGCTTTGTCGAGTTTCAACAGCGCCTGCATTGCGCCCGGAAGGGTCTGGGCGGGGTGATCGAGACGGGGCTCCATGGTGGTGGCCTCCAAGGTCGTGAGGGTTGGACACCCTTAAGACAAGGCCCGCCGACAGGCTGTGACAGCGGGAGGGCTGGCGAAGCGTCAGGCGGCAGCGCCGCCGAGGCCCGCCCCGACCAGAGCCGCCTCGGTCAGCTGCGAGCGCGTCACCTCGATCACCATCTCGCCGTCGCGCATGACCAGCACCCGGTCGCAGATCAGCGCCAGCTCCTTGGCGTCCGAGGAGCAGACCAGCACGCCGGTGCCGCCGGCGGCCGCCGCGGCGATCAGTTCGAAGATGCCGGCCTTGGCGCCGACGTCGACGCCCTGGGTCGGCTCGTCGAGCAGCAGGACCTTGGGCTCGTTGCGCAGCCACTTGGCGAGCACGACCTTCTGCTGGTTGCCGCCGGAGAAGAGCGACAGCGGGCGCTCGGGGTCTGCGGGCCGGACGCCGAGGCGCTCGATCCACTGGTCGACCTCGCGGCGCTCCGCCGACTGGTCGAGGCGGCCGAAGAAGCGGCGCAGCGGCCGCAGCCGCGGCAGCGTCATGTTCTCCCGCAGCGACATCGTCATCACCGCGCCTTCGCGGTGGCGCTCGCCGGGGACGTAGGCGACGCCGGCGGCGATCGAGCTGCGGGGGTCGGAGCGCTCGAGCCGGCGGCCGTCCACCTGCAGCTCGTCGAACCCCGCCTCGTGCGAGCCGAAGAGCGCCCCCGCGAGCTCCTCGCGCCCCGATCCGAGCACCCCGGAGACGCCGAGGATCTCGCCCGGGTGGAGGTCGAGGTCGAGCTGGCGGATCGTCCGGCCGCGGATGCCGCGAGCGCGCAGCACCGGCTCCGCCCGCAGCGAGGGGTCGCCGTGCTCGGTCTGGGCGGCGGCGATCTCGCCGGCGATCAGCCGCACCAGGTCGTCGTGGTCGTACTCGCCGCGGCCGACGTCGGCGATCAGCTTGCCGTCGCGCAGGGCGATCACGCGGTCGGCGAGCTCGATCACCTCGTCGAGCCGGTGGGAGATGAAGATCACGCCGGCGCCGCGGTCCGCCACCCGCCGCACCGCGGTGAAGAGCTTGCCGACCTCCTCGCCGTGGAGCGAGGCCGTCGGCTCGTCGAGGACGAGGACGTTGCGGGAGTGGTCCCAGCCGTCGAGGGCGCGGGTGATCGCGACGATCGTCCGCTCGGCGGCCGAGAGGGTCGCGACCGGCGCGGTGACGTCGAAGGAGCCGCCGAAGTCGGCGATCAGCGCCTCGGCGCGGCGCCGTTCGGCCCGCACCGGCGCCGGCATCAGGGCGCCGCCGCCGAGCCGCCGGCTGAGGTCGAGGTTCTCGATCGTCGAGAGGCCCGCGACCAGGCCGAGGTCCTGGTGGAGGAAGTGGATGCTGACCGGCTCGTCGTCGGCGCCGCGGCCGAAGATCACCTGCGAGCCGCGATCGGGCTGGTGGATGCCCGCCAGCACCTTGACCAGGGTCGACTTGCCGGAGCCGTTCTGGCCGACCACGGCGACGATCTCCCCCGCCCCCACCTGGAGCGAGAAGTCGGTCAGCGCCTTGGTCCCGGGGAAGGACTTGGAGACGCCCGCGACCCTCAGCAGGGCGCGGGCGTCGCCGGACGGGAGGGGTCCCTCAGGGCCCCTCCCGCTGTTCGCTTCAGGGGTTACTTTCCTGACCACAGTTCCGTG